>DATBUK010000001.1:0-6017 GCA_036516155.1 Yaniella sp.
ACCCTGTCGGCATGTAGTACGGAAACAGATGGCTCCTCGGCCGATGCGAATGCCACCGCGACGGTCGTCACGACTACCACCCAATTAGGGTCAATCGCTGAGCAAATCACCGAATGCGCCGGGGGTCATACGCAAATCCTCATGAGTGCTGCCGATGATCCACACCAGTTCGAAGCTTCAAGTGCGCAGATCGCGGACATGATTACCGCGGATCTGGTCATCACCAATGGGTTGGGCTTGGAGTCGGCAATGCAGCGCTCGCTCGACAATGCGGTCACTGATGGGGCGGAGGTCTTGGAACTTGCCCCGGAGCTGGATCCTCTGCCGCTTGAGGACGACCACGACCATGAGCACGACCAGCACGATGAACATAATCACGGAGCCTACGACCCGCACATCTGGATGGACGTCGCCAGGATGGCTGACGGTGCAGCCCTGATGGGCGAACAGATTGCCGAAGTCACCGGTGATGATACCTATGTGACCTGTGGACAAGAAGTTGCAGCGGAACTGCAAGACGTCGATGCTGAAATCGCGGAAATACTCGATGAAGTTGACTCGGCCAAACTGGTGACCGACCACGCCGCCTATGGTTACTTTGCTGACCGATATGGTCTGGAGATCACCGGGGTGGTGATTCCGGGTGGTTCAACCGATGGTGAACCATCATCCCAGTCATTGGCTGAACTGGCGATGTTGTTGGATGAGGAAGGTGCTGATGCACTGATCACCTCGAAAGCAACCACCAACCGCATGATTACCGCGTTGTCTGCCGAAACTGACAGTGACATACCGGTCGTGGAACTCTATGAGAGTGGTGTCGGTGAAGCGGGTTCAGAGGCTGAAACTTACCAAGATGCGATGCTGTATAACGCTCAGGCGCTGGTAGAGGCGTTGAATTCGTGAGCATTGTGAAGAAGGAGAACTGCACGCAGTGGACATACTGAACTGGTTCTTGGAACCATTCCAAGCTGGCTTCCAAATACGTGCACTTTTGGGTGGACTGCTCGCAGCGCTGATGTCGAGTTTCGTGGGCGTGTGGTTGGTGCTGCGCGGCATGAGCTTCTTTGGTGATGCGTTTGTTCACGGGGTAGTGCCGGGCATCGCTGCTGCAGTCGTCTTTAGCTTTTCTCCCTACCTCGGGGCAGCACTGGCCGCGCTCGTGATGGTCACGCTCATGGAACTGGTCTACCGGACCACCAGCCTGAAAGAAGATACCGCTATTGGCTTATTATTCGTCGGCATGATGGCCCTCGGTGTGGTCCTCATATCTCGGGCCGATAGTTTCCAAGGGTCGCTGACCGCGATTCTGTTCGGCGATGCGCTGGGGGTGACCTGGACCGACATCGGTGTCCAGTTGCTCTTTGTACTGGGGGTCGGGGTTACATCATTAGTATTGTATCGGCCACTGATGGCGCTGTCCTTTTCGCCGGATAAAGCCGAAGCCCTCGGAATGCGCCCACAGCTGACGCACTGGTTACTGCTCATGATGATCGCGGCCGCCGTGATCGGATCATTCCAAGCCGTCGGGACATTATTGGTGTTGGGGCTACTCATCGGACCGGCAGCCACCGCTGCGCTCATGACTCGAACAGTACCCCGAATGATCCTGTCGTCACTCGTGATCGGCGTGGTCTCTGTTACTGTTGGATTGATTCTCAGTTACCATGTGGGAACTGCTGCCGGAGCGTCGATGGCGCTGGTGGCGATCGTCGGTTTCTTTGTGGTTCTAACAATTCGAGAAACGTCCGCTGCGGTGACGCGTCGTCAGCGCACCACAGCACCCGCTGAGCAAGGAGCCTCATGACTCTCGTAACAGCCCAGGACATTGTGTTGTACCGCGGCTCGCATCGAGCCGTATCGGCGTCGAGTTTTACGATTCCACAGGGAAAAATTACCGCGGTCATCGGTCCCAATGGGTCTGGCAAGACTACGCTATTACAAGCCATCGCTGGGATCTTATCCCCAAGTGCCGGCGAGATCCGTGTCTTGGGCCAACCGGTCAAAGAGGTGAAACAAGACATCTCGTTTGTCATGCAATCGGTGGTTTTCCCAACCGGCACTCCGATCACCGTCAAAGACGTGGTATCGATGGGCCGCTATGCCCAGCGCGGCTGGTTTGGACTCTTTCGTTCGGCAGATCGCAATGCGATCAATTACGCGATGGAAGTCATGAACATTACCGACCTCAAAAATCGTCACCTTGAAGAACTCTCCGGTGGACAACGTCAGAGGGTCTATGTTGCTCAGGGCATTGCTCAGGGACACGAAATTCTGGTGCTCGATGAGCCCATGACCGGACTCGACCTGACGTCGATGCGAATCATCGATGACGTCATCCATGCCGAAGTGGAAAAGCACGGTCACTCGGTCATTTTGACGACCCACGACCTGGACGAAGCCGCCGCAGCTGACCACGTCATCCTGATGGACGGTAAAGTCATCGCCGCTGGAACACCCGAAGACGTCTTGACGCGTCACAACCTTGAAGCCGCCTATGGTCTAGGCAGTCTGCACGAACCAGCAGACATTGAAGGCACCACCGTGGTCGAACTTCCCGAATGCACTGCCGAGGGCGATGCGCTTGAGATCGACGAGAACCAGGCTGCCGAACGGTTCAGCCGCTACGAAGCGCTCTGAGCGCAATTCGGGCAGAGCCCATAAATTTCTAAGGTGTGGTCGATATCGGTGTACCCAAAATCGGCACCGACGTGATCTGCCCACTGTTCGACTTTCGGAGCTTCGATTTCTTCGGTCGCCCGACAGTTTCGACATACGAGGTGATGATGATGCCCGGTCGAGGCGCATTTGCGAAATAACGTCTGTCCGTCCTCCAACGCTAAAATATCGAGCACGCCATCTTCGACTTGGGCTTGGAGCACCCGATAGACGGTGGCCAACGATACTGACCGTCCGCTATCGGCCACGGACTGGTGGACTTGCTGTGCTGACAGAAAGTCTGGACTACTGTCCAAGATTTCATCGATGGCCTGCTTCTGCCACGTATTCCGGCTACGGGGCCGTGACGATGAAGCTGACGACATGACGGAAAGCTCCCTGCTGTTGTAGGTGTGATGAACTCGGCCCTCAGTGTAGCAAGGAACCATCAACTGCCGAAGAGTTCACAGGGTTTCTCAGCTGACTGTGCAAATCCACTACTCCAGGGCTAAAGTAAATGATGTGAAAATCCCGCGACCTTTTGGCACGCTGCGTGTCAGACCACTGTTTATATGGCACCGTGCCATTTTTGCTGGAGGCATTGTCGAATGAATCAACCTGTACTTGTCAGTGTTGATGTGCTTGCTGCCTGGATGGGGCTTGACCGCACAGACTACAGTCTGCCCGATGCATCGACGGTCGAAGTCCGAACCCGCTTGCTAGCAGACCAGCTCCCGCAACAACCCGGGGGATTCGTAGCGCCCACCCCCGTGCCTTCCCCCGGTCGGCTTGTCATTTGGGACGTCCGCTGGTCAGCTACCGACTCCACCCAGAACCATGAGGCCTACCGGCAAGGCCATATTCCTGGCGCCGTCTACGTCTCCATGACCAGCCACCTGGCGGGCCACGGGGCGCCGGCGGCTGGACGTCATCCGCTACCGGATCCGGCAAAATTTACCGAAGCCGTCCGGATGTTGGGTCTCAACGATGAAGACACCGTCGTCGTCTACGATGCCGTCGCAGCTTCTGCGGCAGCGCGAGCTTGGTGGTTACTCCGGTATGCCGGCCTGACCGATGTCTATGTGCTCGACGGGGGTCTCGATGCGTGGCGGGCCGCCGACCTACCGCTTCACGCCGGTGAAGTTTTACCCCGTATCGGTTCTGCTTATCTTTCCTGGGGCAAGATGCCGGTCGTCAATACCCACGAGGTGCCAGAATTTACTCGTCAAGACGGGGTGCTGCTCGATGCTCGAGCGTTCCAACGCTACACCGGTGAAGATGAACCAATCGATCCGATCGCCGGCCATATTCCGTCCGCGATTTCCGCTCCTGCTGCTGAACTCACCGATGAGGACGGCAAGTTTCTCCCCGCCGAACAACTGCGCGAACACTTCGCCCAGTACGGTATTACTGCCAATACAGCGGTGACAGCTTACTGTGGATCTGGCGTGACCGCAGCCAAAACGGTCCTTGGTCTTGCGCTAGCAGGTCTCGACGGTGCGCTTTACCCGGGATCTTGGTCTGCGTGGTCGTCGTCTCGTGATATGCCGGTCGCCACGGGGGAAGCCCCAGGTTCCATGCCCGATGACGTCTAAGCGTCCTCGGACAGTATCGCGCCCTGACATGATTAGACTGGGACGGGTACATAATGATGGAAAGTTGAGGAGAGCTCGTGTCATCTGTTTTCACCAAGATCATGAACGGCGAACTGCCGGGACGGTTTATCTGGCAGGACGACCGGTGTGCAGCCTTTTTGGATATCAGCCCGCTGACGTACGGTCACACGCTGGTGGTACCACGTGAAGAAATCGACATGTGGACAGACGTCCCGGAAGACCTCAACAACCACCTGTATACGGTCGCTTCACGCATTGGCGCTGCACAGGTGACGGGTCTTGGTGCCGTGCGGTCCGGACTTATCATCCAGGGCTATGAGATCCCACATATGCACATGCATGTCTTCCCGACCCAATCGATGGCGGACTTCGACATGACGAACATCATCCGCGAACCAGAAGATGACAAAATGGAAGACGCCGCGAAGAAACTGCGCGCCGCTCTGCGCGATGCCGGCTACGGAGAATTTGTCCCGGCAGACTAAGTCAACGACGCTTCTGCAGCCTTGATGGCCTGGCGGAGTCGTTTTTCACTGACGCTGATCGCGGTGCCAAGTTCCTGCGCAAAATACGACACTCGCAGCTCTTGGAGCAACCAGAAAACCTCCCGAATTGCGGCTGGCGTTGGTACGCCTGTGGGGGCCTGAGCTTTCAGGTCCTCATAGGCGTTTTCTAATTCGTGGACAACCTGCATGTTTAATCCGTCACGCTGCAGTGCACCACCGGCATCGAGTTTGTCGATGCGCAGTTTCATCGCCTCAAGATACCGCGGGAGGTGCCGCAGGTGCTGCCAACCGGTTTGTGAAACAAAATCTTTCCGTATGAGTGTATCGTGCTGGGCACGGAGGTCTGCTGCCGCTGCAGCCAGAGCCAGTGAACGGATTTTGCGGATGCGACGATCCACCTCCCGCGACAGGTTGAGAATCTCTGCTACGACCTGGGTGACTTTAAACGTGGTGTCGATCAGTTCCTGCTGCACAGTCGTCTTGAGCTGTTCGAATTCCGTCTTTGTCATGGGCAGGGTGTCTGGCAGAAGCGCGTCGATGCCAGCCCGGGTGCAATCGGCGACCAGCGCGGCACTGTTTGGGTAGGGGGAGTGGGCAAACGCAAGTTTCTCGGTCGGTGAGAGGTGATCGAGAATATAGCGCTGGGGGTTTGGGAGCTGGGCTTGAAGGAGTGCGATGATCCCGCCGCGGTGCACGGCGGCCTGTTCTCCGGCCGTCCGGAGGATTACCAGCGCCGCTGAAGGGGTTTTGCCCTGTTCGGCTTGCAGCGCCGGATAGCCGGTGACCTGTTGATGCGCTGATCCCGTCCACACCGACGTTTGCACGGTTTCAGGAATGTCTGGGATGGTCCAGCTGGTGAGCCCGGTCTGAGGGGACACAGTGGGTCCTGTCGGTTTGGGCGGCGGGGGCGTGGCCGGACGATTGCGCTTTGTTCTCCCCGGCTTGGCTGGCTTATTGTCGTTCTTCGGAAGCTGTACACCTTTGGCCTGTGCCGCATCGGTCAAAGAAGCGGCTAATGCGGTTTGGTTTCGACCGGCAAGTTGACGCTGGAGACGGGCAAGGTCGTCATCGGTACCGACAATTGCCCCCCGCTCATCCACGACCTGGAAGGTGAAACGCAAATGCGGCGGCAACTTCTCGACAGCCCAGTCGTCGGAAGCAATCGCCTGGTGCTTGGTTCGGCGCAGGAACGTTCCAAGCGCCTCATAGAAGTTATCGGTAGCAGGATCAGCGTGTT
>DATBUK010000002.1:0-4841 GCA_036516155.1 Yaniella sp.
AGTTTCAGCCAGGGCGACTTCCTGCTCGGTCTCTTCGGGTGCTTCAGGTATTTCCAAATCCGATGGGGTGCTGGTCTCCGGGGTCGGGGGAGTTTCGGCGTCGTCGGAACCGCATGCGGTCAACCCGAGCACAGCGATACAAGCCAGCGCGGTGCCACGAACAAGGCGGGAAGCAGTCTGAGATGTCATGGGTACCAGTCTAGGCAACCACGTCGGCTTCTGCGCGCCGAACTCTAGGTTCGGGCAAAAGTTTTTTCGTCCGGACTCTTGCCAGAACGAAAATCTGTGGTTAGGCTCACAGGGTGAATGGTCATTCATTTCAGATGAGTGAGCATTCAAAAACAGGTTTTTTGACGGAACGTAGGACACACGATGGACACGACGATGGATGCAGTGCAGCCGGAGCAAGCGGCGCAGGCCGCCCGGTCTGCAGCCCGGATCCGCCAGCTCACCGATGCTGCGGCACGGCTGATGATGAGCTCAGGCTCCCAGAATGTTTCGATGCAGGCCGTCGCCGAGGAGGCTGGGGTGTCGGTGGGGTTGATCTACCGGTACTTCGCGTCGAAACAAGAACTGGTCAAAGGCGTCATCGTCGGGGTGTTAGACGATATGGCTGTCCGCGTGCCAGCCGCGACCCAGCAGGTCGAAGACCCCATCCGAAGCTTGGCCAGCGCCCTTGAAGCGTTTATCCGGGTCGTTGACGACCATCATGCCGGTGTGCTGTTGACCTACCGCGAATCCCACAACCTGGATGCCGAGGGTTTACAGGCGATCAAGGACGCGGAAATTCGCACGGCCCAACCGCTGGTGACGGCCCTTCGCCAAGCAGCAGACCAAAAGCTGATCCGTCCGGTGAACGTCACGGTGTTTGGCTACGACCTGCTGATGATGGCCCACACCTGGGCGCTGAAGTACTGGTTCTTCAAACACCACACCACCCTCGACGACTACATCGCCGAGCAAATCAGCATTGCCTTATCTGCTGCACTGCGCCCCGAATATCGCCAGCAATATGCAGACCTGTTCACCGACCCCACAGAACACAAGGAGTAACAACCATGACGACCAATGACGTCCAGACCTCTGGCCTACAGGTGCCGGAATTTACCGATATCGTCTATGAACGCAAAGCCACCACGGCGATCATCACGATGAACCGCCCGCACCGCTACAACGCCTTCACCGCTCACACCGTCGATGAACTGATCGTCGCGTTTCGTGCCGCAGGCTCGGACCGCGGGGTGCAGTCGATTATTTTGACGGGCGCTGGCGATAAGGCGTTTTGTACCGGCGGCGACGTCAAACAGCGCGCTGAAACCGGTGACTACGGGCCATCGGAAACCGGCATGTTAGAAATTGGGCAGCTGCATAAGCTGATCCGCGACACCCCAAAACCTGTCATTGCCGCCGTCAACGGTGCGGCCATCGGGGGAGGGCATGTGTTACATGTGCTGTGCGATCTGACCATCGCCGCCGATACTGCCCGCTTTGGCCAGTCGGGACCAAAAGTCGGCTCCTTCGACGCCGGTTTCGGCTCGGCATACCTGGCGCGTGTCGTCGGGGAAAAGCGTGCCCGCGAAATCTGGTACCTCAACCACATCTACGACGCCGAGACCGCAGAACGGTGGGGACTCGTAAACAAAGTCGTCCCGTTGGATCAGCTCATGGATGCCGCACTGGAATGGGCCGCTGAGATCGGTGAAAAGTCCCCGACGGCAATCCAGTTCTTGAAACAATCCTTCAACGCCGATACCGATCACCAAGCGGGACTGTCAGCCATGGCGATGTCAGCGTTGGAGCTCTACGTCAACACTCCCGAGGGCAAAGAAGGTGCCGCGGCGTTTGCCGAGAAACGCTCGCCCGACTTCGCCTCGAAGATGCTCTAACCACATCAAACCCCACCACATCAGAAACCACAGGAGACCATACCGTGGATTTTTCCATCGACGCCGCCATGCAGGACTATCTCGACCGTGCCGAAGCGCTTGTCCCACAGCTTGCCGAAGGCTACCGCCACCGTGAACACAACCGGTGCATCCCGGTCCAGTTGCGCACCACCATGGGTGAAGCAGGGCTGATCGCTCCGGAGATTCCCGTCGAATACGGCGGCCAGGGGGAGCGTGCGCTGACCTCCGGGATGATCATCGAACGACTGTCCCGGGCAGATCTCAACGTCACCTATGTGCAAGTCGTCGGCTCGTTGGTCGCCCAGATCCTGCTGCGCAACGCGTCGGAAGAACTCAAACAGCGTTGGATCCCAAACATTACCTCGGGCCAAGACATCGTGGCCATCGGGCTGTCGGAACCCGAAGGCGGTTCCGACGCGGGCAATCCCGGGATGACCGCGCAGCGTCGCGATGGTGGCTGGGTGCTCAACGGGACCAAATCGATGTCGTTTGCGTTACACGCCGGGGCGACCGTCGTGTTCGCCCGGACCTCCGAGGACCGCCGCGGCAGGGGCATCAGTGCGTTTCTGGTCGAACTGGACCGCGAAGGCCTACGCCGGATCGGCGCCAACGACATGGGCACACTAGCTGTTGGGCGCGGATTCGTCGAGATGACCGACGTCTGGGTGCCCGAAGACAATCTGCTGGGTGAAGAAGGCGCGGCGTTCACCCAGGTGATGCAGGGCTTTGACTTCTCTCGTGCGCTGATCGGACTGCAGGTCATCGGCGCGGCCCGTCAAACGCTCGACGAAACCTGGGAACATGCGCGCACCCGGGAAGCCTTCGACCAGAACATCGGCAAATTCCAGGGGGTGTCGTTCCCGCTGGCTGAAGCAGACACCATGCTGACCGCGGCAGAAGTGCTGTGCCAGAAAACCTTGTGGCTCAAAGATGCGGGTCAACCGCACTCGAAAGAAGCCGCGATGTGCAAATGGTGGGCACCTAAAACCGCCTACGACGTCATCAACCAGTGTCTGCTGTCCCACGGCCAGTTTGGATATCTGAAAGACCTGCCGATCGAACAGCGCCTGCGCGATGTGCTGGGACTACAGATCGGTGACGGAACCGCACAGATTATGAAGCTCATCATCGCCCGCCACAACCTGGGTCGCCAGTACGCGCCCTAACCCCAACTTTCACCACAGAATCTTCACCACAAGGAGTCATCATGACCGAAACCATCGAAGCCCCAGAAACCGCCGGACTGCAACTGACCGGCAAAGTCGCGATCGTCACCGGCGCGGCCTCCGGTATCGGCAAGGGCATTGCTTGCCGGCTGGCCGCCGAAGGCGTCAACGTGGTGATCGCTGACCTGAATGAAGACGCCGCCCACGCGACCGCCAAAGAACTTGGCGACGACGCGATGGGGGTGGCCGTCGACGTGGCCGACCGGGCCACCGTTGATGCGATGGTCGACGCGGTCATCGAGCGCTACGGGGTCATCGACATTCTGGTGAATAACGCCGGGTGGGACAAAATCGGTCCCTTCCTGGACCAGGATCCGGGCATCTGGGAGCGCATCATCAACATTAACTTAGTCGGGGTGCTCAACTGTTCCCAGGCGGTCGCGCTGCGGATGAAAGACCAGGGTCACGGCACGATCGTCAACGTCGGTTCGGATGCGGCTCGCGTGGGCTCGACCGGCGAGGCCGTGTACTCGGCGGCCAAAGGCGGCATCGTCGCGTTCACGAAAACCCTGGCCCGTGAAACCGCCCGCTACGGTATCACCGCCAACGCGGTGTGTCCCGGACCGGCCGATACGCCACTGTTCGCCCAGGTTTCCGCCGATGCCCCGAAACTGCGCGACTCCCTGGAGCGGGCCATCCCGCTGCGTCGCCTAGCCCAACCAGAAGACCTCGCCAATGCGGTGGCGTTCTTAGTATCGCCGCGCACCGGATATGTCACCGGGCAGACCCTGTCGGTCTCCGGTGGCCTGACCATGATCTAACTTCGACGAAAGAACACACTATGGCTCACCACGACATGCTGCTGACCCAGGCGCACATCGATCGATATACCGCCTCCGGGCACTGGAAAAACCGGTTGCTGACCGACTACCTCGACGACGCCGTCGCCACCGCACCCGAGCGCATCGCCTCGGTCGACTCGGCCGGTGAACTCACCTACGCTCAGTTGGCCGACCAGGTCGAACTGGCCACCTACGCCCTGGATGCAGCGGGGGTGGGCCCCGGCGACGTCGTCGGGGTACAGCTACCTAACTGGCATGAATGGTTGGTCGTCCACCTGGCGGCCCTGCGCATCGGGGCGGTGACCAACCCGCTGATCCCAATCTATCGGGACCGGGAAATTGGCTTCATGGCCGAAAAGGCCGAAGTCAAAGTGCTCTTTGTGCCCGGAGACTTCCGCAACTACGACTACGTGGCGATGGCCGAACGCCTACGGAGCACACTGCCGAAACTGGAGCGCACGGTCATCGTGCGACCAGGCTCGGTCCCCGACGACGAGTTTTACACCGGGTGGGAGGACTTCCTGAATGCAGGACGCCGGCAGCGAGAGACGGCGCCCAAAGACTTCACGGCCCAGCGCTTATCGCCGAATGCGCTGTCGCTGATCATGTTCACCTCGGGCACGACTGGCTCGCCCAAGGGTGTGATGCACACGCAGAACTCGGTGTTGGCTGCGGCCCTGCCGTGGCCGGATCGTTTGGGCATGGATGAAACCTCCGTGGTGCATATGGCCTCGACGTTCGGGCACCTGACCGGATACCTGTTTGGGGTGTGCCTGCCGATCATGCTGGGCGGAACCGGGGTGTTCCAGGACATCTGGGATCCCAATGAATTCGCGCGCCTGACCGAAGAATACGGGATCAACCACACCTCAGCGGCGACCCCGTTTTTGCACGATGTGCTCCAGGCCGAGGGCATTCGACGCTAC
>DATBUK010000003.1:0-2209 GCA_036516155.1 Yaniella sp.
TCTGCCGGTCTGCTGGTCGTCGCGGCAATCGCGTCGACATCCAACGTCGAGGTGTTGGTCGCCAGGATCGCACCGGGCTTCATGACCTCATCAAGCTGGCGAAAGACTGCTTTTTTGATGTCCATTTCCTCGAACACCGCTTCAATGATCAGATCGCAGTCGGCAATATCCGCGTATTCGATGGTCGGTGTCAGCAGATTCATCCGCCGTTCGACGGCTTCGGCCTCCAGCCGACCCTTGTCAGCTTGGGCCTGGTAGGTCTTCTGGATCGTGTTGACGCCGCGGTCGAGTGCTTCCTGTTTGGCTTCAAGGATTCGTACCGGCATCCCGGCGTTGAGGAAGTTCATCGCGATGCCGGTACCCATGGTGCCAGCGCCGACGACTGCGACGGATTCGACCGTGCGCAGTTCAATGTCATTGGGAATGTCGGGGACGTTGCGGGCGGTGCGTTCGGCGAAGAACACGTGGCGGAGGGCTTGCGATTGCTCACTGTTGACCAGCTCTTCGAAGGTGCGGCGCTCGGCGTCGATCCCCTCATCAAAATCTGTCTTGGTCGCGGTTTCGACCAGGTCGAGTCCTCTGAGCGGTGCCACAACACCCCGGCCGCGGGCTTCCAGACGTTGCCGAAGGGCTGAGAAGTCTATGGTACTCGCAGCCATAGCTGGCAGATCACGGACCCGTGGCATCGGCCGGACGTTTGCGACTTCGCGGGCCAAGGCTTTTGCTTCTTCCACGACGTCGCCATCTACGACACGGTCAAAGAGGCGTTGCCCCTCAATGGCAGCCAGTTCCCCGGCGGTGCGGGGCGCACCAGAGGAGATCATCTCGGCTGCAATCTTGACGTCAATGACCCGTGGGAGCCGCTGCGTCCCACCGGCGCCGGGGACGATGCCCAGTTGCACTTCTGGCAGGCCAACTTTGCTGCTGCCGGTGGCGATGCGGTAATGCATAGCTAAGGAAATTTCCAGCCCACCGCCGAGACAAGTCCCATCGATCGCTGCGATGACCGGTTTGGTGGCTTGTTCGAATTCGTCGACGACGTCGAGGAGTGACGGCTCGGCCCAGGCCTTGTCGGTGCCGAATTCGGTGATGTCTGCTCCAGCGCAGAACACCCCTCCCCCACCGGTGATGACAATTGCGCTGACCTGCGGATCATCGAGGCCACGGCGGAGGTTCGCCACGAGGCTTTCCCGGGTGGCTAGACCAAGCCCGTTGACGGGAGGGTTGTCGAATTGGATGACGGCGACATCGCCGTCAACACTGTAGTGAGTGGTCATGTGGCAGCACTTCCTTTGCTCAAGAGTTTCGGGGCACCGCGGATCCACTCACGGTGCCCCGAATTTACCCGCCCACACACAGACGGGACTTTCAGACGCTTAGAGAACTTCGAACAGTCCGGCAGCACCCATACCGCCACCGACACACATGGTGACGACGACGTAGCGCACGCCGCGACGCTTGCCTTCGATCAGCGCGTGGCCAACCATGCGGGCACCCGACATGCCGTAGGGGTGACCGATCGAGATCGCACCACCGTTGACGTTGAACTTGGCGGGATCGATGCCGAGACGATCACGGCAGTAGACGGCCTGTGACGCGAAGGCTTCATTGAGTTCCCACAGACCAATGTCATCGACGGTCAGGTTGTGATTCTCAAGCAGTTTTGGCACCGCGAAAACCGGACCGATACCCATTTCATCGGGTGCACAACCGGCAACGGCAATCCCGCGGTAGGCGCCCAGCGGTTGCAGGTCGCGACGCTCAGCTTCACCGGCTTCCATCAGCACCGAAGCTGACGCCCCGTCGGAAAGCTGCGAGGCGTTCCCGGCTGTCACGCTGGATTCTTTCGTGACGGTGCCGTCGGCCAGCACCGGGCGGAGCCCACCGAGGTCGTCGCGGGTGGTCGATGGCCGGTTGCCCTCATCCTTGGTCAAGGTGACGTCCTCGCGGTGGCTTTCCCCGGTTTCACGGTCGGTCACGACCTTGACGCTTGGCAGCTCAACGATTTCATCATCGAAGCAGCCGGCTTCCTGGGCTGCTGCAGTGCGCCGCTGGGATTCCAGTGCGAAATCGTCCTGCTGATCGCGAGTGACGTTGTAGCGTTCGGCAACGATCTCGGCGGTCTGCAGCATCGGCATGTAGATATCTGGCTTGTTTTCGACCAGCCACGGGTCAGTGGCCCGGTAAGTGTTTTGGTGCTCATTTTGCA
>DATBUK010000004.1:0-7591 GCA_036516155.1 Yaniella sp.
GCTGACACTGGTTCAAAGGGGATATCCACCCTGGTCGTGCCCGCCGATGCTCCCGGCCTGTCCTTTGGCCCCAATGAGTACAAGATGGGCTGGAATACCCAGCCCACCCGCCAGGTCATCTTCGAAGATGTCCGAGTGCCCGTAGAAAACCGACTCGGCGAAGAAGGCGATGGCTTCCACATCGCGATGAAAGGCCTCAACGGTGGTCGCATTAATATCGGTGCGTGTTCACTGGGTGGAGGTCAGGCCGCGCTGGAAAAATCTGTTGCGTACCTCACAGAGCGCACCGCATTTGGCGGACCGCTCACCCAGCAGCAGTCACTGGTATTTGAGCTCGCCGATATGGACACCGAGCTCGAGGCCGCTCGAACATTTCTGCTCCGCGCCGCAGGCGCCCTAGATGACAACGCCCCCGACACCGTCAAACTCTGTGCCATGGCAAAACGCGTAGCCACCGATACCGGCTTCGAGGTGGCAAATAAAGCGTTGCAGCTCCACGGTGGGTACGGTTACCTCCACGAGTACGGGATAGAGAAGATCGTTCGTGACCTCCGCGTCCATCAAATCCTCGAAGGGTCCAATGAAATTATGCGCCTCATCGTGGGGCGCATGTTGATCGACCGTAGCTAAAATCCAGTCTGCTGCCTTCCCCTTATCGCCGCCTAGCGGTATCATCGCTATATGGCGATGAATCAAGAGGTCTCACTCGACGACCGTGCGACCGAGGCCTACGCGCACCTGTTTCAGGCCTTCGCTGAGCCGACGCGACTGGCGATCCTGCAGCATCTGTCCTCAGGTGAACATCGCGTACGCGACTTGGTGGAGCACATGGGCCTTGCGCAGTCGACCGTCAGTAAACACTTGAAGTTTTTGGTCGAGTGCGGACTCATTACCTCCCGTCCGCAGGGCCGGTCTACCTGGTATGCGCTCGCAGACCCCAATGCACTGCGTGCCCTGATCGTCGCCGCAGAAGAAATGTTGCATGCTACCGGAAAGAGTGCCCAACTGTGCAAGCACCTCCGCAGCGATGCAACCGTGAGCACCTAGGAGGTCGGTACATCGTGGGTGTGGGACATGAGCACACGCCGTCTGCCGTCGAAGCGGGCCAAGCACCAGATTTTCGAAAGAAACTCTGGCTTGCCTTTGGCATCACTGCAATCATCGTGGTGGTGCAATTTGTCGGGAGTATTGTCACCGGTAGTTTGGCGCTACTTACAGATACGGTTCACGCGTTCACGGACGCCGCAGGTCTGCTTGTAGCACTGATTGCTGCCACCTTAGCCTTGAAGCCAGCGACCCCCAAACGCACCTGGGGTTATCGTCGGATCGAGGTGATTGCAGCGCTCGGTCAGGCCGCGTTGTTACTTATGGTCGGTGTCTATGCGGCCATTGAGGGCATTCGTCGGCTCATCGATCCGCCTGAAGTGCCACCGCTAGAATTGCTGGTCTTTGGCGCGCTGGGTCTGACAGCAAATATCATCGCGCTGTCAGTGCTCGCGTCCAGTCGAGGCGCGAACTTCAATATGCGCGCGGCCTTCCTCGAAGTGCTCAACGACGCCTTGGGATCCCTGGGTGTCATTGTTGCCGCCGTAGTGATCGCCACGACTGGTTTCCAACAGGCAGACGCGATTGCCAGCTTGTTGATCGTGGCGCTTATCGTGCCGCGAGCATACATTTTGATGCGAGAGACGCTCAGTGTGCTGATGGAATTTACGCCACGTGGACTCGACCTGGAAGAAGTTCGTCGGCATATTATGGAACTGGAGCACGTGATCGATGTCCATGACCTCCATGCCTCAACGGTCGCGACTGGTTTACCGGTCTTGACGGCCCACATTGTTGTCTACGATGAGTGCTTTACGAGCGGTCATGCCGCAGAGCAGCTCAAAGCAGTCCAGCACTGCGTCAGCGAGCACTTTGATGTCGCGATCCATCACTCCACATTCCAAATTGAAACGGCGAGCATCGCAGCCCAAGAGCCAGCACTTTTACGGCATAACTAAGTTCTGCTGAGCCAGTCCTCGGACTCTCGTTTGATCAGTGATAGTTCAAATTCGAGCGTGATTTTGTCGCTGACCAACACCCCTCCGGAATCTAGCGGAGCATTCCAAGAGATGCCCCATTCCTTGCGGGTGATGCGACGAGTTCCCTCAAGCCCAGCACGAAGCGCGCCAGTCTGGTCTCGTTCAACCCCGGTGAGTTCCAGCGGAAGTGTCAGCGGGCGGGCTGTGCCGCCAATATCGAGTTCGCCGACCACGACATAATTTTGGTCATCAATCTCGTCGACCGTATGCGCTGTATAGATCATTTCGGGATGATTTTCGACGTCGAAAAAGTCCGCGCTGCGGAGGTGTTCGTCGCGCTGTGCGTTGCGAGTATCGATGCTGTCCAACTGGACACGCACTTCGATTTGCACATCGGAGGGATCTTCTGGATTCACGGAGACGTGGCCGGAGACTTTATTGAACGCGCCGCGCACCTTGGTCACCATGGCGTGGCGAGCCGAAAATCCGATGCGAGTGTGGGACGGATCGATATCCCAGGTACCTGCTAGTGCGGAATCGGTTGTCATCATACATTCCTTTTTCGCGCGGACCGAAGATGGTGGGATCAATAAACCCCTTGCCACACCAGAAGTGCGGGTGTGATCATCCTACTCCTAAGATGTCTAGTCGCGTTATCAGAATGCCTAGACAGAACCGCCGCTTGTGTCCTCGTTGGTTCATTAGTAGACTAATGAACCAACAGGGTAGTAAACCCGTGCAGCTGGTCCTCGTATGGAGAGGTGAAATCCGATGGATGATGACCGTCCGCTGTTTATTCAAATCGCAGAGGCGATCGAAGGCTCGATCCTTGACGGGTCGCTGGCCGAGGAAGAGCAGGCGCCATCCACGAACGAACTCTCCGCTTTTTATCGCGTCAACCCGGCTACGGCCGGAAAAGGCCTCAATCTGCTGGTGGATCGCGGCATTCTGGTGAAGCGACGGGGCTTGGGGACTTTCGTTGCACCTGGCGCGCAACAACGTGTCCGAAGTGAACGTGTTGAGCAATTTGCACAGCACTACGTCGATCCACTGCTCACCGAAGCAAGGGCAATCGGACTCGATACTGATGCGGTTCTCGCAATGATCCGTGACCGTAAGCCTTCCTAATCAAGGAGAAATTATGACCACCCCGACGACGGAGACACCTGTCTGGGCAATCGAAGCACAGGGCGTGACGCGCCGCTTCAAAGACACTGTCGCGCTCGATGGCGTCACCCTCAACTTTGCCAAAGACCAGATCCATGGGCTGCTAGGCCGCAATGGCGCCGGAAAGACCACCTTAATGTCGGTCATGACCGCTCAGGACTGGCCTTCCCATGGTGATGTGCGGGTATTCGGTCAGGTGCCGCACGAAAACGAGCAGGTCCTCCCAGATATTTGCTTTATCCGAGAAGACCAGCGGTACCCCGAAGACGCGATGGCGAAACACGCTTTTGCTGCCGCGCGGGACGCTTTCGAAAACTGGGACGAGCCATTCGCCCAACAACTCATCGAAGATTTCCGAGTCCCCCACAAGACCACGATCAAGAAAATGTCGCGAGGTCAAAAATCTGCTGTAGGGGTGATCATCGGGCTGGCCTCGCGTGCCCCGCTGACGGTTTTTGATGAACCATATTTGGGGCTGGATGCGGTGGCTCGGCAATTGTTCTACGACCGGCTCCTGCAGGACTACTCCGCTAACCCCAGGACCATTGTGTTGTCATCCCACCTCATCGATGAAATTGCCCACCTCCTCGAACATGTCGTGGTCATCGACCAGGGGAGGATTCTCGTCGATGAATCCGCAGAAGAGCTGCACGGCCGAGCGGTGACTCTGGTGGGTCGAGCTGATGCTGTTGAGCAAGTCGCCAGCGGGCGCGAAGTCCTGGAACGCGAAGAGCTAGGGCGTATTGTCCGGACCACGGTGCTGGGCAGATTCTCCGCCGACGAGCGGCAACTGATTGAGGAGCTAGATCTGGATGTTCTCCCGGTTTCCTTGCAACAGCTTATCGTGCACATGACACGTACCAATGCCCTCGGGCAGACCAAAACGGAGGGGATCTCATGACCTCGACAACTCTTCAAACACCACATACGAAACGCTCCAGCTTTGCGCGGGTACCGGCAGCATTCCGACTGCAGTTCGCGGTACCTTGGTCATTCATCTGGCTACCCATGGCGATCTTCGTGATCGCGTGGGCGTTCGGGTACGGCGTTCTCATCTTGGTCGATTCTCAGATGTCGGATCGTATTCCGGCCCAAGAGCCGATCCACGCTACCGGCGCGGCTCAGGCAACCATCTGGTATTTAGCATTTATGGCAGCTTATACCGCCTCGCACACCTTCCCGTTCTCGGTCGCTCTGAGCTACAGCCGTCGCGTCTACCTCATTGGCACGTACCTCACCTTCTTGACGGTCTCGATTGGGTACGGTGTGGCGGCCATGATTGCCTACAGGATCGAACGCGTAACCAATGGTTTTGGTCATCACATGTATATTTTCGGTTCACCCTCGTTTGAGGATAGTGGTGGCGTCCTTGGAGTTGGCTCTGTCGCCGCGGTGGTCGCACTATTTTTCATGTGTTTCGGATTTTTCTGGGCCATCCTCTACCGTCGAGTCACGATTCCAATCCTCTGGGCGGTCATCATCGGTGTCATCCTCTTCGTGCTCATTGTGCTGGCGATGATCACCATGAACGACTGGTGGCCACACGTCGGAGCTTGGATCAACGAGCAGAATGCGTTTTCCTTAGCAGGCTGGGGATTGCTGGCTACGGTACTGCTTGGAGTGTTGAACTACGTGCTCATCCGTAAAGCCACCGTGAGCTAACGAGCGACTCGTTACCACACCGTCCCGGTTCCTAAGCGAGCCGCCCTTGTGCCACAAAAGGCGCTACTTCAGACGGAAGTAGCGCCTTTTTGTCGCGCCGAAAGATACTTGAACAGTTTCGGGACAGTGGCTTGACGTTCGTCAAGGCAAGTGCAGAAAGCTTTCCGTAGATTGAAATCAACCTTGGAAGACAAGGGAAAACACGAACTGATGACGTAAGGAAAAGCTCATGACTGCTCAGGCAACCACTCACACACTCCTTCGCGCCGAAGGGTTTTCCTGCCCCTCGTGCGTGACCAAAATCGAAAAACGCGTCGGCAAGCTCAAAGGCGTTGAAGACGTCAAGGTACATTTCGCGACCGCACGCATCGAGGTTGATCACGACGAGTCCAAGGCATCCGTCGATGACATTGTCGCGGCGGTAGCCAAAGCCGGTTACAAAGCCACCCCGTCCGCTTTCTAATAACCGAACGCCCGAGGAGGGATGAGTCCAATGAATTGGTTTCAACGATGGTGGCACGGTAATTGGGCGGTTCCCGTAGTCTCGGGGCTGCTGATCCTCGCATCGTTTGCGGTGGAACATCTGGCCGGCGGTGCCTGGAACACGGTAGTAGGTCCACAATGGTGGATTGACGCCGGCGAACACGCCCACGGATCCGGCCACGTCTTCACCCTCGCGAACTTGCTCATGCTCGCGGCCGCGGTGGTGGCTGGCTACGGTATCGTCGTCAATGCGGTCCGTGCTCTGGTCACCAAGATGATTAGTATTGACCTGTTGGTCTCCGTTGCTGCCATTGGGGCGACCATCATCGGCAACTTCTGGGAAGCAGCTGCGGTGACCTTCCTGTTCTCGGTGGGGCACGCCCTTGAAGCCGCCACAATGAACAAGACCCGTTCGGCGCTGGCCGAGCTCGTCGCTGTGGCACCGGATACCGCAGTGGTCATGCGCGACGGCGAACAACAAGAAGTCCCCGCGCACCAGGTGCGAATGGGCGAGATTGTGCTGGTCAAAAACGGGTCAAAGGTGCCGGTTGACGGTCAGGTGGTCGCCGGAACAGCAGCGCTTGATGAAGCCTCGATTACGGGCGAATCCATCCCGGTCGAAAAGTCCAAGAGCGACCAAGTTTTCGCCGGGACGATCTCGACCTCGGGTTTCCTCCAGGTCTTAGCGACCGGTGTTGGTGCAGACACCACCCTGGCGCGCATTATCCACCGGGTTGAAGAGGCCCAAGATGCTAAAGCGAAAACGCAGGCCTTCATCGATCGGTTTTCGACCTGGTACACCCCAGCGGTTTTCCTGCTGGCTCTGCTGACCGGTCTGGTGACGCAGGACGTCGTGCTTGCCTTGACCCTGTTGGTCATCGGCTGCCCCGGTGCGCTGGTGATTTCGATTCCGGTGGCCATCGTGGCCGGCATTGGCCGCGCGGCACGTAACGGGATTCTCATCAAAGGTGGCGAATACCTGGAGACCTCCGCGAAGATTTCGGCGGTCGCCGTCGACAAGACCGGTACGCTGACCGAAGGCCGTCCGAAACTGACGGACATCGTGGTACTCGACCACAGCATGGCACGTACCGATGTGTTGCGTTGGGCCGCAGCAGCAGAAGCGGGTTCCGAACATCCGCTGGCCCGACCCATCTTGGACGCCGCAAGTGATGAAGGCGTTGGGCCCGTCGGGATGCCCGGTGGGGTCACCCCGGTTGCTGGTAAAGGAATTGTCTCGGAGGTCGAAGACCAGCGGGTCCTCATCGGGAATGCGCCACTGTTAGCCCAATACGGTGTGGAAGACACGGTCGGTGCCGACGATGCTGCCAACCAGTTGTCCGCCCAAGGCAAAACCCCGATGATCGTGGCCGTTGATGACGCTGTGATCGGTGTGATCGCAGTAGCCGACCAGATCCGAGCCGACGCCCCCGATATGGTGGCCCGGCTGCACGACGCAGGCGTCGAAAAAGTTGTGATGCTCACGGGAGATACTCGGCTGGTGGCCGAAGCCATCGGTGAAGCTGTTGGTATCGATGAGATCCACGCGTCCCTGCTGCCCGAGGACAAACTCGATGCCGTAGCGAAAATGCAACGCGACGGGCACACAGTCGCCATGGTCGGTGACGGCGTCAACGACGCTCCAGCACTGGCTACCGCTGACATCGGAGTGGCGATGGGCGCGGCAGGCTCAGCCGTGGCCGTTGAAACCGCTGACATCGCCCTGATGGGTGACAACCTGATGAAACTGCCCGAATCCGTGAGCCTCGCAAAACGCACTGTTTCGGTGATGCGACAGAACATTTTCATCGCACTGGCCACCGTCGTTGCTTTACTGATCGGCGTCTTTGCCGGTGGCGTCACGATGTCGGTGGGCATGCTCGTCCACGAGGGCTCAGTGCTCGTGGTGATTCTCAACGCCATGCGCCTGATGCGCAACGACCAGCACTCCACTGCAATGTCCAAAACCCAGCGCAGCCCAGCTGCAAACGCCCGCGAAACCCAGACGACGAAGGTTTGACCTCACAAACCGTGACGAAAAGGAGTAAATCATGACCGAAAAACATTTTGCACTCGAAGGCAACATTCAACATTTCACGATCGCCGACATCGCCAAGAAAAGTCCAGACTTTCGCCGGACCCTGTGGACGGGTAAACACGCCCAGATTGTTATCATGACGGTCCCGGTGGGCGGGGAGATTGGCGACGAAGTCCACGAGCACACCGACCAGATTCTGACGTTCATTTCCGGCACC
>DATBUK010000005.1:0-1533 GCA_036516155.1 Yaniella sp.
ATGATGCGGAAGGACAGCGGTGTGGGGGACGCGGGTTTCATGACCACGGTGCAGCCGGCCAGTAACGCTGGAGCCAGTTTGGTGACCATGAGGTTGATCGGGAAGTTCCACGGGGCGATCAGCGCGCAGACACCGATGGGGTCTTTGCGAACGAGGGATTCGCCCTGACCGTTGGGGAAAGGACGCACGTCTTCGGCTTCGAGTTCTGGGGCGAGGGTGGCGAAGTAGCGGAAGATGCTGGCGGCATTGGCTGCTGCACCTGAGGTCTCGGCGACCGGGGAGCCGTTTTCCAACGTGTTCGTCAGGGAAAGCTCCGTGGCACGTTTCTCGATTTCATCGGCGATGCGCAGCATGATGTCAGCGCGTTCGGATGGGGTGGTCTTGGCCCACGGTCCGGAGGTGAATGCGTCATGTGCTGCGTCGACGGCAGCGTTCACATCGGCTCGGGTTCCAACCGGGACGGAGCCCCAGACGGTGTTGGTGGCCGGATCGACGACTTCAATGATCTCATCGCCTTGGCCTTCGCACCAGGCGCCGTCGATGAAGTGGGTGGTGACGTGCCGGTAGGGGATCTCGATGGTGTCGCGGGTGAGTTTTGGTGTGGTTTGGGTGGTCATCGGAGCACCGCCGTTTTCAGTAGGTCTCGGGAGCGTTTCAGGTCAGCATGCGCCATGGCAATGGCTGCTTCGGTGATGAGTTCGGGGATGATTTCGTGTTCGAGCCGGTCGGTGTAGTAGTCGGGGGTTTGACCGAACCAACCGGAGGCCAGGGCAATCCCGACGCGGTCGAAGCGCCAGGCACGATCGGCATCACGCATCAGGGCGTCTTCGATGCTGTGGGCTTCTTGCCGGGTGTCGTGGCCCTCAATGATGGCGGTGACTTTGTCGATGAATTCATCGGAGTAGCCGAGGCCGGGGAGGACGCGCTTGGCGACCTCGCAGCCTTGGAGTTCGTGTTCGAAGCGGATGTCGGATTTGCGCCAGTCGCCGCGGAAGCCCTCGGAGATGATGCGGTCTTCGTCGACGTGGGCCCAGCCGGTGTCGTGCAGCAGGGTCGCAACCAGTACGAGTTCACGGTCGGCCTGCGGGTAAGCGTCGCAGAGTCGCCGGGCATAGGCAACGGATAACGGGAGGTGGAAGTCGTTGCCGCGCGCCCGGGTTTCGGCGATGACCTGTTGCCAGATCGCATCGAATTCGTCGGTGTCTGGGGTCGCGTCAATTGGTCTGGTGTCGATCGGCCCCTCGGCGGGGATGGGCCGCTCGGCGTATTCGTGGGCGAACGCCGCGGTCAGGTCTTGAAGTGTCATGGGGAGTCTTTCTATGCAAGGTGCGTTGCTGCTGCCGGGTGGTTTTGTGCTGTGGTTAGGCGATGAGAGACTTCAGCATGGTGGTCACGTCGGCTGCTGCGTCGGCGTCAATGTTTTTGCCCTTGGCTAGGGCCTGTTTGACGGCCATGAAGTCCAGGGGCGCATTCGCGCAGTCGGCGGCAATGATTTGGCCGTTGCGGTAGTAGAGCACACTGAATTTGCCGCGT
>DATBUK010000006.1:0-6779 GCA_036516155.1 Yaniella sp.
CCCGTTACCTTTTAGGTGTCACTGTTTTCCGGCAGGATATGCAGTGTAGGGAGCCGGCTGGTTCCGGCATGATGGTTGCCCCCAGTTGACCATAATCCGGGGGGTGTTGTCACCGGAACCGGTCTGGTTCGTTCGGATCGCTAATAGAAGCACGCTCTTGGAACTTGCGGGCCGTTGTAACGTGGTTGTGAGCGGACGAACCATCGGTGACCTGGTCTTTTAGTGGAACGAGTCAAAGAAGGTATCCGATGGAACCTCAAGTGTTTCTTGGCATCGACGTCGGCAAGTCCGACCATCATGCCACCGCTGTCAACCACGATGGCGAGGTCGTATATGACAAGCCGTTGCCGCAATCTGAACCAAAGATTCAGGAGCTGTTGAAAGATCTTGCGGCCAAATACGGTGAGCTGTTGGTTGTGGTAGATCAGCCCAAAACCATCGGTGCGTTGGTCATCGCGGTGGCCCAACAGTTAGGCATCCAAGTCGCCTACCTACCAGGGTTGACGATGCGCCGGGTGGCCGATTTACATCCGGGCCAGGCTAAAACGGATGCCCGCGATGCCTACATTATTGCTGAAACAGCGCGCACCATGCCCCACACATTGCGCGGGATCACGATCGCTGAAGAACAGATTGCCGAACTATCGATACTGTGTGGTTTTGATGATGATCTCGCCGCGCAACTGACCCAAGTCCGCAACCGTCTGCGAGGATTATTGACCCAGATTCACCCAACGCTGGAACGGGTGCTTGGACCCAGGCTGGCACACCCGGCCGTGGTTGATTTGCTGGGTAGGTATCCAACTCCGGCCGCTTTGCAGCGCGCCGGGCGAGGACATGTCAGAACCCGGTTAAAGAAATTAGCGCCCCGGATGGCGGCGCGACTCACCGACGAGATCTTTGCCGCGCTAGCTGAACAAACCACCATCGTGACTGGCACGAACGCTGCTGAACACATCGTCGGGCGGTTGGCTGCTCAACTTCAACAGCTGACCCAACAACGAACCGATATCGAAACAGAAATCTTGAAAGTCGTTGATGCGCACCCTCTTACCGAAGTCCTGACCTCCATGCCAGGCATCGGGGTCAGGACAGCCGCACGCATCCTCACCGAAGTGGTGGGCAAAGACTTCAAATCCGCAGCACACCTAGCTTCATATGCGGGCATCGCACCCGTGACCCGCCAATCCGGGACCTCCATCCGCGGCGAAGCGCCCTCCAGACGTGGCAACAAAGTCCTGAAACGTGTGCTGTTCTTGTCTGCCTTTGCTTCGATTAAAGGCGATCCCGCATCCCGTGCTTACTACGACAAGAAACGCGCCGAAGGAAAACGCCACAATCAAGCCGTCATCGCTCTAGCCCGCCGAAGATCCGATGTCCTATTCGCGATGCTCAGAGACGGCACGTTCTATGAATCCCGACCAGCCCAACTAGCTCCAGCAGCTTGACGAAAACCATAGAAGCACCCCCCATGAACGACATCGAAAAGGCTTACGGATCAGAAGCAGTGCCCGTGGAAGACATCCTGGGCCTCGAGGTTGCTCCGGATGATCCCGATAGGCAGGTCATCGAACCGTGGGCCGCGTCCGTTGCCGGGCCGATTCTGGATGTGGGCTCCGGTACGGGCCGGTGGACGAGCCACCTGGCAAACCTGGGACATGATGTCACCGGATTGGAACCGGCAGAACGACTCGTCCAGCTCGCACGAGATACACATCCGTCAGTACTCTTCCGCCACGGTTCAATCGCAGACCTAGAAGATACCGAAGAACGATGGGCCGGCATCTTGGCCTGGTATTCCATCATCCACATGGGGCCAGCAGAGTTGCTCGATGCCCTCGCGTTCCTCCGAAGAGTCCTCGAGCCGAACGGTACACTGCTGATGTCATTCTTTGCTGGGCGACGCTTGGAATCTTTCGCTCATCCGATGGCCACAGCGTACCGCTGGCCGATGCCGGACATGGTGAGCCTGCTGGATTCCGTGGGTCTTGAAGTCACAGCGCAGTTCTGGGATCCTTCAGCTCCGCACGCTTATCTCATCGCGCGCCCAGGAACCAGCGAGACAGCCGGTTAGCGTCCAGCGTGGTGCGCGTCGACAATAGCGTCCTCGCGTGATCCCGAAGCACACAGCTCTTAAGACCACAGTTTCGGGTTGATCTAGAGCCACCCGTTGTGCTGTGCGACCCGTGCGGCCTCGGCCCGGTTCGACGTATGGGTCTTGCCAATCGCTGACGATAAGTGATTGCGCACCGTCCCGGGCGATAGGTGCACCTCGGTCGCGATTCGTTGGACTGATGAACCGGTCAGCGCAGCTTTGAGCACATCGCGCTCGCGGTCGGTGAGCGGGTTGGCGCCAACACTCAACGCTTCGGCCGCCAAGATCGAATCGACTGCTCTGCCGCCGTTGTGTACCGTCCGAATGGCTTCAGCCAGATCCTCGGCAGGAGCATCTTTGACCATAAATCCTCGTGCACCGGCGGCCATCGCACGCTGGAGATACCCTGCCCTGCCAAACGTCGTCACAATCAACACCGCAACGTCGTCACCGAACGCGTCCGTCACTTGTTGGGTGGCCGTGATGCCATCGACGTGGGGCATCTCAATGTCCAGCACCGCGACGTCGACGTCATGATTGCGACAGTGCTCGACGATATCGCGGCCGTCAGCGAGTTCAGCAACCACCTCGAGATCGGGCTCAAGATTCATCAGTGCAGCCAGTCCAGCGCGAACCAGCTGCTGGTCATCGGCCAGTAATAACCGGATGCTCACAGGCGTACCTCCACACGTGTGCCGGACTGCAGGCGGGACAATTCCAAGATACCGCCCGCGGTCGTTACCCTCCGGTGCAGTCCGGACAGCCCGTGATGGTGCGTCGGATTCGTTTCGGCAATGCCGATCCCGTCGTCGTCGACACGCAGCACCATGCCCGTTTCGCTCTGAAACACGGTGATACGGCATGTGCTCGCCCCAGCGTGGCGAATCACGTTGGTCACGGCCTCCCGAACGACCCAGGCGAAAACTTGTTGCTGTACCAGGGTCAGGCGGGGGAGTGGTTCGGGGCGATGAAAATCAATGTGTGCAGCGGCGAGGGCCTGGCCAGCACTGTCAAGCTGTTCGGCCAGATCCGGGTGTTGTAGGTCGGTGACGGCGGATCGGACTTCGGACAGTGACCTACGGGCCACCGACTCGACCTCGGCGAGTTCAGTTTTGGCTGCGGCCGGGTCGGTTTCTAATAAGCGCTGGGCCAGTTGGATTTTGACTGTGATGGTCGTCAACGAATGTCCCAGCACATCGTGAACGTTTGAGGCGAGGTCTTCGCGTTGGGTTGCCAGGGCGAGTTGTTCGGAGCGTTCCTGTTGATTGGCACCCAATTCCATGCTGACCCGAATAAAAATCATGATGATCCCCGGCGACACGACCGAGGCGATAAACCAGTTGCCGTAGTCGACAAACTCTCCGACGAGCACGACGGCCATGGCCACCAAAAACAGCAGGGTGACTGCGATGATGCCGGTGACGAGTCGGTGGTTGAAGATCCACTGCGCCATCAGATACGGCACGATATTGATGATGGCCGTCGGCGTCACCTGAGCCATAACAATCCCCAGCGCGATCAAGGCGGCCGTATAGAGCAGCGTGTTGACGTGTCGGTTGAGGTGCGGAAACGGTTCAGGATGCAGAAAGCCCACAAGGTAGACGACCGGGAATGCGGCTAACGCTACCCATCCGGCCAGTTGAACTGGTAATGGGGCGGTGCTGGCAAGAAACCCCATGACCGTCCAGGCCATAAATACCAGCCAGATACCTGCGGTGTAGAGGACCCCACGACGTTCGTGTTTGGTGGCCGGCGGATCCGGCAGGTAGCCGGTATGCCAGATGGTCGTGAGCTTCGCCTTGGCGTTCATTGCGGTCAGCGGGCTGTTCTTCTTCGTACGGCCAGCAGACAGATCACGCCGAAGATGACTGTCCACGCGCCGATATTGGTAAGAATGAGCCACATGGATTCAAATTCTACTTCGGCGTCGGCCTCTACGGGGACCAGCATTCCTTCGGTTTGGGGCCAGCGGGCTAACATGGCTGGCCCGTAGAGCGGAGTGAACTTGGCGATGTCGAGCAGGATGCCACCCAGCGGAATGAAGAGGTTGCCGAAGAATGCGAAAAGTACCAGGAAGCCAGAAGCTGCGCTGACGGCGGTTTCTGAGCGGAACAGCAGTGCGAATGCGAGCCCGTACAGCGAGAACGGGACGGCGACCAGCAGACACAGTGCAGCGGAGGATACCCAGTGGTAGAACGAGTCGAATGTGGCACCCGTGAATGCCCCGACGAGATACACGACGACGATCGGGCTGATCGCCATCAGCAGCGCCATGAGCATTTTGCCGAGGATGTAGTTGGCTTCGGTTAACCCGGTCATGCTGAGTTGTCGTCCCCAGCCCTGGGTGCGCTCGACGGCCGCTGATCCCGCTAGTGCGGTGGTGGCGATGACGGCCCCATAGACGGCCATCGAGGTCATCACATAGGCTGACACGTTGCCGTAGCCTGCTGGCATCTCGCCCTGATCCATCGCGACCCCGAACATGAGATACATAGCGGTTGGCAGGATGATGACGAAAAAGGTCGAATCGAGCATGCGAAAGTTGCGCCAGAACTCCCAGCCGACAAAGCGCAGCAGAATCTCGGCTTGAGACTTCCGATGACGTTGGACTGTGGTGGTCATGGTGTGGTTTCCTGAACAGTTTCGTCCCGGGTGAGGGTAAAGAAGGCTTCTTCCATTCCGGGCTGGACGATTGTGAGGTGTCGAATCAACCCGGCAGACAGTAGTTGTTCGGCGATCCGGTCGGTGTCGGGGGTCGTGATACGAATACGATGGGTAGCAGCGTCGTAGTGGATTAGATCGCGACCTAATCCTGCGGTCGCGGCCCAGGCGTGCGGGTCGGTTTCGGCGATCCACTGGGCTGACAGGGTGCGTTGCAGTCCGGCGGTCATGTCGGCGACACTGCCGTCGGCAATGATGTTCCCCTGGGCCATGAGCACGACTCGATCTGCGTAGTCGTCGGCTTCCCGGAGGTAGTGGGTGGCGAAGACGATGGTGCGTCCGCGTTGGGCTTCGGCGTGCATCGTGGCCCAGAATTCTTTGCGCGCGGTGGCATCGAGTCCGGCGGTTGGCTCGTCGAGGATGAGCAGTTGCGGGTCAGTGAGCAGCGCCAGTGCGAATCGGAGTCGTTGTTGTTGGCCGCCGGAACATTTTTTGATCTTTCGGGTCGCAAAATCCGCCACTCCGGCGCGACGTATGACCTCGTCAATGGGCAGATGCCAATGATGACATGCCGCGACCATGCGAATAGTTTCGGCAACGGTGAGATCATCAAGCAGCCCGCCGTCTTGCAACACTGCGCCCACGAGACCGCTGCTCGTTGAGTGTTTGGGTGGATGGTTGAAAGTACGGATGCTGCCGTGGTTGGGCTCGGTGAACCCTAAGACCATGTCGAGCAGGGTGGTTTTGCCGGCACCGTTCGGGCCAAGGAGGGCCAGGACTTCGCCTTGGTTGATGGTCACGCTGACATTATCGACGGCGAGGACTTCGCCGAAGCGTTTGGTCACTGACTCGACCGAGATAGCAGGAGCGGTAGTTGAAGTGTTCACGCTTCTAGTCTTCCGCACGCGCCCTGATTGCGGTACTGCTATCCATCGTGATGTGGCCATGACGAATGTCATGGGTTACCAAGAGGATACGCACACAGGCGTGCAGGGGCACGCGTTAGGCTGCGAGGCGCCAAACAACATCAGCTGTAGGCCTGGCGATGTCGATGACCATACCCGTTGGCGGTGGTGGGTCACTGGTGGTGGGTGGGTCACTACTATTTGGCCGCAGTTGCGTGAGTGGTGGTGTGGTGGGCACCGTGTATTGATGCCCGGTTGGGGTGGTGACCGTGAGTTCATCCGGTGTGCCACTGTAGGTCCAGCCCCGGTTTTCTTTGCGTTGGTTGCATCGTCGGCACAGTCCAGTGGCGTTATCCCAGCTGGTGGTGCCGCCTTTGGCCCAGGGGGTGCGGTGGTCGGCTTCTTCGACCGGGTTATTACAGAACGGTGTCGCACAGGTATCGTCGCGCAGTTTCAGCATCTTGGCCAGCCCGGCAGGGAAAGCCCGCCGCCGAGACTCCATGGCCACCAACTGCCCATCTGCGGGGCGGGTATACACCCTGCGGAGAAAAGCTTTCATCTGCGGGTCGGCCAGCCAGTCTTTGATCATCCCAGCCGGGACTGGGCCATGACCGGGGATCCAGGCCGGCTGATCATCCTCACCAAACAACGTGGAGTCCTCCATCAACACCATGAGCTCAGCAGTCACCCCGGGACCAGTCAGCTGCCCGGTGAGCAACTCGACAAACAGATCAGCCTGGACTTGACCCCGGTTCAGGCGGGGCGCATCCGGGTTATCAGCAGCGGCTTCGGCGACGCGCTGGTTGGCCCGCTGATGCAAAATGTCCATGATCGCGACCGCGTCATGGGTGGCCACTTCTGCGCCCACATACGACATGCCATCCCCGGCAGGGCTCATCCACACCCGGCGCTGGGCCCTCTTCGCTGCAGCTCGTGCCTCGGCGGCCTCACGATCCAACCGCAACGCGTGACCTTCAATGAGTTTCCGTAACTGCGCGCTCGAGGCCTTCCCGAGTCGGTGGGCAATCAACTCATCGATCTTTCGCCGATGGGCTTCGGACAGATGCGTGGTCTGTTCAGCGACAATCCGGGCGTGATACTCACTAACCCGCCCCTCA
>DATBUK010000007.1:0-11248 GCA_036516155.1 Yaniella sp.
TTAGCGTCGAAGACCCGATTCTTGTCCGCTCAGTTAAACACGATGTTTGGCACCTCGCTGTGGCATCGCAATGCCACAGCAGCCAACGAAGCAGCTGCTGAATTGGCCGCCGGACTCGCAACGCTCAAGGGCGTTGAGGTCCAGGCCCCCGATGCCAATACAGTGCTCGCGGCCATGCCCGAGCGCCTGGTCGCAAGGCTCCGTGAACATTACATCGCCCACTTGTGGGGCATCACCGATGCCGGTCTGCCCATTGTTCGCCTGGTGTGCTCCTGGGCGACCACTTCCGACAGGATCAAGGCACTGTTGACGACGCTTGAAGGCTAAGCGTCCCGCCGCATTCCGCCACACAAGCTCAATGTGCTCTCGAACACATTATATTTGTGTTTGATTCTTTTCACTCACCACCGTCAGGAGCGCCATGACCGCCCAAACCAGTACGTCCTTACTCGGCCAACTGGCCGCCGGACTCGCCGACCAGAGCATCCAAATTTACGACCTCACCAATACGCTGTCCGAGTCGACCCCGACCCTGCGGTTGCCCGAACCCTTTGCCAACCTGGTCGACTTCAGCCTCGAAAACGTCGCACAGTTCGATGATGCCGGCCCCTTCTGGGCGCATAACAACTTCACGCAGGGTGAGCACGTCGGAACGCACATCGATGCACCCATTCACTGGATCAGCGGCAAAGACGGCAAAGATGTGGCCTCGATCGAACCAGAACGCCTGATCGGCCCCGCCGTCGTACTAGATTTCACGGTTGAAGCCACCGAGAATCCGGACTTTCTAGTCGAGGTCGAACACATCAAGGCCTGGGAAGCCCAGCACGGCCCGATCCCGGACAACGGGTGGCTACTGTTCCGCACCGGCTGGGATCAGTACGCCCAGGACCAGGATGCCTTCCTCAACGTCGATGAAAACGGCTCCCACACTCCTGGCTTCTCGGCCGAATGCGCTCGCTGGTTAGCTGAAGACACTAATATTTCCGGTATTGGCGTCGAAACCGTGGGCATCGACCAGGGCAATGCGGCCGAACTGGATCCGCCGTTCCCGATCCACTACCACCTGCTGGGCAACGATAAATACGGCATCACCTCGCTGCAGAACCTCGCGCAGCTGCCAACCCGCGGGGCCGTCATCGTGATCTCGCCGCTGCCCATTGTCAACGGCACCGCCTCGCCGTGCCGCGTGTTCGCGCTGGTGGAGGGCTAAAGATGACCACGGTCGCGGAACAAGTTGGTGCGTTGCTTGGACAGCTCGGTGCCGGGCACTGCTTTGGGGTGGTCGGCTCCGGAAACTTCCATGTGGCCAATGCGCTGCGGGACGCCGGCGTGCCCTTTACCGCAACCCGTCACGAAGGTGGCGCCTCAACCATGGCCGATGCCTACGCGCGGATGTCACAGCAGGTCGCCCTGGTGTCCTTACACCAGGGCTGTGGACTGACCAATGCGGCGACCGGGATCGGTGAGGCCGCCAAATCGGATTCGCCCGTGCTCGTGTTGGCCGCTGAAGCCTCCCAGGGTGCAGTGCACTCGAATTTTGCGATGGATCAGACCGGATTTGCAACCAGCCTTGGGGCTGCCGCACACCGCGTGCACACTCCCGAGACCGCGATCGACGATGTGCTGCGCGCCTACCGAACCGCTCTGCGTCAGCGCACCACCGTCGTACTCAACCTGCCGCTCGATGTGCAAGCGGCACCCGCAGTGGGCAGCATCGAAGGACTGCAGGTTGAACCGGCGGACGCACAACGGCCCGACCACCAGTCACTGACCGAGTTCGTTGGGCTGCTGGAAGCCTCCCAGCGGCCGGTGTTCATCACCGGACGCGGCGGCCGCGGCGCGAAAACGGAGATCATGGCGCTGGCCCAACAGTCCGGTGCGCTGCTGGCCACCAGCGCGGTGGCCAAGGGCCTGTTCAATGATGACGCCTATAACCTTGGGATCTCGGGTGGGTTTTCGTCGCCGTTGACCGCCGAACTGATCACCGGCGCAGACCTGATCGTGGCGTTTGGTACGGCACTGAACATGTGGACCATGCGCGGTGGCAAACTGATCGGCCAAGATACCAAGATCGTGCAGGTTGATGTCGACGATGCGGCCATCGGCGCGCACCGACCCGTCGATGTTGGAGTTGTCGCGGATGCGGGGGCCACCGCAACCGACGCGATGGCCCTGCTGGCCGAAGATCAGCCGGCACGCTACCGCACCGCGGACATCGGCGAACGCATCGCAAACGGGGCGCGCTGGGATCAAACGGCCACCGAAGATCTCTCGGTGCCCGGGCAACTGGTCGACCCGCGCGAAGTGTCCAAACGGCTCAATGAACTGTTGCCGGCCGAACGGGTCGTGTCCATCGATTCGGGTAACTTCATGGGCTACCCGTCGCAATATCTTGACGTGCCCGACGAGTTCGGTTTCTGTTTCACCCAGGCCTTCCAAGCCATCGGGCTCGGACTGTATACCGCGATCGGAGCCGCCCTCGCTCAACCGGATCGGCTCCCAGTACTTGGCACCGGTGACGGTGGATTCCTGATGGCCATCCAAGAGCTTGAAACCGCCGTCCGGTACCAGATCCCACTGGTCGTGCTCGTGTATAACGACGCAGCCTACGGCGCTGAAGTCCATCACTTCACCGGAGAAGACATGGACCATGTGGTCTTCCCGGACACCGATATCGCCGCCATCGCCCGTGGCTTTGGTGCCGAGGGCATCACGGTCCGCGACGTCGCCGATCTCGACGAGCCTGTCCGCCGCTGGCTAGCGTCCTCCCCCACCGCGCCGCTGGTCATTGATGCGAAAATCGCCAATGACGGCGGAGCTTGGTGGCTCGCGGAGGCCTTCCAAGGCCACTAGCGCTCGTCCTCTTCGGGCGGCGGATACGACGAGAATCCACCCTCGACCAGCTCGTGGGCCTCTTCACCGGTAATCGGTGGGTTAAAGATCGATACCAAAATGAGGTCCTCGTCTTCGCCGCCTTGAAGGTAGTGGGCATCGTGCTCATCAAGCACGTAAATCACGCCCGGAGTGATTTCGTAGCGAGTCTGGCGGTCGGCGCTGACCACATACCCTCGGCCTCCAATGCAGTAGCAGGCTTCGAGGTGGTGCCGATATTGTAGAGCTGCTTCGGTGCCCTTGCGGACCACCGTGTGGGCGACGGCGAAACCCATGCCATCTTTCTTGGTCAGAATACGTTGGCTTGTGCCCTGGCCCCACTCAATCTTGGGTACATCGTCAATGGACCGAATGAACATGCAATACTCCTTGAATTCGGTGGCTCACGCGCTGCCGTTCCTGCTCACTGGTGCGACAGCGTTATCCTCAATGGTAGGTTCAGCACGGTGCGGTTTGGAACGTCCCGAGCGCCGCGGCTCACGCAGTTCTTCTTGTCGGGGCCGTGTTCACCCTGAACGCAGACCCTACCGACAAGGACTCCCGGCCAGCTACGCTATGAGCACCCAGTCTTTTAGGAGCGGATAGATGAGCCTGCCGAACCTGACCTCACAGTACGTGGATACTTTCCCAGAACTCGTCCGTGATGCGACCCCTGCTCCAACCCCAGACCCAAAACTGGTCCTACTCAACCGTGGACTAGCTGCCGAACTTGGACTTGATGCCGAGTGGCTAGCCACCGATGAGGGCATCAATTTTTTATTGGGTCACACCCTGCCCACCGATGCCCGGCCGGTCGCCCAAGCCTACGCCGGTCACCAGTTCGGTAACTATGTGCCCACCTTGGGGGATGGTCGCGCTATCCTCACCGGTGAAATCTGTGTCGACGATGCGCGCGTGGACATTCATCTGAAAGGCACCGGTCCGACCCCGTTTTCCCGCCCCGGCTCAGATGGATTTGCTGCGCTGGGTCCCATGCTGCGCGAGTACCTTATTTCAGAAGCCGTGCATGCTCTCGGGATTCCAACTTCGCGGGCTCTTGCGGTGATCACCACCGGTGGCACGATTCTGCGCGAAATGGAACAGCCCGCAGCGGTGTTGGTTCGTACCGGCCCATCGCATATCCGCGTCGGGACCTTCCAATATGTCCGGGCCCGGCAGAACCTTGAGCTGCTCCAACGGTTGACGAACTACAGCTTAGAGCGTCACTATCCAGGAATAGATACTGATAATCCCGCCCTGACCTTACTTGAGCAGGTCGTCGCCCGTCAGGCTGAGTTGATTGCTCAGTGGATGCACGTCGGACTGATTCACGGGGTCATGAATACCGACAACATGACTATTGCCGGCCACTCGATCGACTTCGGGCCGGTCGCATTCCTCGACAAATTCGACCCACAAGCGGTCTTTTCGTCCATCGATTTCGCCGGCCGATACGCCTACGGCAACCAACCAATTATTGCCGAATGGAATCTGGCACGCTTCGCCGAGTCACTGCTGCCGGCCATGATGCAACCCGGCGATGAACCTGTCATGACCCAGGATGATGCCGTCACCGCAGCCACGAAGGCCGTCACGGATTTCAGCAGCCACTATTCGAAAGCCTGGGCGGAACACTTTGCCCAGCGTCTCGGCCTGTCGGTCGGCGACGATGTGCAAGCACTGGGCGGTCAGCTCTTTGAGCATCTCCATAACACCGGCACGGATTTCACGGCGTTCTTTGCCGGTCTTGAGGACATCGCGCGCTCCGGTCTGATCCCCGCAGATGTGAGTCCCGAGCTCATGTCCTGGTACCGGCACTGGCTCGTTCTCAAACCGGAAGTTTCTCAGATGGCCGGGACCAACCCGCTCTATGTACCGCGAAACCACCTGGTCGAAAATGCTATTCAGGACGCGGTCACCGATCAGAACTTCGAACCGTTCTATATGCTACTTGCCGCAGTCACTAACCCTTATGAACGTCAGCAAGGCTTCGAGCATCTGGAACAACCTGCTCCGATGGCGTTTGCGGCGAACTTCCAAACGTTCTGCGGCACCTAGACCATGACCAGTGGCGTCGGTAAGCTGAGATCATGCGTCAACATACCGCCTCCGCCACCCGCAGCAATCTCGTCAAGTTTCTCAACGACCCATGGTCGCAGGGCGTGCTCACCGGAGCGTTGACGCTTATCCCGCCACGCAACTATCCGCAGTGGGTTCGTCAAACGCTCATTTGGGGTCCACCGGTAGCCGGTGGGGCGGGTACCGCGTATCTTTCGAACAACCCCCGGTTACGACGGAAACTGTCAGCCAAGATAGCCCTCGCTCAGCACGCCGATCCTTCCACGAGAACGAGTCTGCGTCCCCAAGAACCCCCGGTAAATTTCCTAGCAAAGAATAATCGTTCCACGTTCTCAAGGATTCTCGTCGGTACCGCCGTTGGAGCAGTCGTGTCATTGGGAACGGTCGCCGGATTTTGGGCTGATGAAAAAATCGAGCAGGGTCTACGCAAATTGAACGTTCCCCTGCCCCGAGTTGTTATGGCAGCCACTGCTGGTGCGGTGACCTGGTGGACGTTGCAGCAAGATCAAAAGCGGAGCGCACAGGAAAGCAACTAGCCTCGAGGACGTTCCATCCAAGGAAACGTTACTCGAAACCTAGGCCCATCCGATGCGCCAGTGTTGCTTATTCAGTGCCGCCTCGTCCGGCTGCAGTAGCCCTGGTCCCGCAATTCATCCATGCTGAATTTGTGTCGTTGTACATACCAACCTGGACGCCAAAACCCGGCGTGTGAGATGCGATAAAGTTCCCGCCATTATGAGTGGCAGGGAACTTTATCTCACTGTACATCGCTAGCGTTATGGAATGCTTTACTCAATAGGCAGCTAAGAACGCTAAGCTGCAGTCAGGTGTTCGTCGGCACGTTCCAAGGCTCGATACGTAGCTTCGAACGCCTCGCACACGTCTTGCGGAATCCCGTAGTTATCAGTCACCGAGCGCAGTTCCTGGAATAAGGTCATGGCATTTGTGGCATCGTTTGAGCGTCGAAGCTTCTCGGTAATTTCGCGTACTCGGGTGAGTTCTGGGTGGTGTTCGCCGTGTACACGTTCAATAATGGGTGCGAATTGTGCCGCTTTTTCGATGTGCCGGTTCGTCATCTGAAACTCCTTCGATGTGGGTTACATGCTCACCATAGAACGACACCGCGGCGGTGGCCTTGACGTTCGTCAAGCTGCACCCGTGCTAGCAGCGCAGATGATGCGGGGGGTCGACTTCCGCGATGGTGGCCTCGAAGCCGCGCAACTTTGTGTTAAAGCAAAACTGGGCCGGATACACCGGCCCAGTTTCGCTGGAAGGACTTTTACAGGAGCTTAGTGGTTTACCACATTGGGGCTGGGCCCATCAGGTAGTTATCGATCTCCCACTGGGTGACCTGGCTGTGGTACATCGCGAATTCTTTGCGTTTTTCTTCGGCAAAGAAGTCCACGAAGTCACCGTGCGGACCGGACCCCATGGCCTTGCGCATGACGTCGTTTTGCTCGAGCTCGTTGGCTGCTTCCCACAGGGTCGCAGGCAGCGGCTCATAGTCGGCGAGTTCTTTGCGCGACATGGTGTAGGTGTTGCGCTCTTCCATGCACTCGCCTGGATCCAGTTCGCGGCGGATGCCATCGATCCCGGCGGCCAGGATGGCTGCCGAAGCCAGGTGTGGGCTGGCGCCACCGTCAACACCGCGGTGTTCTACGCGGCCACCGTCTGGAATCCGCAGCATGGTGGTTCGGTTGTTGCCGCCGTACATGACGTGGGTTGGTGTCCAGGTCGACCCCGAGGTTGGGTGGGGTACGCCGATGCGCTTATAAGCGTTGACGTTGGAACCAATGAGGGCTTGCATGCCGCGGGCGTTGTGGAGCACGCCACCGATGAAGTGGTAGGCGGTCTTCGACAGACCGTAGCGGTCATTTTCATCATAGAAAATGTTGTTGCCGTCCTGGTCCCACAGGCTGAAGTGGGTGTTCAGTCCGTTACCGGTGTTGCCGGTGAAGGGTTTACCCATGAACGTTGGGATGACGCCGTTGCCTTCTTCATAGGCGACCGCGTGTGCCATGTAGTGGGTCAGGATCAGCCGGTCGGAGGTGGTCATCGCATCGGAGTAGTCGATGTTGATTTCGTACTGACCGTTGCCATCTTCAGCGTCGACTGCCGGGTTGCCCCAGCCCATTTCGTTGATGTAGCGGGACAGCTTGGACAGGTAGGGCCATGACCGTTCAATACCGTAGGCGTGGTAGCAGGGTTTGATCGAGGTGTCTAAGGCGTCGGCAATGCGGATGCTGCCGTCGTCGTTTTGTTTGACGAGGAAGAATTCTGGTTCCATACCGGTTTTGTAGGTCCAGCCGAACTCTTCTTCGACTTCTGCCATGAGCCGCTTCAGGATGTTCTGTGGAGCATAGGGCCACAGTTCACCTTTGACGTGTGGGAAGCTCATCAGCACTGCCATGTTGTGGCGCCATGGCAGGCGGGTGTAGGTGCTGGGGTCTGGGATGTAGGCGATGTCGCCGTCGGAGGGTTCTTGCCAGAGCCCACCGGAGGCAAATCCGGCGAAGGCCGCTCCGTCGTCAAGGAGGTCGTCGATGTATTGGGCTGGTGCTACCGAGGCGTTGGGCTTGCCGTTTACTTCGGTGCCCATGGCCATGAAGAATTCAATGCCGTCTTTTTCGGCCTGTTCCTTCATCTTTTCGCGTGCGTCAGTCATGCTTCTGTTCCTCTCTGAAATGCATGGCAGTCAAGGTTATAAACCGTGATGAGCGCTTGTGCAGAATGTTTGTGCAGGATGTGGGTGACGTATCGTGCCTTCGGGTGGAAAGTTTTTGCTGGATACGACACTGCCGCCCGAGTCGTAACCCGGACGGCAGTTCCGTGGTTTGGTGAGCTCACACTCAGCGTGTCTGGGTGAGTTGGTTAGAACCCGCCGTTGCGGCCTGGAATCCAGTCGGTGCCGGCCAATGGCAGTCCGGTCATGGCTGCAGATTCGATGGTCAGGGCAACCATGTCTTCTGGTTCGAGGTGGGTGACGTGGGATTTACCGCAGGCACGTGCCAGGGTTTGCGCTTCCATCGCCAGCACCTGGAGGTAGTTCGCGACTCGCTTGCCGCCCTCAATCGGGTCGAGGCGGGAGGAAAGCTCTGGGTCCTGGGTGGTGATCCCCGCTGGGTCGTTACCAAGCTGGAAGTCATCGTAGTATCCGGCAGCAGAGCCGATTTTTTCGTATTCTTCGGCCCAGCGTGGATCGTTGTCGCCCAGGGCGATCAGCGCAGCGGTACCTATGGCGACCGAGTCGGCGCCAAGGGCAATGGCCTTGGCAACGTCGGCGCCTGTGCGAATACCACCGGAAATGATGAGTTTTACCTTGCGGTGCACATTCATTTCCTTCAGAGCTTTGACGGCCTGGCCCACAGCGGCCAGGGTCGGGATGCCGACATCTTCGATAAAGACTTCCTGGGTCGCAGCAGTTCCACCCTGCATCCCGTCAACGACGACGACATCGGCGCCGGCTGCGACGGCCAGTTTGGTGTCGTAGTAGGGCCGGGAGGCTGCGACTTTCACGTGAATGGGCTTTTCCCAGTCGGTGATTTCCCGCAGTTCCTGGATTTTCAGCGTCAGGTCGTCCGGACCGGTCCAGTCTGGGTGACGGCACGCAGAGCGCTGGTCAATCCCCTGGGGCAGGGTTCGCATTTGGGCGACACGTTCGGAGATTTTCTGGCCCAGTAGCATTCCAGCGCCACCTGGTTTTGCGCCCTGGCTGACGACCACTTCAATGGCGTCGGCTTTGCGCAGGTGGTCTGGGTTCATTCCGTAGCGCGAGGGCAGCAACTGGTAGACCAGTTTTGAGGAGTGTTCACGCTCTTCATCGGTCATCCCACCGTCACCGGTAGTGGTGGAGGTACCCATCGCAGATGCTCCACGGCCCAGTGCTTCTTTAGCCTGAGCCGAAAGCGCACCGAAGCTCATTCCCGCAATAGTGATCGGGATGTCAATGGTCATCGGTTTGGACGCGGTGTCAGCACCCATGGTGACGTCGGTGCCGCAGGCTTCGCGATACCCTTCCAGCGGGTAGCGCGAGATAGCGGAGCCCAAAAAGACGAGATCGTCAAAGTGTGGGACATCGCGCTTGGCTCCCCAACCACGGATGTGATAGACGCCGGTGTCAGCGGCGCGCTGGATCGCTGCGATAGCAGCCTTGTCAAAAATTGCGGACTCGCGGAGTCCACGATCCTCAGGACTTCTCATTTACTCTCCAGATCAGAAGTTGTACAGGGTGCGAGCTGAACCGTAGCGGGTGAAGGAATCGACGTAGGCGGCGTCGTTGGCTTCGTCTTCCATGCCGGCATCTTTGAGCAGTTGGACAAGCTCCTCGCGATGCTCGTCACGCATCTCTTTTTCGATGCAGTCAGCGCCCAACGAGGCCACCGAGCCGCGCACGTATAGGCGAGCTTCGAAAATGGAGTCGCCGAGGTCTTCGCCTACATCGCCACACACGACGATGCGGCCGGCCTGTGCCATAAACGCAGCCTTGGAGCCCATGTTGCCTTTGACGACGATGTCACCGCCCTTGAGCGAAATACCACAGCGCGTCGAGGCGTTGCCGTCGACGATGAGCAGTCCACCGTGCGAGGTGGCCGCCGCGGACTGGGAGGCGTGTCCTTTAACGTGCACGACGCCGGACATCATGTTTTCGGCAACCCCGGGACCCGCCATGCCGTTGATGGTGATGTTGCCGCGCTGGTGCATCCCGGCGCAGAAGTAGCCAACATCGCCTTCAATCTCGACATCGATCGGGTCTTTGACCCCGACGGCTACCGAGTGACCACCGCGTGGGTTGAGCACTTTGTAGCTCGAAGCGGTGGGGTTATGCAGCTCGGAGTTCAACTCCCGCAGAGTCTTTTGGGACAGATCAATCTCAACGGTCGTATCACTTAGCGTTTCCATGTATACACTTTCTTTGGTCCGGGTTCGAAAATGTCTGCCTCGTCGATTCCTGGCAGGTGTGCGATCGCCTGGAATTCAGATGCCATCGCGACCCACCGCGGGTGTTCGGCGATGATGACGGGTTTACACGCGTACTCATCACGCACTACCGCGAAGCTGTCTTCAGTGGTGACCAGCAGCGTGTAGAAGCCATCAAAGTTTTCGCCGAGTGCCTCGACTGCGGTGTTGAGGTCTTCGTTCTTCTGCTGCATCCGCCAGGAGAGGTACCGTGCCGCGACTTCAGTATCGTTTTCGGAGTCGAACTCGACGCCTTCTTCGATCAGCTCACGACGGATCGTGGCGTGGTTGGCAAACGACCCGTTGTGCACCACGGACAGACCGTTCACGGTGTAGGGGTGTGCGCCTTCAGCATCGACGGCGGATTCGGTAGCCAAGCGGGTGTGGATGACACCCTGCCAGCCGGTCGCGTCAGCCAGGCGGTAGGTTTCGCGCAGATCCATCGGGTTGCCGACACCTTTATAAATGACGCTGTCTGCACCAGAACCAATGACACTGGCTTCGGGTGCAATGTCGCGAACGCTCTTGGTGAGTTCATCAACGTCCATTTTGGCGCGGATGAACGTGGTGTCAGCCATGTCTTCCACGGTGACGTTGGCGTCGGTTGGCAGTTTTTCTACCAAACGCTGCCTGATATCCCCGGGCGCACCAAGCAGTGATACTGATGAATAGTCCTCGGGCAGACGTTCGCGGTCCCCGTACAGCGCGACACCGGCAGAATCCGGTCCACGCACGACGATACCTTCGACCATCTCATGCATGATTGATCCGAGCTGCGATGACAATGATTCGTCACGCAGGTGGATTCCAGCGATTCCACACATGGATGAACCTCCTAAGTTCTCATTTATTTTGAATGTTTAGTTCTGCACTAGGCAGGATCTGTTGCGCGCATCTCTTCGGCAGGGAACGCCTCGGCGTCGTCGAGCATGAGCGTTGGTCGTGGGAAGAGGCGCAGGATCAAGCCTACGATGCCGCCCAAAACTAATCCAAGGACGAGCGTGCCGACCACCGCGATGGCCTGCGAACCACCGGCGAAGCCCAAAACGATGGGGACCAGTCCGCCAACAATTCCTGGCACACCGTGCAGGTTCTGCACACCCATCGTGTCCCACACTCCGGTCTTATTCCGCAACCACTCGTCGAGGAAGAGAAAGGACAGTGTCGACACGGCGCCGGCAACCAATCCGATAATCCAAGACTGCAGTGGGGTTGCAAGATCAACGCTGGCCCCTATTGCCACGCCACCGGCAAGGATAGCGTACGTGAATACCAACGGATCGATGGTGCGCTTCAAAGCCCAAAGTAGCACGTAGGTCACAAGGATCGAAGCAACCAT
>DATBUK010000008.1:0-16058 GCA_036516155.1 Yaniella sp.
CTCGACGAACCTGATGCGCGAAGTCGATGCCTCCGACCCTGGCACCATAGAGCGTGCGATGAGCAGAACACCGTTGCGACGTATCGCCGAGCCCGAGGAGATCGCAGCAGCTGCTGCCTGGTTAGCCAGTGATGAGGCATCCTTCGTCACCGGTCACGCGCTGGTAGTCGACGGTGGCATGTCGATCATCTAACGAACACCTTCAATCAATCGCTGAGAGGCGTCTATGACACAACAGACCTTCCAATGTTTTAACGGACGTGTAGCGGTCGTAACCGGGGGATCCTCGGGGATCGGTCGGGCCACTGCCCAGAGACTGATCAAGGAAGGCATGACCGTGTATATCGTCGCTCCGGATGAAACGGAAGTGCGTTTTGTTGCAGCCGAGATGGGGGCTCACCCCATCACTGCGGATGTCCGCAGCGTTCGTGATCTAGAGGCAGCTGCGAACACCATCGTGGCGAAACATGGGGCAGTGGATCTGCTCATGAATAATGCAGGTGTTGGCCCACTGGATTATTTCGATCAACTGACGCTACAAGATTTTGCCTGGGTTATGGAGACGAATTTTCACGGCGTATTGAACGGTCTGAAAGCGTTTCTGCCGACGCTCCGAAGAAATCCCACGACCTCGTGGATCGTCAATACCGCGTCACTTGCCGCCTAGATGCCATCTGTCGGGACGGCCGCCTACGCTGCTTCAAAAGCTGCGGTGGTCGCACTATCTGAGGCACTGTCGGCCGAGCTCGCTCACACCGACCCGCACATCGGGATGACCCTGCTCAACCCTGCGCCGGTACGCACGTCGTTGGGTGAAAACGCACGCCAACGTCCGGGACACACGGTCGATTCACCGTCAACAAAGGACTTTCTTCCACCGCTTGGTGCGCTCGATCCGTCAGACGTTGCCGATATGGTTACCGAGGCGTTGCGGCAAGGACGCAAGTATGTCTTTACCCACCCGGAGGCATGGCCGACGATCTCCAGTGCGCATCAACAATTGCACAGGGCCCCCCAGGACGAGGCCCGGGTCTCAAGCGACCGGGGTGGCGCTGCGGGAACCCAGTAAGTCGAGCAGCTCAGTCATAGAAGGTAGCTCAGCTAGCTTCTGAATCTGTTCCAGCAGTTCCTGCGCAGCTGTGGTCGACATGCGCTGGGAGTAAGCCACGTTCTGGTGGAACTTCTCCAAAATCTCTGCCTCAGAGAGCGGGCTGTGATAGATATCGCCGCGCGGAGCGTCGACTCGCTGCATGAGGCGTTGGCCGTCGTGGAGATTGATCTCAACTTCCGCGGTCAAGACCTCCGTTGGGTCCAGTGTGCCGCGAATAACGATCCGTTCAAGCATTGCTTGGATGCGTGGATCCTGCATGGCATCGAGCGTCATATGTTCCGGTCGGACCGTGCCATATACCAGTGCCGCGGCCGTGGTGTAGTGGATACTAAACGCTGCGGATACCTCGGGACATGTGCCGACGCTGAAGGAATTTCCCACAAAACCCTGCGCCGTTCGCGGCGTGACATGCACGATGACCTGGTCAATATGGTTGAATGCTTCGTCGCTGTTGAGCTCGTGGGCGTCGCGTAACCGGACGGTGGCATCTAACGACGGCTGCGCTGCTCTGCAGCAAGACCAGGGTTTAATGACGGAATCAGCGTAGTGGTCGATACCGAGGCGTTCGACCATGACCTCAGGCTTGGGGTCGGCACAGAACAGATCGATGAACCCAAAGCTGCCTTCCATCGGATCGTCCGGGCCGGTCATGCCTGCAGCGGCCAGTTGTGCTGCCACGATGGCATTGCGCGCTGCAAAACCCATCGGGAGTTTGAATGCGCTGGCCTGGTCGAAGATTGCTGCGACATTTCCGGCCAGCTGGTTCGTGACAATTCCAAGCGCATGCCTGGTCTGCTCGGGCGTGAGTTTGAGCAGTAGGGCAGCTACGAAGGTGGCGCCGATGCCGTTGACGGTGCCGGTATTGTCCTGGCCGGAATACACATCGAAGCCCGAACCAAACGCGAGTCGTGCTGCGATATCTTCCCCGACCAGGAGGGCGGTGAGAAATTCTTGTGGGGTGGCTTCCGTGTGTTCGGCCACCGCGAGGGCGACCGGAACGGTGGTCCCGGTGATATGCGCTGCCACCTGGCGGCGACCGGGTCCTTCGGCGCCGACCGGTTCGAAATCAAAGGACCGCATGAGCACCGCATTGAGCAGTGCCGCATGCTGCATCGGAACCTTCCGTCCGTCGCCAAGAATTGTGGACTGGGGTGCGCCACCCCAGTCCACGGCCAGATCGGTCAGGGCCGACATGCCGCTTGCCCTGTGGCCCACGAGGGTGTTGCCTACCGCATCGAGAATCCGGTGGGTGGCACGTTGGATCGTGGCAGCACTGAAATCAGTGAACTCGGTGTTATACGCGTGAGTAATAAACCGTTCAGTGAGATCATGAAATTCACGCTGGGCTTGGGTCATGGCGCCTTTCCAGATCGAGATACTGTGTGCGATTGTCAGCGACGGGTCACGGGTGGGATGCCGAAATTGCGGAAATCTAGTGGACGATAGTCACTCCACATGTTCCACCAGTTATCTTCGGCGCCCCAAATGATCGGTGGCCGTTCGTCGTCGTAGATTTGTTCGAGATCAGTGTACAGCTCGACAACTGCACCTGAGCTCTCGACATAATAGGCGGCGATGTTGTGGCCTGCACCGTGACGGACCGGCCCCCAGATCAGATCGCGCCCCACTGCGTTGAGGCGATCACCGAGCTTGGCGAGATCCGCAACCGACTGGGTTTGCCACGCGTGGTGGTGGAAGGTGCCCTGGCCCGGGAGGATCGCGATGCCGTGGTGGTCACTGTTGCAGCGCATAAAATACGCGTAGTCATCACCGATGACATCCGACAACCGGAAATCCAGCACGCGGGCGAGGAACTCCATCATCGATTTTGAATCTTTGGGATGGAAATTGATGTGACCGTACCGGTCGGGACCGAAACCCTTCTGAGTGGCCTTATCGTGTTGCCGACCGATATAGACCTCAAACACGTAGCCTTCGGGCCCGACGAATGCAAAACCGTCCTCGACACCATCAGTGCGAGGTGTCCGGGCGAGCACCTCTAAGTTCTCGTCGGCAACACGCTGGCGAATGGTGCGCAGTGCATCGCCGTCTTTCGCGATGAAGCCCAGTGAATCGATCCCGTTGACATCTGACTCCTTATAAATGAGTTCATGATGCACATCCCCGGCTGCGAGGTAGGCGGTCTCGCCAACTTGTTCGGTCACGCGCAGACCAAGCAGTTGAGTAGCGTCCCACAGTGCGGCGTCCACATCTGTGGTCTGGATGCCGACGTGCCCCATCTCGCGAATTAATCCCCATGACATATTCTGTGTTTATCCTTTGAATTTGACGTGTGTACGTGTGCTGTTTAGCGGCTGAGCGTGGTTTCTTCGGTGGGCACCTCAGCTGGGATATCAGCAGGGGCTTGGCTGATGTACACGTCGTCGAAGAGCTCTTGGTAAGCTCCGGTCTCGCCTTTCCCCTGGGCTTTGCGATGGTCCAAGCCACGAGCACGGCCCACGGAACCCAAGTAGAAGCGTTCGTATAATTCATTGCGTGAACCCAGTGCGGAGCCAGCAAAGTCCCAAGCGGTCCGGAAGATCTGGGCGCGTTCACGTGAGGTGACACCTTGTGCACCTGGGAGGTATTTTTCAACCAATGGACCCAGACGTGGGTGATCGAAGGCGGCTGCAGTTGGAGTGGCGAGCAGGTTGTGGGAGCCCATCGTCTTGATGATGTCGTTGACCCTGGCCATCCAGACCGGCATCATGGTGCGCAGCGAGGAAATGTCGTCATGGCAGAACCACGCGCCGCCACCCCAGTCGGAGGATTTCACTTCGGCTGAGTGGACGACTGCACGAGCGATGCGCAAGTAGGAGTAGATCTCGCCGAGCATTGCCGCGGTATCTGGTTTGCTGTCGGTGCCGGTCGTGCGGGCCATCTGGACGCACAGGTCATAGGCGAATTCCAGTTTGACGCACGCGCGGATGGCGGTCTGCTGCTGGGTATTGCCGGTTGCGGTGCCCGCGTTGATGTTGTTGTAGACATCGAGGTTTCCGTCGATGAAGACACGGTGCCACGGCACGAGCACATCGTCGAAAATGATGACGGCGTCTTGTTCGTCGAAACGCGCAGAGAACGGTCGGTCTGCGACGTCCATATCTACGGCATAGGGGTCGCGGCAGATCGAGACGACGCCGGGTGTGTTGACCGGGATAGCAAAAGAGATGGCGTATTCTTCGTAGCCGGGACGTACCGGAGTTGCCGGGTACACGTACAGTTCATCGGCGATTGGCCCCAGTGTGGCAAGCATCTTCGCGCCACGGACGATCAACCCATCATCGGTCCGATCCACGACACGCAGTGTGAGATCTTCGTTGATGCCTTCGAATTCTCCAACCGATTTATCGATCGCAGCGTGCACGATGGTGTGCGTGAGGGCAAGGTCTCCGTCGATGACTTCTTGCTGATACTGCACAAGACGATCGTGGAAGATTGGATCGCCATATTTTTCGAAGATATCGCGACGCGACACGTGTCCGGCCAGCACCACGTTGACGTAGTCCGGGGTTCTGCCCAGCATGCCCATTGAGTAGCGGGCGAGACGGTCGAACGCTACGTGGCGGGTCTGCAGGTCCTCAGCGCTTTTTGGCAGCAGGTGAGAGACATTCATCAGACCACCGTTTGGAGTCTGGGTGAGTGTTTCCTCTGCATAAGCATGTTGGTAGTCGAAGTACCCGGCCATGCCGTCAACGGAGCGTGCCATGGAGGGATGGGTCGTCACATCGATTTGTTCATTGCCCATCCAGACTTCGCGTCCGTCCGCGAGGCCTGCCCGGTATTCAGCGCCAGTTCTTGCAGTCATGCTCACTCCTAGGAATTAGTGCATTTTGAGTTAAATAATATTTTCTATGCACATAACTATATGCTGTAACTGTGATGCGAGCAATAGGAAAAGGCTGTTTTTGAGAAAAAGTTGCTTTTACTGCCCAGGAATACATTTCGTGAGATAGTATGCATTCGATGAGTTTGTGACCCATGTCATGCCGTCAGATGGCGATCTCAAGGAAGCGTGAACATATGAAAACTGACATCCTGCCCCAACACCATGAAGAGCTCCTGCGAGCAAAACTTTCGGAAACGTCGCTCCCGTTGATTATTAACGGCGAGCGCGTTGCTGGCGGCGGTGAGCAATTGACCGTGACGAACCCCTCGGATGCCACAGTGCTGACTCGCAGCGCGTCCGCTACCGTAGAAGACGTCGATCAGGCGGTCAGGGCTGCGAGGGCGGCATTCGAAGACGGCCCTTGGCAGCGGATGACACCCGCCGAGCGCCAAGATCTGCTGTGGCGTTTTGCTGACACGTTAGAGGACGCGCTCGATGAGCTTGCCGCATTAGAGTCGCTGAATTGTGGAAAACCGTATCAAGTAGTGCGTCAATTTGAATTGCCAGCCGGCATTAAACTGCTGCGCTACCACGCTGGGTGGGCCACAAAGCTCAATGGTGAAACCCGGGATGTCTCACTGCCTGGCAGTTGGCAGGCCTTTACCGTACGGCAGCCGGTCGGAGTGGCTGGGCTGATTGTGCCGTGGAACGTGCCTTTTAATATTGCCCTGTCAAAAGTTGCTCCGGCACTAGCGGCCGGTTGCACCGTGGTACTCAAACCAGCAGAGCTGACACCGCTGACGGCGGTTCGGATGGCAGAGCTGGCGCTGGAGGCCGGGATCCCGCCGGGTGTGCTGAATGTCGTCCAAGGACTGGGCGCAGTGGCCGGGCAAGCTATCGCCGATCATCCTGATGTCGATAAGGTCTCGTTCACTGGTTCCACGGCGGTCGGACGCCGGCTCTTGCAATCAGCTGCCGGTAACCTCAAGCGCCTCAGCTTGGAGCTGGGTGGAAAGTCTCCGGTCGTGATCTACCCGGATGCAGATCTGAGTGAAGCCATTCCTGCAGCCGCCATGAGTATTTTTGCGAACTCCGGTCAGGTCTGTGCCGCAGGGTCACGGCTCTATGTGCATGAAGAGGTGGCCGAAGAAGTGATCGCAGAGGTCGCCAAGATCGCCGAGTCGCTAACCTTGGGGCCCGGGCTGGATCCTGAGGCAACGATGGGCCCGTTGATCTCTGAACAGCAGTGTGAGCGCGTACTGCAATACATAGCCGAAGGTATTGCCGACGGAGCCGAATTGGTGACCGGTGGCGCCCGTCTCGACCGCGAAGGATACTTTGTCCAGCCCACCGTCCTGCGTGATGCAAAACCGCATATGTCGATCATCCAAGAAGAGATCTTTGGTCCGGTCTTAGCGGTCAGTACATTTTCGAATGAAGATAGCCTCACGGATGTGCTGCGTCAGGCCAACGACACCGAGTATGGACTGAACTCCATTATCTTTACCAAAGACATCTCGCGGGCCCTACAGTTCGCCCAACGAATTCAGTCCGGTAACGTTCGAATCAATGCTGGCTCCGGGATGGACGCCAACATGCCCTTTGGTGGGTTCAAAGCTTCAGGTTGGGGCTACGAGAACGGCCGAGAGGGAGTCGAAGCGTACACGGCGCTTAAATCGGTTGCCATCAAACTGGCGTAGGCGTTAGAGTCTGTGCTCCCCATGCTGAGCAGGGGAACACAGACTCATGGGTTATTTCGAAAAGTCTGTGATGACGTTGCGGGCAACACCAGCCGAAGCCATCTCGGCGTAGGCCTCATTGATACTGCCTAAGCTGATGTGACGGGACACCAGTTCATCGAGCATGAACCGGCCCTGGAGATACAGTTCCGCATAGCGTGGGATGTCGATCTGCGGGTTTGCCGATCCCATGGCCACACCGCGCAGTCCTTTCTGTTGGCCCATCAGGTCGCCAAACGGTGTGACCTCAATGGTTGCTCCTGGGCGGTGGACGCCAATCAAATACACGGTGCCGCCCATCTCTAACATGGCAACAGCTTGCTGCGTTGTCGGTTTTAGGCCCACGACTTCAAAAGCATGAGTGACGCCGCCGGTCAGTTCTCGTACAGCGGCCACGGGGTCGGTGATGCTGGAATTGACGACGTCGGTCGCTCCGAATGTTTGCGCCAGTTCAAGCTTCGTCTCTTGAGTGTCTAAGGCGATCACTCGCTGGGCGCCAGCTAGTAGGGCTCCTTGGATGACGTTGAGTCCCACACCTCCGCACCCAATGACCGCAACGGTGTCCCCTGGGCGAATCTGGGCCGTGTTAATCGCAGCGCCAGCGCCGGTCACCACGCCGCAGCCCAGTAGGCAGGCGCGGTCAAACTCCACCTCTTGGGGGACTTTGACCACGAGGTGTTCGTGCACCACAACCCGTTCGGCAAACCCGCCGATTCCCAAAAATGCCTCAACGGGCTGACCGTCGGCGGATAATCTCGGGGCACTTTCGGCCGAGCGTGCGGTAAATGCCCGGTCCCGACATTGAAAAGGCCGTCCACGACGGCAGGTCGTGCACCGACCGCAGTGGTGAATAGGGGCGGTCACGACATGATCTCCATGTTGAAGGTCTCCAACATTGGTCCCGGTGGCGATCACGACCCCTGCGACTTCATGCCCCAATACTGCCGGGAGCGGGTGGCCGGTATCGACTGTGGCGACATGCTGGTCGGAGTGGCATAACCCGCTGGCTCGAACCTCAATGAGGACCTCATGAGCCATGGGCCCAGAGATGCGGATGTCTTCAAGGGAAAAGTCGCCCTGGGTCGCATGAAGTACGGCAGCTTTCATTGCGTTCTCGATTCTCTAAAGCAGTGACATAAAACATGGGTGAATGTAAACTGTGATGAAGTTTACATTATTGTCTTTAAAAATATCGTTTTTGAGAAGGGTGCGTCTCGCCGTGCGTGCAGCAGTCATTAATGCAATAGGCCAGGGTTTTGATATCGAGGACGTCTACATTGACGAACCTCGCGGTGCTGAAGTCCTGGTAGAGGTCAAGGCAGCTGGTCTGTGCCATTCGGATTATTCGGTTGCCAATAACGACCGCGGACGCCCCCTGCCGATGGTCGTGGGTCACGAAATGGCCGGGATTGTCGTGCAGGTAGGTCCAGAGGCACATGATTTTCAGGTGGGGGATCATGTCGTTGGTACTGAAGTGAGTTCCTGTTTTGAGTGCCCAGCGTGTACTGGTGGTGCGCCATATCGTTGTCAGAATCCTGGGGCGGTGCATCGGAGCCCGGACGACCCAGCGAAATTGCGCCAAGCAGATCGGACCGTTCACGGTTTCGGGCTCAGTGCGTTTGCTGAATACTCCGTGGTGCATCAAAATAAACTGGTCAAAATTCCCCAAGCCATTCCCTTCCAGCAGGCAGCCGTGCTCGGCTGTGCAACCGCGACGGGCGTGGGTGCTGTGTTGAATTCGGCGAAGGTCCAGCCGGGAGAGTCGGTCGTGGTGATCGGCCTCGGAGGTGTAGGACTCAATGCGCTGTCGGGTGCAGCGCTCGCCGGCGCTCGCCACATTATTGGCGTAGATATCCAACAGGACAAGCTTGAACTCGCGAGCCGATTCGGAGCCACCCACACGTTCAATGGCAGTGCAGATGACGTTCTTGAACGTATCAAGGAAGTCACCAACGGCGGTGCTGATCATGCGTTCGAAGTAATCGGACTGGGTGCGACACAACGTCAGGCAATGGAGGCCACCCGGGTCGGTGGCGCGGTGCATTTCGTTGGCATTCCCAAAGGTGGACCGCTGGAGCTGAACGTTATGACCGATCTACTGGTCGGTCAGCGATCCTTGCACGGGGTCTACATGGGTGCCTCGAATGCCCGGAAAGATCTGCCATACTACTGCGATCTCTATCTCCAAGGCAGGTTGAACCTCGATGATCTCATCGCCCAGGAAATCGCTCTTAAGGACATCAATGTCGCATATGAGCAGCAATCTAGCGGGGCGATTGCCCGTAGCGTTATACGGTTTGAATGATAGTATATTGCTCAGACAATTCTGTAAACTTTGCGATAATTCCAAGCAATATATTTTTGAATGGAGTGCGATATGGCGAAACGCACAGATGCCCAGACGCTCTCTCGCTTTATTAGAAATGAACTACGCAACAACATCCTCAGTGGCCGTTGGGAACCCGGCGACCGACTGCAGTTGAAACAACTCTCAGAGCAATTTGAGACGTCTTCGACGGTGCTGCGTGAAGCCTTAGCGCGCTTAGCTGCAGAACGCTTAGTCGTCCTCAAACCGAATCGGGGCTTCTTTGTTCCGACCCTCTCACTCGAAGAGCTCCGCAACATCACCGAGCTACGGTGTGTCAACGAACGCTTTGGTGTCGAGCTAGCTCTGGAACGCGGCGACCTCACGTGGGAAGGCGATCTGATCGCTGCCCACCACAGGATGGAACGCACGCAGCGCCGGGATGAAAATAATAGGCCTACTGCCGAGTGGGTTGAAACGCATCAAGCGTTCCACACCCAACTCATCGCTGCCTGCGGTGTTCCGGTCCTGATCGATTTCACCAATACGCTGTCGGATCTTGTCCAGCTGTATAACCAATGGGCCGCGCAATCCACGAACTGGACTGGTCGTGACCTGTCGGTTGAACACGATGAGATTCTGCAAGCTGCTCTCGATCGCGATGCGAAAAAGACCGGAGATTTACTGACAGCACACTACCGGGGAACGCTTGAGGCTATTACCAAGCTCGGCGTGGAGGCCGGTGTGCCCCATGAGGCAAGCACGACCTAGCATTTGCACAACCTCACCACGAGCTTTCCGACGCAAAGGGCTGGTCACCAGAAGATTCTGGTGACCAGCCCTTTTGCTGTGGTGCTAGGACTTACCGGAAACGTGCCGGCCAGACGCCTTGTTTTCCTGGGGCAATGATGCCCTGTGGGTCTAGAGCATCTTTGAGCTGTTGCTGAAAACGCAACATGGCGTGGTTATTGAAATCGAATCCTTCAGCGATCCGATCCATATAATCCACGTGGCTGCGATACGGGGCATACCCGCGTTCGCGAGCCGTTGCCAACAGTTCGCTGTACAGTGCGCGTGCTCGTTCCAGCATCTCTTCGTTGCCGTTTTCAAAGTAGATCATGGTCACGTGGACCATATGCCGTGGGTAGAGGTGGTAGCCGATATAGAGATCAAAGCCGTGTTTGGCATAGAGCTCTTTGACCTTCTGGTAGAAATCCCAGACTTCTTCACCGCGGGCCGGCAAGATGGGCGCTGCATCAATATGCCCGCCGTCTTCGGCCAGGTAGTTGATCGTGCTCAGTGGTTTGAGCGTTGGGACACCAGCCATCTGGGTTTTATCCCGCTCTGCGATGTCCTCGTATGCGACTTGAGCACCCTCCTGGCCCGTGTAGGTTCGGGCCTCGATGGTAATCCCATCGTGTCCAGCAAAGCGCTCTTTGATGATCTCCAAGCGGCGCTGCGCTAAGCCGGCGTCACCGTAAATCGCGAACTTTGCATTCCATTGACCGATGTTGAGTTCGTGACGGATCTCTTCGAGTCGCTCAGGTGGAATGGCCCCCTCACCGTCGTACCAGCGTGATCGTGGACCATTCATGGTCACCGCACGAACCACATTGCCACACAGCGCGTTATTCTGGATAACTTCTTCTCGACGAAGCTGGGTCAGCGTATCGATGAGGAACGGAAGATCTTCCTCTCGTTCGACTTTGATGTCACCGTTGATATACACATCGGGCCAGGGCATCAGCCAGATACCGATTTGGGTGACAACCCCCAGGTTTGACTGGGTGAACAGTCCGTCGAGTGTGGGGCCAAAACCACCCTGGAAGATGGGACCGAGATCTGTCCCATTCATGGCGCCCATGCCGGTCCGCAAGAGTTCACCGTCAGGGAGCACGACTTCCATGCCACAAATGTATTTCGCGTGATCGCCATAGGGTGTCATGCCGTAGCCGCGGTCTAGGGCGTTGCCAAGGACGGAGCCCCAACCAAGTGCCGGTACTGACATCCAGACTTTGAGTCCGCGTTCTTGAATGTACTCGTACAGATCAAAGAACGTCACACCGGGCTCGACGACGGCATAGCACAGCTCGTCGTCAACTTCGATGATCCGGTCCATGCGGCCAAGGTCCAGGGCAACCATGTCCTGGGTGCGGGGTTCTGGACCGCCGTAGCCGAGGTTCTTGCCCTTGGAGAAGGTCCACAGCGGAGTGCCGGTTTTGTTGGCCAGCGCTACGAGCTGCTGGACCTCAGCGGTGTCTTTTGGTCTGACGCCGGGCCACGGGTTGCGATCGGTGACAAGCGGGTACGGGTCGCGGTACCCGGTATCGGCCCCTTCCGGGCGGATGACGTTGTCCGCTCCGACGATCTCTTCGGCTTGGCGAAGGAATTCCTCACGCTGGCTGGTGTCAGCGTTGGTCTGGTTTAGTTCTTGTTGGTGTTGCACATCGACTCCTGAGCGGGTTTAGAGGGGTGGTAGGCCGAGGTTTTCGCGGAAAGTGGCACCCTCGTACTCTTCACGGAAATAGCCGCGCTCCTGCAACTCAGGTACGAGCTTGTCGCAGATGAGTTTGAAGCCGCCGGGGTTATACGGGGAGTTGAGGTTGAAGCCGTCACAAGCCTTGGACTCGAACCAGTCGATCATGCGGTCGGCAACCTGAGCCGGAGTGCCTGCCATCCACTGGTGGCCGGTGGAGCGGGCGAGGTCAATGATGAGTTCACGCAGAGTCATGCCCTTGTCCACGGACTTCATGCGGTAGATGTCATAGCGGCTGCCGTAGGTGTGCTCGGTTTTGAACCACTCTGCTGGAATAGCTTCGTCGTAATCCAATTCCGACAGGTCCATCCGCAGGTCAGCACCAACCTGGACGCGCCCGTTTTCTAAGTGCACGTGACGGCCCAGCTCATCGGCGAGTTTTTGGGCTTCTTCTTCGGTATCACCCAAGATCGGCAGGATGCCTGGGATGATTTTGACGTGATCGGGGTTGCGACCCTTATCAGCGGCGAGTTTCTTGAACTTTGCGTAAAACTCGATGGAGCGTTGCTTATCTGGTTGCGCGGTGTAGATCATCTCACCGATCGACGAACCGAGCTCCATGCCGGGGCCTGAGGAACCGGCCTGTGCGAGCACTGGCTGACGCTGTGGACTGGTTGGCATGTTCAGTGGGCCCTGAACCTTGAAGAATTCACCTTCGTGATTAATTGGATGCAGGCGGCAACGGTCGAGGTATTCGCCGCTTTCGCGATCCACAATGATGGCACCGTCTTCCCAGGAATTCCAAAGCTTTTTGGTGACTTCGACGAACTCGGTAGCACGACGGTAGCGAGTTGCTGGGTCCGGCGCTGCCTCAATGCCATAGTTCTGGAAGCCGTCAGAGGAGGTCACGATATTCCAGCCGGCTCGCCCGTTGGACATGTTATCCAAACCGCACAGCTGACGCGCGACGTTATAGGGCTCGGAGAACGACGTGGAGATGGTGCCGACAAGGCCGATGTGTTTGGTTTTGGCGGCGAGTGCGGCCAAGACCGTCATAGGTTCGTAGAACCCGTTCATCTTAATGTCGCCACGAAGCAGGGTGTTGGCGTGGACCACGTCGCCAAAGAATACGGCGTCGAGTTTTGCTGCTTCGGCCATTTGGGTCAGCTCAGCAACAAAATCGAGGTTGCCGAGCTCTTCGGCGCGGCTACCTTCCATGCGCCAGCTGTCCTTGTGGTAGCCGGCAGGGAGCATGAAGGTGGTCAGCACCATGTGTTTTTCGGGCTTCGGAGCGCTCATGATCTCGAGATTCCTTTCCTAGTCACGGGTGGGTCGTGCGCACCCGCAAAAACTGAAGTCATATGCCATAGAGATGGCTGTCACATACTAGCTTCCCTCAATTTATAATATTTTTCCAGTGCAAGGGCACAATCAGGGCTAGAAAATTTTATTTATGCGATAGTATTATGTGCGATACGTCTCAGCTACTAGATTTCGGAGTGAAATGAAATACCTAAGCTTCACTGTCAACGATGGTCAGCCCACGTGGGGAATTAGTGACAATGGTCGGGTTTACGATTTAGGTCCGACCGGTGCCAACAAGGCCGCCACGCTCGATGACGCCGTCGTGCAGGGACTCTTTGGCACCTTGACGCAGAGTGATATCGCAGATGCCCCATCGCACGCGGAAGACGACATTACGTATCTTCCCGTGTTGACACGGCCAGGAAAAGTTATCTGCATCGGTGTGAACTACCGTGCCCACCAAGAAGAATCCGGTAAGACCGGCCAGACTGCACCCACGGTCTTCACCCGTTTTGCTGACACCCACATGGGTCACGAGGCACCAGCCATCAAACCGGCTTCGACCACCAAGTTCGACTACGAAGGCGAAATGGCCCTGGTCATCGGTAAAGAGGCGTGGCGTGTCGAGCGTGCAGATGCGTTTGACTACATCGCCGGCTACGCGAACTACAACGACTTTTCGGTGCGTGACTGGCAGAAAGCAGCCAGCCAGTGGATTCCGGGCAAAAACTTTCCCGACACCGGTGGATTCGGTCCATACCTCGTACCGGCCGCGGATGTCGGCGACGTCGACCAGCTGGCTCTTGAAACTCGGGTGAATGGTGAAGTTCGCCAGCACGCCTCGGTGGCTGACCTGTACTTCGACATCCCAGAGCTCATCCACTATGTGACTGGATTTACCCGTCTGCACCCCGGCGATGTGATCGTCACCGGCACTCCGGGCGGTGTGGGTCTGTTCTGGGGCGAGGATGGACTGCTCAATGATGGCGACGTCGTTGAAGTCGAAATCACCGGTCTAGGTGTACTCACCAACACTGTTGTCGACGAGGTCAGCGTCTAAGACTCATCAATACTGCAAGGATCGCTGCGATACCTCTTCGTGGGGAAGTATCGCAGCGATTCGTTTTGGTGGAGTTACATAAGGTGCCGCCGCTACACTCACCCGGCGAGTTGTTAAGCAGTTTGTTGAATAATCTCCGGAACCGCGGGAAGGCCGGCTATGAGTGGTATCAGGCTCCGTTTCCATGAAGAAATCACAGTTACACACGTCGAGCCCGCTGTGATGCGATAGATTAGTGCATCGTCATTAGCACATATATAAGCGTAGGGACATGGCACGTAACCTCAAGCAGTTGACAGCACGCATCGATGAGCTCACCGCTGATGTGCCCTTTGCGGTGCACTGGGAAGTTCGCGATATTACCTCCGGTGATCGCACCGGCCAGAGAGCAGATCAGGTAGTCGGCGCATTCAGTACCCGAAAAGTGAGTGTGCTGTTAGCTTGTCTGGCCCTGGTGCACAGGCAGAAGCTGTCGCTTGATGACACATATGTCATCGATGAGGAACTCAAAGATGGTGTGCAAGCCGGTATTATGGGCAACCTGTCGGCCGGGATCGAGTTGTCACTGCGCGATCATCTGGCCCAAATGATGATCACCTCAGACAATATTTGTACCCAGCTCGTCTTCCAGGCAATCGAAGACGCTACCGGCGACGCCCTGCAGTGGGTCAATGATTACTGTGCCCAGCTGGGGATGCACCACACGTTGCACCGCGAAATTTTCCCTCGCTCGGCGGAGCTGGCCTGGAGTCACTCGATCGAGTCCATGACCGTCACCTCGGCCCGGGATCAGGCACTGCTCCTGGAGCACCTCGCTCACGGGGTGCTCGAGCCGCAATATGCCGCACGACTCGGAGTGTCGTCTGAACTGTGCGCACTTGCTGTAGAAATGATGACGCACCTGTACACCCCGCTGCTAGGCGGCTACGTCAAACAGGGCCGCTTCGCGGAGAAAAACGGTCGCGGAATCCGAAGCCTGTCCCAAGTTGGGTTGCTGCTCAGTGAAGACAACACACCGTTGGCTTCCGTCGCTGTTTTTGCCGACTCAATTCCAGTCGACCTCCTCGACGGTACCCCAGGTCGGCTGCGGGCCATGGAGTACTTGACGGAATTCGGTCAGGCCGTGGAGCTAGCGTTCAGTGGCGGTACTGACATCCCCGCGGCGCCCCGACAAGTGATCGAAACAGACTTCTGGGAACAAGAACTTGGCGAACTGCTGTTTGCCGTCGAAGGCAGCCGCGCCGTCAATGACGACGTCGAGTTCCCGTTTGCCGGGATCGGGAAGTTATTTTTTGCCTACGCGCTGGCGCAGGCCGCAACTCAGCAGCCTGAGCTCCTGCAGCAGCGGGTGCAAGTTCGTGCCGAACATCGCGCCTTCGCAGAAACGGGGACTCTGCGGCGCATGCCCGGAGAACTCCAACTGACCGTGGACGATGCGATCCGTCTGGTCATCGGGTCAGGGGACGGCACAGCAGTACGCGTACTATTAGATCATCTCGACGCGGCGGGCATCGACATGCTCGAAGTTGGCCGCCAAAGTACGGCCCATCTGCCCAACACGACCATCAGAGCGCTCGAAGAGACGTCGGCGGGTGAAGGATTTCTCGGCACCACAACCGGCAGCGACGTCCTGAAGCTGCTCCGTGAGATCATCAATGCCGATGGAGTGGTCTTGGATTGGATGTCGAAAGTCTTCGAGCCGGGCGGTTTAGCCAGCTCACTGCCCGGATACGGGCCCCATACGGTCGAACACTGGACGGTCGCCGGGTGGGAACGCATGTACGATCACCGTGTCGATGAAGGTCGCAGTTCAGTGCTGATTCTAAGCTGTCCTAAGGGCCGCACAGGGATGGTCGCGCACGCCCCGGCAGGGACGCTGTATGTTCCCGCCAAATTTGGCAGTCTCGGCTTATCGTTCCTCACTCGGGCTAATCCGAAACCCTGCCGAGGCAAGCGGGCAGACATGGCCACCTCGGTTGCCGAACCAGTAGGATGCACTCATGGCCTGGCAGTATTGGACAGAATCCCCACGTCAGGGGCACTGGCGGCAAGTCGAGACCCCACACGTCGGCGATGAGCATCAGGTGCGGATCCGCACCACCGCAACGGCCATCTCCAAGGGCACCGAAACCTTGGTCCACAACGGACAGGTGCCAGCTAACATCGCAGACATCATGCGCGCACCCCACCAACTGGGGGACTTCGCCTACCCGGTCTCGTATGGCTACCTCGGCGT
>DATBUK010000009.1:0-17626 GCA_036516155.1 Yaniella sp.
AACCAGCGCATCCAAGGCCTCCTGTGGGAAGCGCTCTTGCTCGTCAACCTCTGCTGCATACGGTGCGATCTGGTTCTCGGACAGGCTGCGAATAGCCTCCCGGAGTGCTTCGTGCTCCTCCTCGAGACGGAACAACTCAAAGTCTGGGTTAGCTGCCATACATTTCTCCGATCTGTCGTGACACGCTCACGACTAAACAATATTCTGAAGCTACCTTAGCGTGACCTGCGGCACCTCACGGTCAAATTATAGGCCGAGGTCACTGAGTCCTGGGTGATCTTCAGGTCGTGGAGTGGCAAGTTCCCAGTGAAATTTACGGTCTGCTTCAGTGATGCGAACGTCATTGATGCTCGCGTGCCGATGAGACATCAGCCCGTTGCTGTCGAATTCCCAGTTCTCGTTGCCGTAGGCCCGGTACCACTGCCCCTCTGGTGATTGGAACTCGTAGCAGTATCGTGCCGCGATCCGGTTGTCGGTAAAAGCCCAGAGCTCTTTGATGAGTCGGTAGTTCAGTTCCTTCGACCACTTCTCTTTGAGGAACTCGATAATTTCATCGCGCCCCTGTAAGAACGTATCGCGGTTGCGCCAGACGCTGTCGGGGGTATAGGCCAGCGCGACTTTTTCTGGATCCTGACCATTCCAGGCGTCTTCAGCAATCCGTACTTTCTGAATGGCGGTTTCTTGGGTGAATGGCGGCACGGGTGGTTTAGTTGTCATAGCGAACCTCCAACGATGTCTCTCACCGTCCTCAACCCTAGTGATGCCATGGCATGGTCGCCAGGGATGCTCAGCCGAGGCGTTATTCAGCGGCGTTCAGCAGGATATTCAGCACTTCGTAGAGCGCAACGTCAAATGGTGAATGACCGGAGTATCAAAGATCTCCAATCGTTGGGGTCTCATCTTCGTGATCGCACGGTGTGCTATCTCTTCTGGCACATCCTCTTCTGGCGCATCGTGATAGAACACTTCTTGGGCTTTCGTGAGGTCGAAAGTCCCAATGGGCGGATCACCACTGACCGTCAGATGTTCTTCGACTTGGCCGCCGGCAGCTTCGGGCAGATGAGTGAGATCAAGCAGTGACTCACCATCTTGTGGTAGAAATGCCACCACATAGACCAGTCTTGAGATCAGTCGCGGTTCTTGAGCAGCGGCCTGTGTAATGACGACCCCGCCCATACTGTGTCCGCCTGCTTCCGGCAAGCTGGTGTTCGGGATCTTCGCGGCCCTAGCCGAGTTTGAACGCGAACTGATTTCTGAACGCACCAAGGCCGAGCTCGCCTCCGCCCGAGCCCGTGGCCGCAAAGGGGGACGACCTTACAAAATGACCCCAGCAAAAGTCCGCCTGGCCGCAGCGTCGATGGGTCAACCCGGTACCAAGGTCGGTGAGCTGTGCAAAGACTTGGGTGTGACCCGCCAAACCCTCTACCGACATGTTTCCCCAACAGGGGAGTTACGCGAGGACGGCGCAAAATTATTAGACGAACGATAAAGGGGTGTGTTAGTCGATCTGGAGGCACAGCCTCAGGCAGCTCGCCCCGTGCCGTAAGGCCACCCTGCCGGGTTCAGCGGTCCTTGACGAAGGGAATTCTTTGAGTACCGTCGAGGAGGGTCACTTTCTTGGGCCCTAAGAACCCCGCTGTGGCTTCTACTACCAAAGGGTGAGGACTTGTTGTTCGCAATCTTGTGGTGCCCCAGAAGACGCTGTTTTCGTCAGCTACCTCGTCGTTGACGATGAGTCGCGCTCGATACCAGAACAATCTTCCTTGGTCGAATTCCACCACCAAGTTCAGGCCCTGGTGGTTCAGTGAAAATTGCTTCATCTACCATCCTTCCTCGTGGGTAGCGCGGCCTCATTTGCGTAGCCAGGTTGATGCCCTGAAGGTAAGACATTATCAACCACGCAAGACGACCAACGACCGTTGACTTGAGCGAATGCTTTTTCTGAAGAGAGCAGACGGCCCAGTTTTTGGGTTCGTTGACAGCAAGCATTTCCAGTCTGATGATGTGCTTCCTATATAGAAGACTTGCATTTGACCAATCCCGCAAGAGTGAACGGTTCTTTTTGTCCTCGACTAATTAACGGACAGAAGAAACGCGCAGACGTCTTCTGACCTCCCTGCAGGCGACTTCTAAAAGAGACAGGTAGGAACAGACCGGTTTCTACGCTGCTAGCTCGGCGGATTTCGGATTGCCTCTGAAACAGTAGGCCGTAATAACTGCCGCGAGCACCGACAGGATGCCGACGATCAACAAGATACCCAAGTACGCGTCGTCATAGGCTGCAATGGCTGCTGGACCGTGGACCGGGTGTTCGACCCCGTGATCGACGTCGGAAGCGACTTCTGCGGGCGCGTTGAGGGCATAGAAATATGGGAGCAGCGACCCAAAGACGGAAACCGATAGCAGGGTCCCGAATTCGTATGAGACGGACTCGACCGAGGATGCCATGCCGGCTTTATCCACGGGTGCGGCGCCAAGAATAGCAGTTGACGCCACCGACGAAGCCAGTCCGCTGCCAAGCCCGACTAGCAACAGGCTGATGATAAATGGCACCAGCGAGGCCATGTCGAAGGTCCACCAGGCTGCGCCAATCCCGAGGGCCATCAAGGCAAAGCCACCTGAGATCAGCGGGATGAATCCGACCCGGTGCAGGATGGATCCGCCCAACAGTGCTGCTGGGATTGCGGGGACAGCGACGGAGGCGACCAGCGTTCCGGCTTCTAACGGGGTGAAGCCTCCGGCGGTCTGGAACCGCTGGGTTGTCATCAGTTCAACACCAGCCACGATGAACATCATGAGTCCGGCCGTGATGACTCCGCCGGTGAAGATTCGGTTTCGAAAAATGTGCGCATCCAGGAGTGGTTGTTCAAGGTTGCGCTGCCGAAAGATAAACAGCAGCAGACCGATCACGCCGACGATGGTTGAGGCAATCAATAGCCAGACGGCACGGTCGGGATTGGCGGCTTCTTTGATGGCCATGACGAGTCCGAGCATGGCAAACATCGCCCACAATGAGGAGACCAGGTCCCACTGCTTATGTGGATTGGCGATATTCGGGGGTGCGATCGCGACTGTGGCGATCAGCGTGACGATCACGACCGGGACGTTGACCAGAAAGACCGAGCCCCACCAGAAGAACTCAAGCAAAAGACCACCGAGGACCGGCCCAGCGGCGGCACCGACCACGGCGACGGACATCCAGATGGCGATCGCCAGGTTGCGTTCTCGGACATTGGTGAAGGTGATCCGCACCAGGGCCAGGCTGGCCGGCATCATGGTGGCTGCACCGACACCCAGGAGTCCGCGGGCTGCGATGAGGAACCCGGCGGTCGGTGAAAACGCGGCGATCAACGAGCCAACGCCGAAAATACTGACTCCCACCAGGAACATCAACCGGTGCCCGATCCTATCGCCGAGAGTGCCAGTGCCCAGGAGCAACCCGGACAGTACCAGCGGATAGGCGTTGATGATCCAGAGCCCTTGCAGGGGTGTGGTGTCGAGCTGAGTCCGAAGCTCGGGCAGGGCCGTATAGAGAATCGAATTATCGGCACCGATCAAAAACAGTGCCGCGCTGATGACGGCAAGAAACGTCCACCGCTGTCGCGGGGTGGAAACAGTATGTGCTCGTTGAGGACCCACCACAGCTAGCCTACCAGTCTCCTGCATCGAAAAGTATTGCCCGTCGAACATCCGAGCACTAGACTGACTAAATGCTCAGTCAGTCTCGTGGGAGCCTCAAATGTCGCCACAAGATAAGGTCCATCGCGGTGGTGCGGAGCGGATTTTGGACGCCGCAATGTTGCTCTTCGGCGAACGTGGCTTTCAAGGCACCACGATGAAAGATATCGCCACCGAAGCCGGGGTATCGCAGGCATTGATCGTCCACCACTACGGCACCAAAGGGGACCTCCGGGCCGCCTGTGATGAGCATGTAGCTCAGCTCATTCGACAGCGCAAAGAAGAACCGATCGGGACCGAACCCCAAATTGACCCGTTCATCGCACTGCGGCAAATGTCGAACAGCCGCGTCTTGCTCAGGTACCTGACTCGCGCACTGACCGAAGGGGGACCCCATGCCGCCCAGTTGATTGACGATATGATCGCCGATGCTGAGCAATACATGGTCCAGGGCGAGAAAACCGGCATAATCAAACCCAGTGCTGCACCACGCGATCGAGTAGTGGTCTTGGTGCTCTGGTCGCTTGGCGCGCTGGTCTTACACGAACATGCGCAGCGACTCCTGGGTGTGGATTTTCTCGCCGAAGACGACTCCTCACCCGATCTCCAACGCTATCTTTACCCCGCTTTAGAACTGTATACCCAGGGTCTTATCGTCGACGGGGCCGTCGACGACCTTGCAGCGTTCCTCGGTCCCAAGGCCACCACACCCGACGGTCAGTCCGACACTAGAAAAGAGTGAGCAGACCATGAACACCACTACCGCTGCGATTTCCACCCGCGGCCTGGTCAAAACTTTTGGCAACACCCGAGCACTCGATGGCCTGGATCTTGAGGTTGAACAAGGCGAAGTCCATGGCTTTCTCGGCCCCAATGGCGCCGGGAAATCGACGACCATCCGCATCTTGCTGGGACTACTACGGGCTGATGGCGGAAGCATCAGCCTTCTGGGCCAGGATCCCTGGAAAGATGCTGTACCTCTCCACCGCCGCCTGGCGTATGTGCCCGGGGATGTCGAACTGTGGCCAAATCTCACCGGCGGGGAAGCCATCGACCTGTTCGCCAGACTGCGCGGTGGAATGGATCAACAACGTCGCGATGAACTGTGCGAACGCTTCGATCTAGATCCCTCAAAGAAAGCCCGGACCTATTCCAAGGGGAATCGACAGAAGGTTGCGTTGATTTCCGCGCTGGCTTCCGATGTCGAACTCTTCCTGCTTGATGAACCAACGGCGGGACTCGATCCGCTCATGGAAGTGATCTTTCAGCAGGCTATCCGTGAAGTGAAAGCCGCTGGACGTACTGTGCTCTTATCCAGTCACATCCTGGCCCAAGTCGAAGTGCTCGCCGACCGGATCTCGATCGTACGCCAAGGACGCATCGTAGAGACCGGTAGCCTCTCCGATCTGCGGCACATGACCCGCACGACCGTCATCGCTGAAACCACTCGACCCGCGCATGAGCTCGCGAGCCTCCCTGGGGTCCATGATCTGACCGTCGAAGACCAGACCGTACAGTTCCAACTAGACGGGGACCGGTTCGACGAGGCAATGCGCGCGTTGACCCCGCTAGGGGTGCACTCCCTGGTGGCCCATCCACCAACCCTTGAACAGCTGTTGATGCGGCACTACGGCGACGGCGCTGACACCAGTGCTGCAACATCGAAAGGCTCATCATGACGACCACCACAGCACCACAGCACCGCGCACCGACCACCGACGTCGGCTCCGCGCCACTGGCCGGACTCGGGACGATGATCCGATTCGTGCTCCGTCGCGATCGCATCCGCCTACCCGTCTGGGTTATTGGGCACGGACTGTTCGTCGTCTATATCACCGCTGCACTGCCCCAGTTGGCACCCAGCGAGCGGGACCTTGCGGGGCTGACCTCGTTGTTGACCCAGCCGGTGGCGCGGATGTTTACCGGGCCGGCGCTGGGTCTCGAAGCTCCCACCTATGAGCGTTTCTTCGCCGCCGGATATGCGCCGTATTTGTTCATCATGGCAGCTTTGATGAACATCTTCCTGGTCACCCGGCACACTCGGGCCGAGGAACAAAGCGGGCGAGCCGAGCTGCTGCGCGCCTCGGTACTGGGACGGCACACGATGCTGACGGCCACCCTGGTGGTTGCCGCACTAGCAAATCTAGCGGCAGCAGCCGTCGTGACGGCACTGACCCTTAGCGCCGGGTATCCGACCGCGGGTTCTGTCCTGGTCGGTGTGGCGACCGGAGCCACCGGGATGGTCTTTGCGGGCATCGCCGCGATCACGGCCCAGGTCAATGAGTTTTCCCGCGCGGCCTCGGGCATGGCAGGAGCATTGCTCGGAGCAGCGTTCGTGCTGCGAGCGCTCGGCGACATGGCGGAAGCCGGTGGCAGCGCGCTGTCGTGGGCCTCGCCGTTGGGATGGGCGGCCCAGACCGCACCCTATGTGCACGATCGGTCGTGGCCGCTGGCCCTGTCGGCCGGGCTGGCCGCAGTCACCATTGTCCTCGCTTTCGTGCTGCAGGACCGGCGAGACTTCGGGGCCAGTTTGGTGCCACCGCGGCCGGGGAACACGCGCGCCCACCCGATGCTCGGTCACCCGCTCGGACTCGCCGCACGCCTGCAGCGCGGCGGATTCCTTGGCTGGGGACTTGGCATCCTCGCGCTGGGGATCATCGATGGGTTGTTCACCCAGGCGATGCTTGATGCCGGGGATGCCATGCCACCCGAACTGCGCGCCGTGTTCGGTACGGAGCAACTCCTCGACGGCTATGTCGGGTTCTTGGCCAGCTTTGTCGCGATTCTGGTAGCCGCCTACGTGGTGTATGCGATCCAGACGTTACGAACCGAAGAGAGCTCGGGCCGCGCGGACACCGTGATGGCCACCCCCGTCAGTCGGGCCGGTTGGTTGGGGTCGCACCTGACCGTCGTCGCGGTGGGAGCCATGCTGGTCCTGGTCATCACCGGGCTTGGCACCGGAATCGCCGCGGCGGCTGTGACCAGCGAGGGCTATCTCATCGGCGACGTGTTGGTGTCGCACCTGGCCACCGCACCCGCGATCCTGGTCGTGCTGGGCCTGACCGTCGGCTTCTTCGGGTTCCTCCCCCGGTTCATGACGTTGATCGGCTGGCTTGCGGTTGCGATCATCGCGATCGTCGATCTGTTTGCCGACCTGCTGGATCTGCCCGAAGCGTTCCGCGCGCTGTCACCACTGTGGCACCTGCCGAAGCTACCCGTCGAAGACTTTGCGATGACACCATTTTTGATCCTGGTCGGTATCGCCGTGGTGACCGCCGTGCTCGGGCTGGCCGGGTTCCGTCGTCGCGAAATCAACTTCCGGTAGCGCAGAGCCCGCGTGCGTCCTGTACGGGAGTACGATGTAGTCCACTATGCAATACCTCTCACACGAAGCGCAGGTCGTCCAAGCCCAACAAAAGCGTCGCCGCGTTCGACTCATGGTGTGGATCGCGCTGGGCTGGCTCGCCCTGTTGTTCAGTTACAGCGCGATCTTCCGCTGGTTGATGATCCGCGAAGGAAAAAACCACGACTGGGCCGACGCGCTGTACTGGACCATCACGACCATGTCGACGCTGGGCTACGGCGATATCACGTTCGATTCGGCCGCCGGACAGCTGTTTTCGATGGTCGTGTTGGTCAGTGGCGTCCTGCTGATTTTGGTGTTGCTACCGTACCTGTTCATTCAATTTGTTGTGACCCCGTGGATTGCCGAGCGCGACCAAACCCGGGTGCCCCGCCGCGTGCCCGATACTCTACGCGGCCACCTGCTCTTAGTGGGGCTGGATACGGTGCATCGCACGCTTATTGCCCGAGCCAAACGCGCCAAAATCCCAACGGTAGTCCTTGTTGATGACCCGATCGAGGCCAGCCGACTCAAAGACGAGGGCTACCAGGCGATGGTCGGAGCGTTAGATTCACCGGCCACGTACCGCAAAGCCGGCGTCGACCGGGCGCGCATGGTGGTCTCCACCCAGGCCGATACGACCAACACCAACGTCGCCTTCACCGTGCGCTCCATCAGCGAGGACGTGTTGATCACCGTCACCGCAGATAAGAAAGCCTCTCGCGACGTGCTGGCACTGGCCGGGGCCGATCACGTAGTGCAATTGAGCTCGACGCTGGGCACCGAACTGGCCAACCGCATCCTTGGCACCACCGGGCGCTCGCATATTATCGATGCGATCGGTGAAACCTACGTCGCCGAAGCCGCGACGAAAGGCACCGCCCTGGTCGGGCTGACGCTAGACCAAGCCCAACGCCGCATCAACTCCGAGGCCCAGATTCTGGCGGCCATGCGCCGCGGACGGCTCCTGCTCTTGACTCCCGAAACCACCCTGGACGACGGGATGGTCTTGGTTATCGCAGGTACGAAACGTGACCTGGAACGCTACGACGAACAATTCCAGAATCCACAGCACCTTGAGGGGCCGGTGTTGGTGTTAGGCGGAGGACGGGTCGGTCGCGCGGTGGCCGAAACCTTCGAACAATCCGACGTGGCGTACACGATCGTCGAACAGGTCCCCTCCCGGGTCCCGAACCATCTGCACTTCATCGAGGGCGATGCGGCCGATTTCGATGTGCTGGAAGATGCTGGCTTACCCGAAGCTTCCGGTGTGGTCATCACCAGTCACGACGACGATCTCAATGTCTACCTCACCCTGTACTGCCACCGGCTACGCCCAGAACTGCAAGTCATTTCGCGAGCCAGCTCCGAACACAACGTCGCAACCCTCTATCGTGCCGGCGCCGATGGTGTCTTGTCCTATGCGTCCATCGGGGCCACGGCAATGTGGAATAAGCTCGGGCATTCGTATCGCGTGGTCATTGCGGAAGGCAATGAACTGTTCACTGTGCCTGTACCGCGCAGCCTCGACGGGGTGACCCTGCGGGATCCGAAGATTTTCGCCGCCACCGGGTGCCACGTCGTTGGAGCGCTGGATACTGACAACCGATTGCTCCCGCGGACAAAGCGCGTCTCCGCTGCGGAAACCAGCACTCTCCTGCTGCTCGGTGACCGACACGCCGAGCGCGCTTTCCGGCGGAAGTATTTGCGACAGCGCTAACCAGGACTCGCTGAGAAACGTCAGCAGTCTGGGACTTAGAACGGCATGTCGAGGTCACAGGTGTCATCGACGTAGGTGACGGCCTCTCGAACCTCGGGCTGTTCCAGCTGCTCTGTAAACTCTGCCTGAACCGCATCGATGTCTCCCCCGGCCGAGGCAATCGAAGAATTCAGCGTTTCGGCTAACGTGTCGATGGACTGCGCCAGCTTATCGTCCTGAGCTTCATCTGCGATCATTTCGATCTCGGAGAAGGCGTCACTCACCTGCGTTAGGATCTCACCGAAACCCATGGCTTCCGGATCGAGGTCGAGAACATCCGCGAACACGCCCTCGAGTCGATCACATGTCACCTCGGGCGGATCGCCTTCCGCGACGAGTTTCTCGTCGGCACCGCAACCGCTGAGCACCGCAAGGCTGAGCGCAGCGGCAGCACTCATGGCGGTCTTGGATAATGTTATGACGGTTCTTCTCGTTTCGACGCTTGGGGAAAGTCAGCTTTACTCTACTGCGCTGCCCGGTGGCGCCTCAATCTTGTTCACCCGGTGGGAGGCACCAAGGTCCCGAGTTCTTTCCGCCACCACCACTGCCCGGTTTCGCGGCGTTCAGTTCGCGTGGCGTAGCGGTATTCGAAGATGCGAACACGGATGAGCACGGGCGGTTGGCCATCGAACGGGTCGTGTCGCAACAGTTGACGGATCGCAGGATCGCCATCAAGCAGCTTCTGCAGCAACCGTTGGAACCAGCGCTCGTTGCCAGACCCCAGCGCCAAGAACCACATCATCCAGTCCAGGCGCAGATGATACGGTGCGACCTGCGGGGCACGTCGATACACGTCGCCGGGCTTGCCTTTGAATTCGTAGGCGTACCAGCCGGTGTCGTCCGAGGGGTTGGTGTTCATGGTGCCTTCAATGATGATTTCACGTCGGACGGTCGTCATCGAGCCGAATGCCCCATAGGCATTGACCAGGTGCCAGCGGTTGAAACTGGCATTCATTTTCTGGTCCGGCGACCAGAGGTTCGCAAAGGCCGGACCACTGAGCATCAGCAAGAACACGAAGACCACAGCGGTCAGGACCAGCCACCAACCCGGCGAGACGATCTCGACCTGCCCCTGGGCGATTGCCACGACGTGTTCCCATCCCCATTCGGGCCATCCGCCACCGACCAGGCTGTATAGGAATGAATCACTGATTGCCGAGAAGCCCAGCAGGATGGTCAGCCAGTTCAGCCACGCATAGTTGCCGGTGAGCACGAGCACGAGCTGACTGAAGATCATCACGAGGGCAGCGATTGAGGCGATCGGTTGCGGGAAGAAGATCAGCCACGGCATGATCAGTTGGATCACGTGGTTGCCGAAGGTCTCGGTACAATGCCACCATCGTGGTCGCTGGTGTGCCCACCGACTCAGGGGGTTGGGCATCGGTTGAGTTTGGTGGTGGTAGTCCATGGCGGTGAGGTTGCGCCAGGCCGGGTCGCCGCGCATCTTGATCATGCCAGCACCGAATTCCACGCGAAACAACGTCCAGCGCAGAAACAGCAGGATCAGCATCGGCGGGGCGACCTCGGGGGTGCCGAGAAACCCGACGATAAAGCCGACTTCCAGCAGCAGGGATTCCCAGCCAAAACCGTAGTAGTACTGCCCGATGTGCACAATCGACAGATACAGCCACCACATTGCCAGAAACACCGGGATGGTTGCCCAGCCGGGGCCGAGCTGGACCAGACCGGTGACGACCGAGAGGGCCAGGATCATTCCGAAGACACAAACGGCGCGAAGCAGCCGGTCACTATAGGGGGTGAACCGCGATCGGAAGAGGCTCGGCAAGCTGCGCGAACTGGTGTGTTCGATGAAGCCCTTGGCCGGTGATAGCCCTCGTTCACCAAGCAGCGCGGGGAACTGGTTGAATGCGGAAAGAAACGCAATGAAGTACACGGCCGCTACACCGCGCAGCAGCACTTCGCGTGCAATCGTGTAATCGGTGGCTTCCAGCAGCGGAAGCCAGGTGCTGAAGTCCATCGCTTCACCCGTTGGTTCTGCCGTCGTGAGCACGTCGTTGTTGTGCACCCTCAGCTTACGCGCGGAACCACCCGTGACGGTGGCGTCGTTCTAGAATGTAGGAGAACACCGTACCGAAATGAGAGGTCAGCCTAGATGCAGCAATTGACACCACACCTGATGTTTCAAGACGGGCGAGCCGAAGAAGCCCTGAATTTCTACGTCGACCTCTTCGGTGGCGAAACGATCTTGCTGTTGAACTATGGCGAGGAGGCCGCCGAGATGGCCGGCAAGGTCCAGATCGCTACGATCGATATCGCCGGTCAGCAAATGAACATCATGGACAGCTCTGCCATGCACGAGTTCAACTTCACCCCCTCGATTTCACTCTTCTTCCGTTGCGATTCCGAGGAACAATTGGACAAGCTCTATACCGGACTCTCGGATGGTGGCCAGGCGATGATGCCGAAAAGCGACTATGGTTTCGGACCGTATGCCTGGGTCAGCGACCGCTACGGGGTCTCCTGGCAGTTGAGCTTCAACCCAGACGCGTAGTACAGGAACTCTTCAGTTTCGGCTCGACGTCTCAACCTTCCCTGCTCACAAGTATCCCGCTGGCGCTCACCCTACTCGTGGCGCCGATTTCACCTTAGTTGGCTGGCAGAATCGGTCGCGACCATCTCATCGGTCTGGCTCTGATTGCGATCAGTGTCGGCATCGTGGTTCGCTCGGTCCCCGGTGATGCTCCGTTGTTCACAGGAACCGTGCTACTGGGGCTTGGCGTAGCAGCTGCCACGGTACTCATCCCGGCTGCAATTGCCTCCGATACGCCAGCACTGCGAGCGCGACTGACCGGCACCTACTCGATGTCGTTGAGTCTTGGCCCGGCCCTTCGCGTTAGGTTTGACTATTCCGCTGATGCATTTCACGGGCACCGATTGGCGCGGGACCCTGGCCCTGTGGGCAGGCTGCGGATTAGTTGGAGTATTGCTGTGGATCGTTTATACCCGCAATGTGCGCGACCGAGGAACACCACAGCGCGCGCCATCATCGAAGTCTCCGGCAATTCCACTGTCTCACGGTGTTCGTTCGGTACTGTCTGACCCGGCCGTGTGGCAGCTTGCGTTCTACTTGGGTATCACGTCAATGACGTTTTACACCGTCTCGAGGCGGCTGCCCATCACCTTGATGATGGCCGACATCAAGCCTGCGGCAGCAGGAAATTACACGGCGGCCATCAATATTCTTGCGATGCCGATTGCATTTATAACACCGACGCTCACCTGTAGAGGCTACGCCAAGCTTTTGGCTCCGCTGGCTCCCAGCGGAGCCAAAAGCTTGGCATAATGCTCGTGTTGACTGTGGGAGCCTCGGGCGTGGTCATCATCGTGATTGGCTGTGCCTTGGTGTCTCGTACGACCAAATTATTGGCTATGCGCAATCACCCGAGCACGCTGCGGCTATTTCAGCGGTCACTTCAGCGTTGGGTGTTGCGCTGGCCGCCTTGGGGCCGCTGCCTATGGGTTCGGCTTGGAGGCCACAGCGTCGGCTACCAGTTCATTGATCGGACTCGGTGGCGCCGTAGTATTCCAGCTGATGCTCGGTCTGAACACCGGCCGGCTCGTCGCACGTCGGCAGCCTGCAGCACGATGAGGTATCAAAAACCATTTTGACAATACCCCAGGGGTTTCTAGTGAAGCATTGCTCAGGTAGGTAGTCCCCGTGCTGCAATCTTTCCTAATGAGTCGCCTGCTTATCCCGGGTTCGTGTACGCAGTCTTGTGCTGAGTATAAAACTCGCGCGCTGCCGCACCCTGCTCGCGAGCACCGTAACTGGAGCCCTTTCGTCCACCGAATGACACGTGCGGGTCGACACCGGCCGTCGGCGCATTGACCATGACCATGCCGGCCTGGGAACGGCGTTTGAAATCGCTAGCCTTTTGCAGGCTCTGGGTGCAGATCCCAGCGGATAGCCCGAACTCAGTGTCATTAGCGACTGCGAGCGCTTCCTCATAGTCGGCAACTTTAATCACTGAGGCCACCGGTCCGAACACTTCTTCCCGGTTGATGCGCATGTCATTGGTGGTGCCCACGACCAGTGCCGGTTGCATGAAATAGCCTTCGGTCTCACCTGACACCCGCTGGCCACCGTAGACGTCGCCACCTTCGGCCCGCGCTATTTCGACGTATTCGAGGTTGCTCTCTAACTGACTCGCGCTCGAGACCGGACCGATCACGGTGTCCGCAGCCCGAGCGTCCCCGACCGTGAGGGTGTCCATTCGAGTCTTCATCTTGGCGACGAACTCATCGTGGACATCAGCGGTCACGATCAGTCGCGACGATGCGGTACACCGCTGCCCGGTCGAATAAAACGAACCACTGATCGCATGGTCGACGGCCTGGTCCAAGTCTGCGTCGCCCAGGATGACGAGCGGGTTTTTGCCGCCCATTTCACACTGAACCCGGATCCCGCGGGTCACGCACTGCACCGCGATACTTCTGCCGACACCTGCTGAGCCGGTGAACGAGACCGCATCAATATCGGCCGCTAACAGTGCGTCCCCGATGACAGCGCCGGAGCCCATCACCAGGTTCAGCACACCCGCGGGTAGGCCCGCCTGATCCATGATGTTCACAAATTCCCAGGCCATCCCCGGGGTGATTCCGGCGGGTTTGAAGACCACCGTATTACCAAAGGCCAGTGCCGGCGCAATCTTCCAGACCGGTATGGCAATCGGGAAGTTCCACGGAGTAATCACTCCAACAACACCCACCGGCTCATGTGTCATCTCGACCGTCAGCCCTGGTCGCACCGATTCAATAGCGGTCCCGGTGTTGCGCAACGCTTCAGCAGCAAAGAACTCCAGAATCTGCACCGCTCGACGCACCTCGGCGGTGGCTTCCGTGAGCTGTTTGCCCTCTTCGCGAGCCAGCAGATCACCCAGTTCCTCGGCACGTGCGTCCATCAACCGCGCCGCAGTGGCCAAGATCGTTGACCGCTGTTGAATCCCGGCCGATGCCCACCCGGGCTGTGCAGCACGTGCGGCCGCGACGGCTTGTTCCACGTCGGCGGCTGTCCCGACAGCGTACTGCCCGACGACATCAGAGGTATCTGACGGGTTAATATTTTCGGTGTACTGCTGGGTTGCAACCCAGCTACCTGCGATGTAGTTGTCGTATGTTGATGCGTTCGACATGTGCTTTCTATTTCCTTTGTGTGTGATGTGCGGCTGTGGTGACTGAACCGGTGACCGATCTAGCGGGTTGCAGAACTTCTTTGCTCAACCGCAGCAATCAATTCGCGTTCCACGTTCGGGCCGGCCTTAATGCTCCGCGGTAACCGCACCATGTAGTAAACGCCCATGGCCATCCACATGGCAAACATCACCCACGCTGGCCATCCCAGCTCTGTCGACCATGGAGTCAGCGGCAGGTACATCGCAAACATCCCCAGAGTCAGCGCCATTGCTAACACACCGACCACAATGCCACCGGTATCCTTCTTGCCACCAATACGGAATGGTCGTGGCATATTCGGATCCCGACGACGCAGGACGAGGAATCCCACGGAAACTAAGAAGTACGTGATCACGATGGCTGGTGAGCCGGCGTTGACCATCCAGTTGACCATGCCCGAACCTAAGAACGGTGCCAGGCCAGCCAGAATGGTGATGAGGATGATCGCGTTGGCCGGGGTGCGGTATTTCGGGTGCAGCTTGCCATATCGGGCAGGGATCATTCGGGCGCGAGCCATCGAGTACATCAAGCGTGAGGCCCCGATCAGAAACGCGTTCCACGAGGTGAGAATCCCGGCGACACCACCGGCGATGACGACGGTGCCCCAGAACTCATGTCCCAATAAGATGGACAGCGCATCGGCGGTCACTAAGTCATAATTGGGCAGCTCGGCAGATGGAATAGCCACCGACGAGGTGAAGATAATCAGCAGGTACCATGCCATCGCCATCGTGACCGAGAAGACCACCAGACGCCCAATCTTGCGGGGCGCAATTTTGGCTTCTTCTGCCGACTGCGGGATCACGTCGAAGCCTACAAAGAGAAACGGTACAGCAATCATCACGGCAACGATCCCGGAGGAACCACCTGTAAAGAATGGGCGCGCGTTGGTCGTATCGCCGCCAACAAAGATACCGATGATGAGGAGGACACCAAGGACGAGGAGGAAGCTGACGATAAACGTTTGCACCATGGAGGCAGCCCGGATACCGCGCAGATTAATCCAGCCCATGATCACAGCTGCTACGGTGCCGATGAGCGCCCAGCTGAGGTAGACATCGAATCCGGCGAAATTCCATAGATGAATTTTTTCAAGGTTCGGGAACCAGTACATCAGGGTTTCTGGCACAACTACCGCTTCAAACATGATCACCGTGATATACCCACCGGTAATCGCCCAAGCACCGATTAATGCGGTCCTGGGTCCCATCGCTCTCATGAGATAGTTATGCGCTCCCCCGGCGACGGGCATCGCCGCGACCAGCTCGGCATATACCAAACCAACGAAGATCATCACGACACCGCCGATCGTGAAGGCAAGCATCGCCCCCAGCGTTCCAGCGGACTGGATCCAACCGCTCGTCAGAACAATCCATCCGAAGCCGATCATGGCTCCGAACCCGACGAACAGGATATCGATGTTGCCCATGACCTTGGCCAGGCCTACAGATGTGTCGGAGCCAGCGGCTGTCGATCCTGACTCCTTTGACGACACAGCGTTGTCCGGTTTATTAGTACTCATACAGTTTTGCCTCTTGGTGTGATTGGGGCGGTGGTGGAGACGGGTGTCCCAACTTCAAGAACTATAGTTTGAGCATCCAAAGTTTGAAGCAGGCCACATCACCGACTGAACAGTCAGCTTAGTGATTGTCAACACAAAATTCATTGGATAAACTATCCAAGGATTATCTTTGTTTTGGTCAGAGTGTCTAAGAATAGTCAACACGCGGAGATCATTAACCGCACCCGCACGCCAGAACAAGCACGAACTCTCTCACCCCAAAGGAAAGCCTCTACATGCCCTACCTGCATGAGATCGTCGAAGTCCTGGGCAAAGATCTCAGCGCCTGCGACTCCTGGGACGGCGCCGACGTATTTGTGACGGGCATCCACATCAGCGAACTGTCTGATCCCACCCGCTTTTTAGACGGGGGTGAGCTGCTGCTGTCGACAGGCTTGCAGCTGACGGATCCAGATTTTGACGTCCAAGAATATGTCCGAAATATGTACGACTTTGGGATCGCGGCCTACGGTTTTGGGCTGGGCCCGTATTTTAACCAGGTCCCAACGTCATTAGCCCAAGTATGTTCTGCAATCGGACTGCCACTGTTTACCGTGCCGAGCCCCACCCCGTTTCAGACTATTAGCGCTGCTTTCTGGAAACTGCAGTTAAAGGACCAGCATGCTGAACTGGTGAGCACCCTGGATCGGCAATCCGCGCTGATTCAAGCCTCGGCCGGGGAGAGCCCGACAACCGCTGTACTCAACGAACTCGCGGCCGTTGGAAACTGGGCCGCACATGTCGGGCCCACCGGGAATGTCACGACGGTGATGCCCGAGCACGCCCGTCAACGCGCTGAAGCAGCCGCGGTGGAACTGCAGAACCTCGGTCACCAACACCCCTACTTCACGACCACCTTTTCTTTCGAAGATATGGACATTCTGACCCAATCCTGGGACTCACAAGGGCACATCATGGGATCCCTCATGTTCGAATGTACGCCTCCGCTGACCATAGACCATCGTCGGCTCACCACCACGGCCACCGCACTACTGGAGGCTCAGCTGCACCTTGGCCACCGGCGAGAGGAACGTCGTCGTGGTTTCCAAGCAGCCGTGCTGCACTTATTGATGCTCGGGCAGCACAGCGCAGCGCTGACCCTCAGTTCCCGCCTCACCGATGTTTCGGTGCCAGACTATGGGCGACTCTTAGCGTTTCGTGTCCCGTCGTCTGCGGACGTGGCCATGCTGGCGGAGCATCTAGAACTCCTGACCCCAGATACCCATCGACTGTTGCGCACCGATGACCTCAACCGGGAAGTGTGGCTGTTGCTAGAAGTCAGAGACGCTGATCGCGCCCTACCCATCGTTCGAAACCATTTGCGTTCAGTCAATCCCCAGATCAAAACTGTTGTGAGCCTTCCGGGGCCAGCGCAGAACCTGGCTTCGATGACCACCGCGGCGTGGTCGGCAATGCGCGCTTCCAGTGCTGACAACTGGGTCGACCTGTCACTCAACACACTGGAAACCACAGCACAGACGATCATTGAGAAGCTGGCATCTTATGCTCGAGCTGATCTCCTCTCCACGGTTCGGGCGTATTTACGGCATCGTGGCCAATGGGAAGATGCCGCTCGTGAACTGCACATCCACCGCAACACGCTTCGGCACAGAATGACCATCGCACAGCGTGAGACGCAGGCAGATTTCGATGACCCCGATATTGCCAGCTCGCTGTGGTTACGACTGCGCGATGAGCTACCTCATGCGTGATTGAACTATTGCTCGTCGGCTGGTAATTGTCGGATATCTTTGGCAACGGCGGCATGGTTGAGCAGGGTGTCGCCCTCGATTCGGCGCTGCGAGACCGCGCCGAGTTTAAACTCATACGGCCCGGGGACAAAGTTGGCAGCCAACCCGTCGACGTTGTTTTGTCGTGTGCCCACCTGATAGACGATGTTCCCGCAGTCGGATGTATGCACGACCACAAACCACGGCACTGTCGCGTACCGTCCGCCGCGCTGTGATTTGGCGTCTACAACCTCACACTGTATCCACTTCACGTCTTGGGCATCCCGGAGCCCATCGGAGAAGATCCAGGTACCGGCTAGTGCTGCTGCAAAGAAAACCAGCAGGGTCACTACGAGAGCTTG
>DATBUK010000010.1:0-9506 GCA_036516155.1 Yaniella sp.
CGGCGAACTTGCTGAACACGTCGATCATTTCCACATCATTACCCACCACCACATCACCGCAACCGTGACGACCTACCGCGGCGATGGTCATGCACTGTGAAAAGGTAGCAAACATTCATGAACCGTACGTGGACAAACTGGTCAAAGCTCCAACGCGCCACACCGTCCCGGGTCGAAACACCGTGGACGACCAGCCAGTTACAACGCGTCGTCAATGAGGCAATCGCACAGCACCGACAGGTCAAGGCCATCGGTGCCGGACATTCGTTTACTGGTATCGCCGTAGCCAACGACATCCAGGTAGATCTTTCGCACTACACCGGTGTGGTCGAATTTGACCCGGTCGCCCAACACATCACGTTACGGGCTGGTACTCGGCTATGGCAGATCCCGCATCTTCTAGCAGACACGAGCTTAGCGTTACAGAATCTCGGAGATATCGATCAACAGTCCATCGCAGGCGCCATTTCGACCTCGACTCACGGCACGGGCTTGTGCTTTGGTGGTTTAGCCTCCCAGGTTGTCGGGATCGAACTGCTCACCGGAACCGGCGAGGTCGTGACGGCATCTGCAGGTGATAGCCCAGACCTGTTAGACGCTCTACGGGTCACACTCGGAGCGTTCGGTATCATCACGACGGTCACACTGCAGTTAGTACCAGAATATGACCTCCACACGGTCGAGGCGCACACCCAACTCGACTGGGTGCTGGAACACTGGGACGTCCTGAACACCACCCATGACCACTTCGAATTGTTTTGGTTTGGTCACGACACCGAAGTCATGACGAAGACTTCCCAGCGACGCCCAGTGAGTTACAGGAAGCCGACTGTTTCACATCGGCTGCGAAGACGGCTGATCGACGATTATGCGACAAACGCTGCCTTAGCGGCCATCTGTCAGATGGGCAGAGCCAAACCCGCATGGGTGCCGCATCTCAACCGCCTGGCAACCGTAGGGTGGGGCAGTAGCCGGCGTACCGCGCACTGGTCCACCGCGTTTGCTTCGGCACGTCGGGTACGCTTCAAAGAGATGGAGTACGCACTGCCATATGACGTGATTCCAGAGGTCGTGTCCGAACTTCAACTGTTATACCGTCGAGGAGACCTCTCCAGCACCTATCCGCTGGAGATTCGGACTGCTGCACCAGATACCGCGTGGTTCGCCTCGAACCACGGGCGCAAGACCGGCTACATCGCTGTTCATCAACACTTTAGCCAGGATTATCGAGACTATTTCGCCCGGGTTGAACCAATTTTCCGGGCCGCGGGTGGTCGCCCGCACTGGGGAAAGATCCACAGTCTGACCAGCACCGAACTCGCCCCGTTATATCCGCACTGGGAACACATGATGCAGCTGCGCGAGCGATTTGACCCCAACCGTATGTTTGCCAATGAGTACCTTACGCGCGTTCTGGGACCTTAGTCCGCGATGGCCGCCACCCGGATAAGGATGACGGCCATCGAGTTGTCGTTTCGGGCGTGCTAGAGAACCTTCGATAAGAAATCTTGAAGTCGAGGGGACTCCGGGTTGCCAAAGATCTGTTCTGGCGTACCAACTTCTTGGACGACGCCCTGATCAATAAATGCCACACGATCTGCGACTTCGCGAGCGAAACCCATCTCGTGAGTGACCAAGACCATGGTCATGCCCTCTTCAGCCAAACTGCGAATGACGCCAAGGACTTCGCCGACCATTTCAGGGTCGAGCGCCGAGGTCGCTTCGTCAAAGAGCATGATCTCCGGGTTCATCGCCAGTGCACGGGCGATGGCTACACGCTGCTTTTGACCGCCAGACAGGGAGGCCGGCCGGGCGTCAGCTTTGTCTTCAAGGCCCACACGCCGCAGTAATTCCAAGCCTTCTTTGCGCGCCCGGCCCTCACTGTATTTCTTGACCTGCGTGGGCGCAAGCGTAATGTTTTCGATCACGGTCATGTTCGGGAAGAGATTGAAATGCTGAAACACCATACCGACATGTTTTCGAACCTCGTTGAGGTCGACTTTCTCGTCAGACAGGTTGTATCCGCCCAACCAGATATTGCCAGAGGTGATGCCCTCGAGGCCGTTGATACACCGTAACAACGTCGATTTCCCCGACCCAGATGGCCCGATGATACAGACGACCTGGCCAACTTTGACCTGGGCATTGACTCCGCGAAGCACTTCGTGTTCGCCGAAGCTCTTATGCAGGTCTTCGATGCGAATGACATTCGTTTCATCGTCAGTGACTAATGGAATAGTGGAAGTTTCTGGATTCGACATTTACTTATTTACCCTTCTATCCACAATATTTGCGACCCATGTCAGCAACCAGATGGCGATGAAGTAGATGGCAGCGACAATAAGCAGGACCTCGGTCGTGCGGAAGTTTGCCGCATAAATCTGCTGCGCCTGGTACAAGAGCTCACCAAAGCCGATAGCCAGCAGCAAGGACGAATCCTTGAGCATAATGATCAGCTGGTTGATCAGCGAGGGGGTCATCATCTTGAATGCTTGTGGCAAGACCACTTTGCGCATGGTTTGCCCCCTGGTCATCGCCAGAGACCGAGCTGCTTCGGCCTGTCCCGGATCGACCGACTGAACCGAGCCACGCACAATCTCAGCGATATACGCCGCCCCATTGAGCGACAGCGTCAGCGCACCGGCGACCCAGATGGAAATAGGAGTGCTGATCAGCTGCGGTAGCCCGAAATAGAAAAAGAATGCCCAGACCAGGACCGGGGTACCGCGATAGATCGCAATAAAGGCGGTGGCGATACCGCGCAGCACGATGTTGGTGGAAAGTTTCATAAACCCGAACATCAGACCCAAGGCCATCGCGATGGCAAACGAGATACCGGTGATCAGCAGCGTGTTCTTCAGACCCACCATCAAGGCAGGCATCGAGGTCGACAACAGCCCTAGGAACGTGGAAGCATCCGGTCCGGCATCTTCGCCACCGAGGTATTCATCTAAAATGGCGTCGTATTCACCGGATTCTTGCAGATTGTCCAAGCCCTGGTTAAACATCTCGAGCAGTTCTTGGTTTTCGCCTTTATTGACGAGAAAACCGTAGTCACCGGTTGGTTCTGGTTCAGAGACCAATTCAAGACCGGAGCCCTGCTGAATCCCGTAGGCGATAATGGGCAGGTCATCGACCAACGCTGCGTCGTGACCGGATTTGACCGACTCGACCATGGTCGTGGTCTGATCCAGCGCATTGATATCGAAGTCGTAGTCTTCCTGCATTTCGCGGGCCCACTCTTCAGAAAGGGAGCCGGTTTTGACCGCGACTGATTCGCCTTCGAGATCTTCCCAACCAGAAATATTTGCGCCTTCGAGCGCTGCGATGGTGAGCTCACCGGTGAAGTAAGGATCCGAGAAGTCATAAATTTCCTGCCGTTCCTCAGTAATACCGGCTCCGGCGATGACACCGTCAACCTGGTTGGAACTCAACGCCTGCAGGGCTGCATTGAATCCCATAGACCGAAACTCAACGCGAAAACCTTGGTCTTCGGCAATGGCCTTCATCAGGTCAATGTCGATGCCGACCAATTCACCGCTAGGGTCACGAAACTCGAAGGGTGCGAACGTGGTATCTGTACCTATGACATAAAGTTCCCCGTCGGGCGCGCCGCCTTCAGCATCAGGACCAGTATCGGCCAACGCCGCTGGTGCCATAAAGAAACTGAACAATGCCACGATCCCGGCAAAAAACACTGACCATAGTGTCTTGCCTTGTCTCATCTGATCACTCCATTTAGCTATTATCGAACCTTCTACAAGATAGTCCTGCGACCACACGGTTGTACAGTCGTCACGCTGGTTACGGAGGGTTTCTCGACAAAATCGCTCAATTCTGCGCTAAACCGGGTAAAATGAATCCAATTAGGCGCCCGCACGGGAAGGAAATAGGCGAACAAATGAGCTCTGACGACCAGCTATTGTGCCGCAGGTTCACCATCGCCATCTCGGTGAAGTGCGCAGCCGATCCGTGAAGTGTGCTGCCGACGGTCTTTACGACACGCGCTCGTAAAGCTTCCGAAGGTCCTTCCCAGCCTGTCCGATCATAACTAGCGCAGAACTTGCACGGGCCTACTCCGGTGCGGTTCGCCATTCACACAGAAGTGGTAACGATGTCAAAACTATTTGGTACAGACGGTGTTCGAGGCGTAGCGAATGAGACCTTGACCGTCGAACTGGCAACCCAACTCTCACAGGCCGCCGCAGTCGTGCTAGGCCATGAAGACTCCGATGGGACCCGCCCGAAAGCGGTTGTGGCTCGTGATCCCCGTATCTCATCAGAATTCATTAACGCTGCGGTCTCTGCCGGCCTGGCCTCCTCCGGAGTCGATGTCTACGACGCCGGTGTGCTCCCGACTCCGGCCGCCGCATATCTGGTAGACGACATCAATGCTGATTTCGGGGTCATGATTTCGGCTTCCCATAACCCGGCGCCCGATAACGGCATTAAGTTTTTAGCACGCGGCGGTGAAAAGCTCACCGACGCTCAAGAAGATCGCATCGTCGCGCGAATGCAAGAGGAACCGCTTCGTCCCATCGGAGCACAAGTTGGTCGCGTCCGACGCTTCGCAGATGCCGAGGACCGCTACGTCCTGCACCTGTTGAAATCCTTGCCGAATCGTCTGGACGGTATGAAAATCGTCATCGATGCCGCACACGGTGCGGGCGCAGCGGTAGCACCCCAAGTCTTCGCCGACGCCGGTGCTGAGGTTGCGGTCATTGGGGCGGATCCCGATGGACTGAATATCAACCACAACTACGGCTCAACCCACATGGAGAACCTCCAAGCAGCGGTCTTAGAACACGGAGCCGACCTCGGCGTGGCGCTTGACGGGGACGCAGACCGGTTCTTGGCAGTCGACCATCACGGTTCGATCGTTGACGGTGACCAGATCATGGCGATCATGGCCGTTGCCCTCAAAGAACAAGGCGTGCTCAACGACAACACCCTGGTGGTGACTGTCATGAGTAACCTCGGGTTGAAACTTGCCATGCAAGAACAAGGCATCAATGTCGTGGAGACCAAGGTTGGTGACCGCTACGTCCTCGAAGCCATGCAAGAGCACGGGTACTCCATTGGTGGTGAGCAATCGGGCCACATCATCTTCTCAAAGTGGGCGACTACCGGAGATGGCATTTTGACGGGGCTTCAGTTGGCGGCTCGAATGAAGGCCACCAACCAACCGCTTACCGAGTTGGCCTCGGTCATGAACCGTCTGCCGCAGGTTTTGATTAACGTTAAAAACGTGGACAAGAACGGCGTCAACGGTAACGGTGTCGTCTCCGAAGCCGTCTCGAGCGTTGAACAACAGCTCGGCGCCACTGGTCGAGTGTTGTTGCGACCATCTGGGACCGAACCCGTGGTGCGCGTCATGGTCGAAGCCGCCGATAAGACGACCGCCGATCAGCAAGCCAAACACCTAGCCGATGTGGTGTCGAAGAACTTAGCACTGTGAGTACTTCCGAAAACGAATCACCGTCAGAACACGATCGACAAGACACCGGGTATTTCCGGCGTGATATGGATGAGTTCCATCGAGAAGCCAATGTGCTGGCCGGTCACGATCCAGCACAGGTCACATCGGATCCGCCTGAAAACCTGAAAACCCGTCGCTGGATTGTCTTTGCCATCGTCGTGGTCGCCGGTCTGCTGGCCGCGGGTTTTGCTGTGGGTCTTATGTCGATCCCGCAGTGCGAAAACCCGCCCTATAACTGGTTGCCCTGTATCCCGAATCCGTCCGCTTAAGAACGAGACTGATTGGCTAACGCGTCGCGGATTTCACGCAGCAGTGCGATGTCTTCTGGGGTTTCTTCTTCATCTTCTGCCTCGTGACGTCGCATCGCTAACAACTTGTTCATGGGTGTCACAAGAAAGAAGTAGACGGCTGCAGCGACCAGCAAGAAATTGACAATCGCTGTCAACAACACCCCGAAGGCGATCTCATTGCCATTGAGCGTGACCTTGGCGAACTCATCAAAATTCGGTGAACCGACCAGCGCTGAAATCAGCGGCATGAGCACAGAATCTGTCAGGGCGGTGACGACCTGGGTGAAAGCCGCCCCGATAATGACCGCCACCGCCAAGTCCATGGCGTTGCCTTGAGCTATGAAATCTTTGAAACCTTTGAGCATGCTTACAGTATAGACTTCCGCCAGCCTACCGGGAGCAGGGCTTTGGCCACGTCAGTTCAGGAGTCGTAGTCTGGTGCCGGATCAAGGTCAAACGTTGTTTCAGCGATACCGGAACCCTCCATGATCAGTGCGGCATACTGTTCACCGAAATACCGTAAATGCCACGGTTCATAACTAAAACCAGTGATGTCTCGAGCATCTTGTGGGTAGCGAATCACAAAGCCGAACTCGTGTGCGTTGTCAGCGAGCCACTGGCCCGCATCGGTCTCACCGAAGCTTTGACTCAGCGTATGCTGCCCGTCGGGGGTATCGATATCGAGCGCCCATCCGGTCTGGTGTTCTGAGTGACCGGGCTTGGCCGACATCTCATTGGTTGCGTCGATGCCGTTCTCAGCGATGTAGCGGTCGTAGAGCTCTTGCTGGTACTCGAAGGAGCGGTAGGCCGAGATCGCGGTGAGTTCGATTCCGTCGGCTTGAGCTGCATCAAATAAGCGCTCTGTCGCCTGTGCCGCCTCTTCGCGCAATTGTAGAGGTTCTGTGCCCGTCTCATTGGGTAGCTCGACCAGGTCGTGGGGCTCATAGTCTTCTGGCAGGGGTCGTTGTTTGTTGACGATGACCGTCAGGGATTCTGGTGCATCAACATCAGGGGTCGGCGTTTCCTCGTCAGCTTCAGTCTCCGCTGGTGCTGGGGACTCATCAGGTGCTTCTGGTGGAGGGGATGTCGGTGTGACCTCTGGTAACGTCGACGTTTCGCGCGAACGCTGCGATTGTGTGGCAGACTCCGATTTCGGAGTATCAGCAGGTGCAAAGGTTTCGGCATCGGCCGTATCGAACCGAGGGAGATCTGTCGCCGGGGCCGTGGCATCATCCTGGCCGTTGGTCTCGGCTTGATCAGATGACCGTTGTTGACCGGGTGTCACCGTGGTTTGTGGGCGCGTGGCGGTCGAGGCATCCATGGCACGCGGGGGTTCTTGGTCACGATTTCCCGGGTAGGTGCTGGGATCCATCGGTGAAAAAGCATGGACTTCACGGCCCAAGGTTTCGGCAAGCACCTGGGGTGAAGCGGCGAGGCTGGCCCCGAGGCATAGCAGAGTGATCGCTGAAGCGGTCAGCGCCACCTTCGGGGTGCGGGCCATACTAAATCTTCCTCATTAATACGCGTTTGACGTGGTGATCTTCGTTTTTGGTCAGCACTAGCTTAGCGCGTCCGCGAGTGGGTAAAACGTTTTGCACAAGGTTGGGGCCATTAATCCTATCCCAGATCCCGGTGGCTGTTCGAATGGCCTCTTCATCACTGAGGGTAGAGTACTGGTGGAAATACGAGTCCGGGTTCGCAAACGCACCCGAACGCAGTTTCATAAATCGGTCGACGTACCACTTTCGGACCGCATCATGTGAGGCATCCACGTAGATCGAGTAGTCGAAGAAATCTGATACCGACAGGCCAGAGGTGCCATCCGAGCGAGGCCTCGGTGGGGCAAGTACATTGAGCCCTTCAACGATGAGCACATCGGGCCGGCGCACGACGATCTGCTGATTTGGCACAATGTCGTAGGTCAGGTGCGAATACATCGGAGCCCGCACCTCGGGCACTCCGGCCTTTACATCAGAGACAAACCGCAGTAACCGACGACGGTCAAACGATTCGGGGAAGCCCTTGCGTTCCATCAGACCGCGACGACGCAATTCGGCATTGGGGTATAAAAACCCGTCAGTGGTGACCAGCTCGACTCGCGGGGTATTGGGCCAACGTCGCAACATTTCCTGCAACACCCGTGCACTCGTGGACTTGCCCACGGCCACCGAGCCGGCGACGCCAATAACAAAAGGGGTGCGCCGAGTCGTTTCACCTAAGAACTTATTTGATGCTTCTCGCAGTCTTGCAGAGGCGTCCACGTAGATACTCAACAATCGCGACAGGGGCAGATACACTTCAGCAACCTCGGTCAACGACAGTTGGTCACCGAGTCCTCGAAGCCGCTCAACATCTGACTGGTCAAAGGGCTGCTCCAACTCGTGGGCTAGTCTAGACCACGTAGAACGGTCCAGCTCGATGAACGGCGAGTACGTGTGTTGGGGCTCGACCGGAGGTGAACCCACAAAACTGATGGGCTCGGTTACCGGGCTCACCGGGGTTTCCGGTGTGCTTGAGGCGCCCGGATAAGGGCGCGGCGCATCATTAATGTGGGAAGTCACCTTTTCATTATGGCTCATAGGGTCCGTGGGTAGACAAATCTTAACCACTACCTTAGCCGTCGACAAGCTCCATATCAGGTTCAGTTCAGGGGGATCGGTGACCAGTATTCAACCGCAGGTTGGGAAACCAACTCGCAATAGCGGCTACCTTCAGGCGTTTCTCGCCTACTTCGTGTGGGGCATTATGCCGGTGGCATTTGCCTACTACATGACCCCAAATGCCCTGGATCTGCTGGCCTGGCGCATCGTGCTGGCATTAGCGGTAACCCTCGTGGCCGTATCGCTGATCCGCGGCGCCTGGCGTCGTGTCACGATGACGTTGACAAATCGTCGCGATCACTTACTCCTTATTCTGGCCGGTCACCTCATCGCCCTCAACTGGGGCCTCTACATCTATGCGGTGGCAACGTACCGCGTGCTTGAAGTCTCGCTGGGCTATTTCATTAACCCCATCATCACCATTGTGCTGGGTGTGGTGATCTTGAAAGAACGGCTGCGCCCCTTGCAGTGGGCCGCGGTATCAGTCTCTGCCGTAGCGGTGATCATTTTGACTGTGGAATACGGCAGTCTGCCCTGGCTCTCGTTGGCTGTGGCATTCTCCTTTGCATTTTATGGGCTGGTAAAAAATAAAACTGGTCCATCGGTGGATTCGCTGACCAGTCTGACCGTTGAGACACTGTGGCTCAGTGTCCCGTCGGTGGCCTGGATTGTGGTGTCCTCAATGGGGCTGATCGGCACGGCTGGGGGCATCGGGGTCTTTGAAAACTTCAACACCTTCCAATCTTGGACACTACCGGTCGTCGGTATTGTCACGGTCGTACCGCTGTTGTTGTTTGCCGGCGCAGCAGCTCGGCTACCACTGTCAACGGTGGGCATGTTCCAATACATCGCGCCCATCGCCCAGTTTTTATTCGGGTACTTTGTTTTCCAAGAGATGATGACGACGGGGCGCTGGATCGGCTTCATCCTTGTATGGGTGGCCGTCATTATCCTGATTACCGACGCGCTACGGCAGAGGCATCGCAATCCGAAGTTACGAATCCACACATCACAAACCCGTGATCAAGAAAAGGTAGACTACACATCATGATCATTGGCATAGGTGTGGACATGGTTGACATTGCGCGCTTCGAACGCCAGTTAGAGCGCACCCCAAAACTTCGGGAACGCTTATTC
>DATBUK010000011.1:0-5618 GCA_036516155.1 Yaniella sp.
CGGGCGTGGGTTGTCGTGGTCATCACAGGAATATTGGCTGCGATGCATGTGTGGAAACTCCCGGCCGCATTAGATTTTATCCGGGCTGATCTGGACGTTGACCTCGTGGCCGCCGGCGCTCTGGTTGGTATCGTGCAGCTGGCGGGTGCACTCGGTGGGCTCGCTGCTTCGGTAGTAGCTGAACGCATCGGAGCCAAAAACACCCTGATATTCGGGATGGGCTGTGCCGGCATTGCCTCCCTGGCTGGAGCACTGGCCCCAAATAGCGGATGGTTGATGGCCACCCGGGGCATCGAGGGGGTGGGATTTATCCTCATTACCGTCACCGCACCGGCACTCGTGCGAGCGCTGGCACCACCGGAAAAGGTCAACGGCGCGATGGGGTGGTGGGGCGCCTTTCAAGGACTCGCACTGTTTGCCGGCGTCGGCATCTCAGCGGTGCTCCTCAACGCGACGAGCGTGTCGTGGACCATCTGGTGGGTTAGCATGGGCATCCTCACGTTAGGCTTCATGCCGGTCGTCGTGGCTCGAGTGCCAGCCGGTGCGCCCGGTGCGGTGTACCTCAAGCGCATCGCTTCCAGCATTGGCGCCACGCTGCGTGCTCCGCTGCCCTGGGCACTGGGCCTGATCTTTTCGATGTACACCGTCCAATGGGGTGCGGTGCTGAGTTTCCTGCCGACCGTTTTCGCCGACGCGAACATCGAGACCGGCCTCGACGGGGCCATCGTCGTCGGGGTTGCCACGGCCGTGGTTGGTGGTCTCAACGGAGTAGCCAATATCGTCACCGGGGTGTTGCTGCAGCGCGGCCACCCACCGCGACGGCTGCTCATCATCGGTTTGGCGACCATGGCTGTGACCTCGTTTTTCGTGTTTGCACCCGACTGGTCGGCGGTCCCCGGCACTGTGACGTGGCCGCTATTGGCCGCAGCGCTGTTTTCCTTTGCCGGGGCGGCGGTGCCCACGACAGTGACCCGGCAGGCCGTCGACATTGCTCCACCGGGTGGCTCCGTCTCGGCCGTCATCGGGCTGATCACCCAGCTGTTCAATCTGGCAAACTTTGCCGGACCCATCATCCTGTCGGCAATCGCCTCGGCTGCAGGAACCTGGAATCTGTCGTGGACTATGACGGTCTCGGCGTCGGCCATCGGAATCTGCGCGGTGCTGATTGCTGTGCCCCGTGGGCTTGACCCATTCAAAACCTCCGGCCAGGTTTGATTACAATAACTTCTGACCTATTGATCGACGCCAGCTGGGGCAGCAGCTGAGAACGGGGCCGCAGAGGCCGTGACACCGTCGCGATACTACGTTTTGCAAAGGACGCTTCGTGACCCAAGAACCTCCTGTGACCACCCAGAACGCGCGTGGAAATGTTGCACCCGTGGGCTCGCACATTTACCCGGTGCTGTTTGCGATCATGGCCGTGGTGTTTATCCTGTCCAACATTGGTGGCGCCAAAGGTGTCCAATTCGGACCGATCCTGACCGACGGGGGATTCTTTCTGTTCCCGGTCGCCTACATCGTTGGCGACATCATCTCCGAGGTCTATGGGTTCAAAGCCTCCCGACGGGTTATTGTCACCACCTTCCTGATCTCGGCCTTTGCCTCGCTGACCTACTGGATCATCATCATCCTGCCCCCGGCCGCGTTCTATGATGGCCAGGAAGCACTGGCCCGAACGCTAGGACCCGTCCCACTGATTGTGTTGGCTTCCCTGGTGGGTTTTGCTGCGGGCCAGCTGACTAACGCCTGGATCATGGTCGCGATGAAACGTCGCAGTGGCGAACGCTATCTGTTTGGCCGGATAGCCGTGTCCACCCTGGTCGGTGAGCTGCTCGACACCATTGCCTTCTCGGCGATCGCCGCGACCGTCATCGGCATTGAAACCTTTGGCCAGTACGTCATGTTTGTACTGGTGGGATGGGTGTGGAAAACTGCAGTCGAATTACTGCTGGCACCGGTCACCATGTGGACGATTGGCAAAATCAAGGCCGCCGAGCCGCAGTACGGCAGGCTGCCTGACGCCTAGATGACGCAGTGTTGCAGCACACCTTGTCAACGCGTCGGAAATCTGGTGAGGTTATACATCAGAATCACGAGCGCTGATCGATCAAGCCCTGGCTGATCAGCCAGCAACCCTCTCGCCGTAGTGGGGTGCTCCAGGTGATGATTCGGCTAAGTTCAACCGTTCTTAGCAAGTATGGCGCCGTGCGCGAGGAATTCTGCCGACGCCACGAATCTTTGAGGAGTCTGACATGACTCAGACCGTTTCAGGTCTCCAACAAGCTGATCAACCCACGATTGAAAACCTGCAGGCCCAGCTGCAACCCGTCTTCGACCACATCGCCGACGGAGCCGCCGCCCGTGACGCCCGTGGCGGGATCGATCCGGAACCCATCGCACAACTGCGCGCTGCGGGTTTTACACGCCTACGTATCCCGACCCAATACGGTGGCTACGGACTGTCACTACCGCAGGCCTATACGTTTTTCGTTGACCTTGCCGCGGCCGATTCAAATCTTGCCCAAGCACTTCGCGCCCACTGGGGTTTCGTCGAAGACGTCCTGTCACGCACCCGCGAACAGACGGACTTCACCCACCGCTGGCTGACCCGTCTCGGGGAGGGCGTGATCGTGGGCAATGCGATCACCGAACGCGGCAACACCCACGGCAGCAATGCGACGCGCCTGGTCCGTCGTGATAGCGCATGGGTACTCAACGGCAAGAAGTTCTACTCAACCGGAAGTGGGTACGCCGACTGGATCATGGTCGCTGCGACCGGTGCCGACGACGAACCCGTATCGCTGACGGTGCCAGCCACTGCGCCCGGGGTCGACATTATTGACGACTGGGACGGATTTGGACAAAAGCTGACGGCTTCCGGCACGACGGCGTTTCGGGACGTGATCGTTGAAGACGCCGAAATCTTCCCGACCGGCCACGGCCTGGACTCGGGGGAGCGGACAGCCTTCGGCCAGGCAGCATGGCAGACCGTGCACTTGGCGACCCTGGTGGGGATCGCCAAGGCCGCGCTGCGTGACGGTGTCGGATTCGTGCGTTCCAGAACCCGCACCTTCAGCCACGGAGCAGCCAACACGGTGCAACAAGACCCGCAAGTCCTGCAGTTGCTCGGTGAACTCAGCGCCCAGGTCGCAGGCATCGAAACGGTGTTTTCGGCCATCCCTCCGGTCCTTGCTGACCACTATGCGGCAGACGCCCGAGGACAACACCGAACACCAGCCGAAGTCGATGGGCTCTATGCGCAGGTGTACCAGGCGCAACAAATCATCGCGCCCGTGACCTTAGAGGTCGCGACCAAGATCTTCGAGGTCGGTGGCGCATCGGCAACCTCGCAGACGCGAGCATTCGACCGGCACTGGCGTAACGCCCGAGTCCTAGCGAGCCACAACCCGTTGATTTATCGCGCTCGCATTCTGGGCGACTACGTCGTCAACGGGACATCACCCGAACGCAAATACACCGTCGGTCAGGCAACGGCATAGACGCTCTCGCATACAGAAACGTGACGGTCGGGATATGATCGAAGGCAACCGCACCGGTCACCGAATTGCCTTAGAACAGCTAGCGGCTCGCCGCGAGGCTAAGGAGGGAACTAAGCATGACCAGTGATCAGAGTTCAGCCGAAGTATTTCTCACCGCGCTGAGTATGGATGATAACGATGAGATCGAGTTCCCGCGCATGGATTTTGAACCTCGCCTTCTAGGATGGCACCCTGATGACTAAACCGGACGGTTCTGTTTGGCGTAGTACCGACCGAGCATCTGGTCCTTGAACTCGTAGAAGTCCCCGTCGATAATCGACTGTCGGATATCGTCGACCAGCCGCACCGTGAAGCGCAGATTGTGAATCGACAGTAAGGTACCGGAGAGGATCTCGTCGGCTTTAATGAGGTGACGGATATAGGCCTTCGAATAGTTCTGGCACGTGTAGCAGTCACACCCGTCTTGCAGCGGTGACAGATCCGACGTGAACTCCGCCCGGGGCAAATTGATACGGCCGGAATCGGTGTAGAACGCGCCGGTACGGCCGACCCGGGTGGGGGAGACGGCGTCGAAGGTGTCGGCGCCGGCCTCGATTGCTGCAAACAGGTCATCCGGTTCTGAGATGCCCAGCAGGTGGCGGGGTTTATCTTCGGGCAACTCCTCGGCACACCAGCCGACAATCGTGCCGAGGTTTTCTTTCTCGAAAGCCCCGCCCAGCCCGTAACCGTCAAAGCCGGCTTCGACGCCGTCGAACTCAGCCCGCATATCACGCAGGTCGCGGCAGGCTTTCCGCCGGAGGTCTTCGTACTGAGCGCCCTGAATGACCCCGTACAAAGCTTGATAGGGACGGTGTTGACGCTCTTCGGTGAGCTGTGCGTGCGCGTCGAGACTGCGCTGGGCCCACCTGCGGGTACGTTCTAACGATTCGACCTGGTACCCACGCGAATTGTGCAGGGTGGTCAATTCGTCGAAAGCCATCATGACGTCGGCGCCGATCTGGTGCTGGATCCGCATCGAGACTTCCGGGGTAAACTGGTGGCGGTCACCGTTGATGTGCGAGGTGAACCAGACCCCGTCGTCGTCAACATTTGCTAACCGTTCCTTGCCGGGGGCCACAGCGTCATCGGAACCGACCTTGCCCTGAGCTTCGGGCCCGGTCATATCGATGACTTTCTTGAACCCCGAACCCAACGACATGACTTGGAAACCGCCCGAATCAGTGAAGGTTGGGCCATCCCAGTTCATAAATTTCCCCAACCCGCCGTGGAGGTCCAGCAGTTCCGGCCCCGGCTGCAAATAGAGATGGTAGGCGTTGGACAAGACCGCCTGCGCACCGAGATCTTTGACGACCTCGGGCAGCACCGCTTTGACCGTGGCCTTGGTGCCCACCGGAGTATACGCCGGAGTCTGAATGTCACCGTGCGGGGTATGAATGGTACCGGTTCGACCGTGGGCCCCCTCAAGACGCGTGCCGAGGGTAAAGGAAAAATCGCTGGGTTGTGGCATGCAGGTTATTCTAGTCTGCTCACCGTGCGGCTTAGCGCGTGAGGCGACGAATCGGGATCTCGGGGTCAGCCAATTGCGCCGGGTCGACCGCGATGCCGCGGGTCATGATCCGAGTGGCCGCGCGCACCACCATGCGATCATCGATGGCAGCAGCTCCGATGAGTTGGTCGCCGTCGACCACAAAAATGACGTTGTCACCTCGGTGTACGAGGTGTTCGTGCGCTTCGGGCACGACTCGGCCAACCGCCTGAACATCATGGCCGAACTGATCCGACCACACCCACTGCGGGGCCGGTGCATCGGGTTCGGTGCCCATGATGGTGTGCACGACATGTGCGGCTGAAGCCCGCCCGTGATCCCAGTGGTCTTGGCGCGGTTGTCCTTGAATGCGACACACATCGCCGATCGCATAGATGCCGTCAACGTCGGTCCGGTAGTCTGCGTCGACGACGATGCCGTCGTCAATGGTCACTCCGGAATCTTGTGCGACCTCGACGGCGGGTTCGATGCCGACCGCAGCGACCACGAAATCGAAACGGGTCAAGTCTTCGTCGACGGTGAGCCGACGGGGGATGACTTCAACCTGTTCGACCATGGTCTGATACAGCGTT
>DATBUK010000012.1:0-3545 GCA_036516155.1 Yaniella sp.
TGTGAGCACTTGATGGTCGCCAAATGACTTGTGAATATTTTCAAGTTGGATCACAGTTTCTCAACATACACCGGTGGCAGCGCGAGAGCACGGGCATAACGGCTAGTTCGAAAGACTCTCCGGTTCGGCACGCGGTGGACACGATGAAAGATGTGCGCGTAGGCCTCAAACCCGCGGGGCACGATGGACAGCGTGCTACAAAACGGTTCAGCTTCCATGGGCGGAGCCATTCCCCACGTTCAATCTTAGGCACCCATTGGAAATGTTCTGGCATGTAGGCACTCCCCTCTGCTGAACGACATGGTCTTTGGCAACTATCGACCCGATGTTCGGGCTGTGGCGTCTTTTGGAAAGCCTCGCCGGTATTCAATCGCGCCATCTCCGTAGAACTGCCGGATGATGGGAAAGATAACAATGGTTCTCTTTGCCTCAAACGCGATGATTGCTGCAACCATCCCACTGATAACAAATCCCGGTCCGGCACCGTTATACCCGAAATAGAATGCAACAACGCTGATCCGCCACCAGAACATCCACCACATTTTGAGAAACGCACCCATGCCTGACTACGCTACATTGCCTACCCGGTGCGACCAATTCTCAAGCGGCGGGGTCCGGAGATATTGGCCCTGGGGACGCATAATTAGCCCGCCATTGCCGTCACCATACCCAAGGTGATGACGCCGATGATGTCTACTCTGGCGGCTCGCACCGCGGCGAGTCCACCGTTCAGGGTGAAAGCAAAAGTGCCCACCAGGTCGAGGAGGAGCGTGAAAGTTTCCGGATTCATCACATATCATGACTCATCATTCCAACTGGCCCGGGCCGGCAGCACAGGCCCCGTCGCCCCGAAAAAACGGGGCCACACTCACTCATCACTCACACCTTGAAGAGGTAGTTACTATTCTAAAGCGTGTTCCTTGAGTTCAGCTCGACACCAACTTTGCATGGAATCTATTGTTGCTGAGAAAGCTCTGGATACACATGTCTGCCCCTTTGCTTCGGCGCGCCCGCAGGGTCTCGAAGGCTGCTGTGGTTTCAGGATGGTCACGCATCGGCAAAGTTGTGTTCACACTGTGGTCTCGTGAAGGTTACATCTGAGCTATAGCTTCAGAGCTGTGAAAATTTTTGCTCACCGGGGTGCCAGTGCCCAGTACGCCGAACATACTCGCGCCGCATACGCCCATGCGCTGGCCGTAGGCGCCGACGGCATTGAAACCGATGTCCAACTCACCGCCGATGGCCACCTGGTGTGCTGGCATGACGCCACCCTGAACCGCACCTCAAATGGCCGCGGACTGCTCGCATCCCATACGCTTGCCGAACTCCGTCACCTCGACGTGCACTCTTGGAAATCCCGATCTGAGCACCTGCCGTCACCCTACGGTGATACCACCAATCAGCTAATGACTCTCGACGAGCTCACCCTGCTGATGGTCCAAGCCCAGCGCCCGGTCGAACTTGCGGTCGAACTGAAAGTCACGCCCGCCAACGCCGGCCTGCTCGAGGACGCGGTGCTGGGCTGGCTTCAACGCTGGGGATGGCAGTCGACCACGAGCACACTGTGCCCCGGAGGCACCCAGACGCAAGTCCAAGTCTCGTTGATGAGTTTCTCCCGTCGGGCCGTCGACCGGGTCGCCGAAACCGTCCCCGCACCGTATGTCTGTCCGCTGTTCAACTCGCACGACGGGCACGCACTTCAGATCGGCAATGCTACCGGTGCCTCGTCGACACCGGCTGCACTCCTCGGCCCCTCGACCGGTTGGCTGGCACATCACGCTTCGGTCTTGCGGCGCTGGACCGATGAGGGACGCACCGTACGAATGTGGACCGTCACCACGGATCGGCAATTCGAAACCGCCCAAACGCTGGGGATTCAACAGGTGACCGTGGATGACCCACAGTGGGCTCTACATCGTGTGCCGGCCCCACTGTCGGTCCCCCAGCCCTAAGTCCACGGCAGGTCGCCGAGCTCAATCACGATACGACCACGAACCCCACCGGCCTGCATCCGACGGTGAGCTTCGGCGGCTTGGTCCATCTGCAATACATCGGCGACCCGCAGCGTCAGCGTGCCGTCTTCGACCTTCTGCCGGAGCTCATCGAGCTTATCGCGACGGCCATCGTAGTCACCCACCCAGATCGGGTGCAGGGTCACGCCGCGTTCGCGCTCGCCTTCATCCCAGCGGATCGTGATGATCTTCGCGCCGTCTTTGGCGGCCGGGACGATCTCATCAACCTGGACGGCAGCGTCCACGATCCCGTCGACGCCTTTCGGGAACTTGCCACGTACCGCGTCGGCAAAGCTTTCGCCACGGAGTTTGACGATATCGGCACCGAGCTCTTGGACTAAGTCATCGTCGTCTTCGGAAGCATCGGCGATGACGGTCAGGCCGCGGTCTTTGGCCAACTGAATGACGTACCCACCGAGCGTTCCGGCTGCACCGGTTACGGCCAGGGTCGAACCGGCAGGCAGGTCTAACGTATCGAGCGCGAGCTGCGCAGTCAGGCCGTTCATCGGTAGGGTCGAGGCTTCTGCAAAGGTGGTACCTTCAGGAATCCGGGTCACCGAGTCGGCTCGCACGGCCACCCGCTGGGCGTACCCGCCGTGGGTACCTTCCGGAATAAGGAAGGCCATGACTTTGTCGCCCACCGTCAGATCGGTGTCAGCGGCTTCGTCGATGGCCTCAATGACTCCCGCAGCATCCATGCCCACCACAAAGGGGCCGTCCTCTTCACTCGGACGGAGCCCCGCGCGGCGCACCGTATCGGTAGGGCTCACCGCGGTCGATTGGACCCGGATCAGCACTTGGCCGGGACCGACCTCAGGATCGGGCAGATCCATGACTTCAAAAACTTCTGGTTCACCAGGGGTATTAAATGCAATAGCTTTCATGGTGGTGAGAGTATCAGCTCAACCTGGCCAAGTCCTGACTTGTAGCCCGCCTACGACTGAAGTTTAAATGAATGAGGCCCCGGATTGGACAACCGGGGCCTCACACTCTCATCACTCACACCTCGAAGAGGATGTTTCTACTCTAAGAGGTGTTCCTGACGGCGAGCTTACGCCCAGCTCAAAAACGAGGATGAACCGCCTGATAAATCCCTGAATTTCTCGAAAACTGGCCGTAAGCATCAGGGTTTACTGGCCATTCATCGCGCGCAGGCGTTCGAGTTCTACCCGTGTCCCTGCGGTGTTTTGGGCGGTGCGCGCCATGGCGACATAGAACTCGAGCATGAGCCGGGCAAAGATCAGGCCCAGCAACATGGGGATCCAGCCGAGCAACAGCCCCAGCAATCCCACCAGCGGCTCCTGGGTCATCAGCACAATCGAACCAATGAGCCACCCGAACAGGGCCCAGAGACCAATTACGATCATGACGATGATGTAGATGAATTTCGCGAACTTCAGTGTCACAAATGTTTGGAAACTGAAATCGAACAGGCCGGCAAAAAATCCTTTGGCCTCAACGCTGTTGGTGCTCGGTCCACTCTGGGGCGCAGCATAGCCAGGATTGTTGTACCCGGGATCATTAGGGTTATAT
>DATBUK010000013.1:0-12599 GCA_036516155.1 Yaniella sp.
CCAATGACGCGCGTATCGACGTGATGAACCGATTGGGCCGAGCCATGGCCGACCCAACACGGTCCCGCATCCTATTGACCCTGTTGGGTGGGCCGGAATATCCAGCGGTGCTCGCCCAAAACCTTGAGCTGACTCGATCAAATGTGTCGAATCATTTGGCGTGTCTGCGCGACTGCGGGATTGTGGTGGCACAGCACCAGGGACGCCAGGCTCGCTATGAGATCGCAGACCCACACCTGACACGGGCACTGACGGCTTTGGTCGAAACGACTCTGGCTGTTGATGAGAACGCCCCTTGCATTGACCCGGCCTGCACTGTTGGTGCTTGTGATAGCGCTGAAGAGGTGAGTGCGTGATCCTGTCCTCCATTGCGCAGGCGGTCGGGCTGTTTCTCGCCACCAACATTGATGACATCGTCATCCTGTCGCTGTTCTTTGGGCGAGGCCAGGGACAACCAGGCACCACCCGCCGCATCCTGCTCGGACAATACCTCGGATTCCTCGGCATTCTGGGGGCTGCGGTACTTGCGGCCCTTGGCGCGCAAGCGCTTCTACCTGACCAAGTGCTGCCCTACTTCGGCTTAATCCCCTTGGGATTAGGCCTGTGGGCAGCGTGGCAGGCGTGGCGCAATCGCGGCGACGACGATGATGACGACGAAGCACAGCTAGAAGGCAAACGAGTCTCGGTCTGGACCGTGGCAGCAGTGACCTTCGCCAACGGTGGCGACAATATTAGCGTCTATGTGCCAGTGTTTGTGAGTGTTAGCTGGAGCGCAGTGCTGGCCTACTGCATCGTCTTTTTGGTGCTTGTTGCCGTCCTCGTATTCTTGGCCAAGTGGATTAGCTCAAGAAAACCTATTGCTGAAGCCCTAGAACGGTGGGAACACATTCTCTTTCCCGCAGTCCTCATTGGCCTGGGCATCGTCATCCTTATCAGCGGTGGAGCCTTCGGACTTTAGGCACAAGTTGTGGCGGTGTCTGAAAACCAAAGAAATGTCCGCTTCCGCTTGAAAGTTCGCCTGTCAGGCGAGGCCCTAACAAATGACAGAACTGTCCAATTCGCACCTCATGCCTCAACACTTTTTGACCAGGGGTATACCCTTTTACACATGTCATTTTCAGAAGCTGTCTGCACGAATATCAGAAGTCATCTGCGCACCTCTATGGTGGCACTACGTGACGCAATAACGGATCTACGTCCCTAGCAGCGCGCCTATCAGAGCCAGGGGTATTGCACAGTCAATGTCGAGGTGACCCAGTTTATTGGTCGGTCGAAAATGGAGTGCTCTTCTGCAAAACAGCAAGAAGGCTATTCCAAACTGGCCGTAGGATCTATGAATTAAATGGCTCTTCGGAATTTTGGGTGTAGATCGGTTTGATGATCGGGGTGTGTTGAAGGCATAAAAAGTGTCGAGGTCTTTCGAAGATGGAAGTGCTGAAACAACACATCTGAAGAAAGACCTCGACATGGCCCAGCCTACCTTCTCGCGTCCAGATTTTGATGCCTTTTGCATGCTCCGTGATTCCGGTGTGACGATTATCGGCCAACACATCACTGCCGAGCAGGCCGCGTTGGAATGTCGGATGGTAGACCAGGATCAGTTTTGTCGCCTGTGCGGTGCTGAAGCCCGGGTGCGAGGCAGCATCGTCCGGCGGGTTACCCATGTGCCGGTGGGTTGGCGCCCCACCCTGTTGCATCTGCGATTGCGCCGGTATCGGTGCGATGATTGCGCGCTGGTGTGGCAACAAGACACCACATCCGTGGTGGCTCCAGAAGCCAAATTCTCGCATGCGGCCGCGTTGTGGGCGTTGAAATCCGTGGTCATCGACCGGTTCTCGATTGCCCGGGTCGCCGCCAATCTGGGCGTGTCCTGGCATACCGCCAATGACGCCGTCTTAGACACGGGTCGGCGGTTACTCATCGACGATCCCAACCGGCTGACCGGCGTCAGAGTGTTGGGCGTGGATGAGCATGTGTGGCGTCATACCCGGTGGGGTAACCGGTATGTCACTATGGTCATTGATCTGACTCCGGTGGCTGATGGCACCGGCCCGGCGCGTTTGTTAGATATGGTGCCAGGCCGGTCCAAACAACCCTTCATCACCTGGCTGGAAGCTCAAACCAGCGCGTTTCGGGCCGGAATCGACATCGTGGCGATGGATGGGTTCACCGGCTACAAAACGGCGGCTGTCGAAACCCTGCCCGAAGCGGTTACGGTCATGGATCCCTTCCACGTTGTGGCTCTGGCTGGCCAGGCCGTGGATAAAGCCCGGCAACGGATCCAACAAGCCACCCTAGGCCGTCGTGGGCGCACCGGTGACCCACTATATGGGATCCGCAAAGTCTTGAAAACCGGCAAAGAATATCTGACCGAACGACAACAGACCCGCCGCGACGCCGTGTTTGCCAACCCGGACCACGCACCGGTGCAAGCCACCTACGACATCTACCAACAGATCGTGGCCGCCTACCGGCACCAGAACCGCAACCAAGCCAAAAAGCGATTTAGAAAGCTCATCGATGCCATCAGTACCGGGATTCCCAACACACTCACAGAGCTGCAAACGTTAGGCCGGACGATGAAACGCCGCGCCGCCGACATCCTGGCGTACTTCGATCACGTCGGCACCAGCAACGGCCCCACCGAAGCCATCAACGGCAGAATCGAACACCTCCGCGGCACCGCCCTGGGCTTCAGAAACCTCACCCACTACATCGCCAGCGCACTACTCGACACCGGCAGATTCCGAACCCAAATACACTCATTTTTACGATGAGCCAATTAAATTTCTTCAGAAGTGGCGCTTCTGCCGATTGACTTTTGATGTGTTTATATCGAGAATCGATATATGATAAATCGTACCGTCGTGGCCGTGCTCCGTATTTTGCTCATCGGAGCCCTTGCAGCCACCATCATTTTGCAAGTCATCGGCCTACCCTGGCTCTCTGGTGTCATGGCTCAGGACTACCCCGCCGAGGCGTATATGCGGTGGCCGATACTGGTGTTGTCCATTTTGGGTCTTGGGTGCGTCGAGGTTGGGATCATCTGCACGTTGCGTCTGATCAGCTTCACCCTGCGTGACGAGGTCTTTTCCCGACGAGCATTGCGCTGGGTTGATGGCATTATCGGAGCGTTTCTCGCCGGAGCCCTGGTCTGCCTGGCCACCATCGTTTATCAGTCCTTTACCGTGGGTGGCCCTCCCGGATGGATGCTAGTGCTGCTTTCCGGCGTCCTGGGCGGCATTGGCCTGGCGTTGCTCATGGTCGTCATGCGCAGCCTGCTCCTCCAAGCAACAAGCTTGCGTACCGAGCTAGCCACGGTGATCTAATGAGTATCGTGGTTCGGATCGACGTCCAGCTCGCCAAACAGAAGATGTCGGTAAACGAGTTCGCTGAACGGGTTGGCATCACGCCAGCCAACGTTTCCGTGCTGAAAAACGGGCGCGCCAAAGCGGTGCGATTCAGCACACTTGCAGCCATGTGCGAAGTTTTGGACTGTCAGCCGGGTGATCTTCTGGAGTGGGTGCCCGACGAAGATCACTGAGCGGCCACCCCACTCAGGCGCCTTCGCTTCGACGGCGGAGACTGCTGCACGCGATAAACGATGCCCGCCCGAAACAACAGCCTTAGTTCCCTACTTGGCGGCCAGGAGCTTGCGCCCGGCTTCGCGGAGTTCTCCTGTCGGGGATACGTGACGGTAGAGGGTTTGGCGAGTGATGCCAAGTTCTTTGCATAACTCACCGACCTTGGTGCCAGGCTGGCCCATGGAGGCCATGGCGAGCCGGAGTTTGGCTGGGGTCATTTTGTAGGGTCGCCCGCCTTTGCGACCGCGTGCTCGCGCTGACGCGAGTCCGGCCTTGGTGCGTTCAGAAATCAGTTCGCGTTCAAACCCCGCCAACGCAGCGAAGATCCCGAACACCAGTTTGCCGGAAGCGGTTGTGGTGTCAATGGCCGCCCTTTGGTCGGTGAGCACCTTCAGGCCCACTCCACGGTCGGTCAAGTCATGGACAACATTGACCTGATGCCGCAAATCCCGCCCGAGCCGGTCCAACTTCCACACGATGAACGTATCCCCAGACCGCCAGGCAAGTCAGCCAGCAGCTCGGTGTTGATGGTGCCGAAGAGCCGCTCGATCTTGCCCCGGCCCTGGGGTCTGGCCACCGTGGAGTAGATGATTTCGAAATGTAGTTCCTTGGCCGTCTGTGCCAGATGGTCGCTGGTGAAATCGGGACCATGATCGACATAGAGCCGATCTGGGACCCCACACATCGGCCAGTCGGGTTCATTCTTTGGCCAGATCCCATGACGCAAGGCCAAAGCTGTGCTCATCGCTGACGGTGCTCCGACAAAGACCATGTATCCACACACGGCCCGGGAATGATCATCGAGGATCCCGGTCATCCATGGTCGGACGGGTTGCTGATTGGCATTCAAAATGACAATGTCGAGTTCGGTGTGATCGGCCTGCCAGGTCGCGTTGGGCTGCTCGGCCCGGTGACGCCAGACCATCTCGTAGTTGTCCCGGTAAGCCGCTGACCCCTGATGAGCCAGCGTGACCATACCCGGATCCAGCGCTGTGACGATGGCGCGCACGGTGCTATACGAGACCATCGGCCAGCCCCGTTGTGTTGCCTTCGCCTGCGCTTTGCGAGTGATCGCAGCAATCGACAGCTTGGGTTTGCTCAGGGCCAGCCCCTCGATCAACGTCTGCAGTGCCGGATGCGTGCGGCGTGCACGTTTCGGGACAACCGGCAGCAATCCGGCAACACCATCCCGTCGATAAGCCGCCAGCCAGCGCTGTAACGTCCGCACCCCGATGCCTTCACCGGCAGCCAGTTGCGTCAACGGGGTGCCGTCTTCAACGTGTCGTCGCAGAATCTGCCACCGGAACATGGCCGTGTTCTCACGCGAGGCGGACTCGCCCGAAGTCGCGGAACGGTAGTCGCTGGCCATAGCTACGACATCCTTGTTGACATGTGGGCCACTATGAGACCAGTTTACCTGCGCGGTACTTAGCTGTCGTGGGCGGGCAGCTGTTGGATACGCCGGTACAAGGTGGCTCGGGACATGCCAAAATCACGGGCGACCTGAGTGGCGGGCTCTCCGGCGTCCATGAGTTTCATCGCGCTACGGACCTGGCTGTCGGTAAAGGCTCGGCGTCGGCCGCCCAGATCTTTGCCAGCGGCTCGGCGCTTGGCCACTGAATCGGTGATCCGTTCGCGCTTGATGTCCAATTCCATTTGCGCTAGCGCGGCCATCACCGTGAATACCATCGACCCCATCGGGGTGGAGGTGTCCACATCCCCGCCGCCCAGGTTGAGCACCCGTAACCCCGCGCCCTTCTTCCGCAGCTGCTGGGCGAACGTCAGCATACTCTGGGTGGACCGGCCCGGCCGCTCGTGAGCGCTGCAGGGCTTGGCGGCGTTCGCGTTCGCGGAAACTGTAGGCGGCCTCGCGGACCGACTCTTCGGACTCGAAGCCCGAGCCGATGGCACCGGCCACGGTTGCGGCGGCGGTTGTTATCAGAGCAACGATAAGGTGCTCTGCGAGTCCAGGTTCCGGCCCGGCGTACTGGCGAAACACCTCGGGCGTAAAGACCAGGAATGTGGCGAGCAGGTGGAGAACAAAGAGCGCCAGGTAGCCAAATACCAGCCCGATGGTCAGGGTGATTACGGTCGAGGCATTAAACAAGCCCGTGAGATCACGTTCCTCCGATCAGCAGCCGCAGCCGACTCCGCGATGCGAGGATGCGCAGGTCGATACCATCGTCGTCGGGTGTGGTCCGACGCAATGCCCCACTCAGCGCGGCGATGCGGCGTGGGCGATGCTCCTCAGAGTCCTCGTGCGGGGTTCCTTTGCAGTACAGGTCGATCATGAGCTGTGCCGTCACCTGCAGGACTCTCCGCCGCGATGCCATCGCGCCGAAGGCCGGAAGAGACACCACCGCGACGTTTCGACTGCTGCTTGCATCAGCTGCAACGGCATGCCCGTCGGCAATCAGTGGAAGATCGGTAATGCACACCGCGAAGTGCCAGCCACGCTGCCGCTTACGATCAGCCGCCAGGTTCAGCATTTCGGCGTCACGCATGTCGCTGGGCGGCAACCGCTCCCGACACACTTCGATTTTCCACTCTCGATCCGGCAGTTGCTCAGAAAGAAGCCCTGGCAGCTCGTGTTCGAGATGCTGTGCGACCTCTGAGGGTGCAGCCACCGGATCGGCCAGCACACCGATGATCATCGGTCCCGAGTGCTGCGCGTGGTTGGCGTGTATTGTCACGGTCCGCTCCTTCGATACAAGAGGTTCAGGTACCCGTCCGTCCGCACCATCCGCATAACGCCGAACTCACAGCGAGTGTAGCCCACGCCACAGGGAACCGGCTGAACTTGGCGACCATGGCCCCATCTCAGCTTGACGAAAACTGCACAGCAGTATGCTTGCAACGCCACTCGCAGTATTGTTAATTGCACTGAGATCAATACTTGTCTCAGCCACAAGCGCCCCTTATCACCTCCGGTAGCAAAGGATCCGCGAACTATGGTGAAAAAGCCTTTCAATATGCCGCCGCGGGCTTTTGGTCCGGCAGAAGCTGACCCTGAGGCGGATATCAACGTTTTCAGTGCGGCGGATGCACCACGTGCACGCACCGGCACCCCGCCGGCTATCAGTCGGAAACTTGAAGGGGATGGCGCCAACCTGATCTTTTTGACCTTTACCCCGGGCCAGGTCTTGCGGTCGCACACCACGGCCCACCCCATCACAGTCCAAACGTTGAAGGGCACGCTCAACCTCACAACTGATGAAGGTGAGCTCGTTCTGGAACCCGGCACGGTGGTTCACCTGCGTGCCATGGTCGTCCACGAGGTGTCCGCACCCGAGGATGCTGCCGAAGAAAACGTGCTGCTGTTGACGATGCTGACCGGCGAGCGCCATTCCGTCGAGTCAGCGCAGAATATTGATTGAGTTCCCGAGCCTGCGACAGGGAGGCCCCATGGATGAACAACCACCGCGCATCGTCGAACACGACAAGATTGGCCTCGTCGACTCAACCCGGGTGCCGCGATACGGTGGCGATTCCACATTTGGGCTGCTGCCGCGTCTCTCCGAGCTGGAACATCAAGGCCGTTCGGCTGACATCAAGATCATCGGCGCGCCGTTTGATAGCGGCGTCTCGTACCGGCCTGGTGCACGATTTGGCCCCAACCATGTGCGACAGTCCTCCCATCTGCTGAGACCATATAACCCGGCAACCGGTACCGCACCTTTCAGCCAGGCACAGGTCGCCGATGCCGGAGATATGGCACTCAACCCATTCGACATCGATGCAGCTATAGCCACGATCGAAGCTGACGCACTCCAACTCACGGAAGATGGCGCCTCGCTGTTGACGATTGGTGGCGACCATACGATTGCGTTGCCGTTATTGCGTGCTGCGGCGCACCGCGCCGATCAACCAGTCGCGCTGCTGCATTTCGATGCGCACCTCGATACGTGGGATTCCTACTTCGGTGTCGATTACACGCACGGCACTCCCTTCCGTAGAGCGGCCGAAGAGGGCCTGCTGGATTCGGAAGCCCTGTGTCATGTCGGCACTCGCGGCCCGCTATATAGTCCACAAGATCTCGACGATGATGCGCGGTTTGGTTTTGGCATTATCACCAGCTCGGAAATCATGTACGACGGTGTCCGAGACGTAGTCGCAAAACTTCGTGAGCGCATCGGGACACGGCCACTGTACGTTTCGGTCGATATCGACGTGCTCGACCCGGCGCACGCACCCGGGACCGGCACTCCGGAAGCAGGAGGCCTAACCAGTCGGGAACTGCTCGAGCTCCTACGGGGTCTTCGGGGCTTAAATCTCATCGGCGCCGACGTGGTCGAGGTCAGCCCGGCATATGACCACGCTGAACTGACCGGTCTTGCTGCCGCACACGTCTGTTACGAACTGCTTACCTTGATGGCAGACCTACGAGACCTGGCATAACTCTTCCCCACAATCAGGAGGTCACGATGCGGACCGGTGGCGACCTTGTCATCGAAACGCTCACAGCGCTCGGCGCGCAAACGGTCTTTGGGATTCCTGGCCAGCACGCGCTCGGGATCTTTGATGCGCTTGGTCGCAGTGAGCTGGAATTCGTGTCCTCTCGGGTCGAAAATAACGCGGCCTTTGCCGCCGATGGGTACGCACGGACGACCGGCCAGCCGGGGGTCGTGGTGGTGTCCACCGGACCCGGCGCGTTGACCGCACTGGCCGGACTGCACGAGGCTTACGCCAGCTCAGTGCCGATGATCGTGATCTCATCCCAAATACCCGAAGCAGGACTTGGTGGGCGTCGCAAAGGCATGCTGCACGAACTCGATGACCAGCAAGCCTCTGCGCGCAACGTCAGCAAGACTCAGACATTAGTTCGCAAAGCCTCAGCCATCCCATATGCGCTCGAGGATGCTTGGACCGCAGCACTCACCGCACCTCAGGGGCCTGCTTGGGTAGAGATACCCGAAGACGTGTTGCTCGGTACGGCCTCGGTGCCGCCGCCGGGCACGCTTGAACTCCATATACCGCAGTTGCGACCGCATCCGGGTTCAGTCCAGCGGGCCGTCGAAATCCTGGCCGCAGCCCAGCAGCCAGCGATCATCGCCGGTGGCGGCATTCGTCGCTCCGGAGAGCTCGCGCAGACTCGACTGCTCAAACTTGCAGAACTGCTTGATGCCCCAGTCGTATGCACTCCGGGAGGGAACTCGGCGTTTCCCATCAAGCACCCGCTATCCCTTGGGAGCTGGGTTGAAGATCGACACGTCACTGACCTGCTCAATGACGCCGACGTACTGCTGACAGTGGGCACCTCACTGGGAGAAGTGACATCGAACTACTACACTCTGACACCGGCCGGCCAGCTCATCCAGATCGATGCTCACCAAGGCGTGCTGGAATCGAACTACTCGGGATTGGGCATCCGAGCTGACGCGGGGCTCGCGCTGGATGCCATCACCGCGACGCTTAAAGCGACCCATCCGTCCCCTCTCCCACGCACCCGGTCGGCGGCTCCACAGGTTGCCACGGTCCGTCAGCGCATCACTGAGCGGTTAGCGACCCAAAACCTGCAGCACGAACAAGACCTCCTGGCTGCGATCCGCGCCGGTGTCCCCGACGATGCGCACACCTTCTGGGATATGACCATTGCCGCGTACTGGGCCTGGAACACCTGGGATGCCCGGGAGGGGCAATTCCACTCAGCACAAGGCGCCGGTGGTATCGGCTATGCCTTCCCCGCAGCTCTTGGTGGAGCGGTCGGGGCAGGAGAGCGTGTGTTGGCCGTATCTGGGGATGGTTCGGCGATGTATTCCATCGCTGAGCTCGCCGCGGCGAAACAACACAACATCCCGGTCACTTGGTTGATTATCGACGACGGCGGCTACGGGATTCTGCGGGAATATATGACCCAGGCCTATGGGCACACCGTGGCCACCGAACTCAGCCGCCCGGATTTCTGCAGCCTTGCAGAGTCCTTTGGTATCCCTGCAACCACCGCCAGCCCGGCAGAACTCACGCAGGCGCTGCGCACCGCATGGCAAGGCACCGGCCCCAGCGTCGTGGTGTGTGAAACGACGCTGCGCATGTGGCAACCCACCCACATCTGACCGTGTCACTCCAGGGCGCTGCGCGAGACCTGATCGTCAAAGATCATGAACGTTTGGGTATCCACCACCCCGGCTAAAGGTTGGATCTCATCGAAGACCACCCTGCGTAGGTCGGCGGTGTCTCGCGCTCGGACAAGCAGGATGACGTCCATTGGCCCTCCGGTGAGCGTGACATGCCAGACTTCCGGAATCGCTAAGAGTTTTTGCCGTAGTGCGCGCCAATTATGTTGCCGCAGTTTCAAAATGACATGCGCAGAAGCGCTCAGACCCAGCTTGACCGGATCTACGTTGATCGTGAAACCGGTGATCACTCCTGAGGTCCGCAAACGCTGCACTCTGGCGTGACAGTGCGCGCGAGAAATGTGCACGCCGTCTGCGAGCGCGGTCATCGAGAGCCGACCGTCTTTTGCTAGGGCGGCAATAATTTTCCGGTCAACCGCGTCTAACTGCACACTGCCATCTGTAGGCGAATCACTCAGGGTCATGTAGGCCACCACGTTTTGTCGAGAAAATTGCGATCAGAGTTTCAAAGTGTTTTCCAGTCTAGAACTTTATATGCAGTCTGTCGCCATTTTCGGAATGTAAGTCCACTATTCGTCCAATCTGGCCAATACTGATGTTACCTACTTCACACCTGCGTTGGAGGAAGTATCGCCATGATGCCAGAACATACCCAGCCCGATCTTGCCGAAGAACAGGCCAAGAAACTCGGAATCAGCCTCGAAGACTATCTCCTCCCGACCCACGGGAAGATCCAGATGATTTCGGAGACCGGGGAGTTACTCTCCGTTGAAGACCAGGGGTCGACCCCCGGCCACGAATACCCGATGCCATCGGTCGAAGAATTATTGGAAGGCTATCGTCAACTGGTCATCGGTCGCCGGATCAACGACCAGAACTACGCTTTAGTCCGTCAAGGCCGGATGGCGGTCTACCCGTCATCCCACGGCCAGGAAGCCTCCGAAGTCGCCGCCGCGCTCTGTCTGTCTCCGCGCGATTGGCTGTTTCCGACCTATCGAGACACGGTCGCGGTGATTGCCCGCGGGGTCGATCCACTCGAGGTCATGACAAACTTCAGAGGAAACTGGCACCAGGGGTACGATCCCCACGAACACAACACCTCGATTCAATCCACCCCTTTGACCACCCAACTGCTCCATGCCGTCGGCATGGCCCAAGCTGCCCGCCTCAAAGGCGAAGAAATGGTGGTGCTAGGCATGGTCGGAGAAGGCGGCACTTCAGAAGGCGACTTCCACGAAGCGCTCAATTTCGCCTCCGTCTTCAAACTGCCCGTGATCTTCTTCGTCCAGAACAACAAATACGCCATCTCGGTCCCGCTGTCCCGGCAGACCGCAGCACCCTCGCTTGCCCACAAGGCAGTGGGGTACGGCATGGCCGGTGAACTCGTGGACGGTAACGATCTTGCTGCGCTACTGGCCGTGCTCGGTCGTGCCGTGAAACTGTGCCGCGAAGGTGGTGGACCATTCCTCGTGGAAGCTGATACCTACCGCATTCAATCCCATACCAACGCCGATGACGCCACCCGGTATCGGCACAGTGCCGAAGTCGATGAGTGGACCCAACGCGACCCGCTGCGTCGGATGCGGGCTTATCTACAAAACGAAGGTGCCCTCACCGAGGAACGCGAAGCCCAGTACCACGACGATGCTGAACAGGTTGCCGCGTCCCTGCGCGACGCGATGGGTCAGCAACCCGATCTACAGCCGTTAGAACTGTTTGATCACGTGTATTCCGTCCAAACTCCGCAGTTGGCCGAGCAGCGAGCACAGCTCGCCGATGAGCTGGCCCGCGAGTCACACACCGACCAGGCTGAAGGAGCCCGCCATGAGTAAAGAACCATCAACACTCACCTTGGCCGCAGCACTCAATGCCGCTTTGGCCGATGAAATGTCCCACGACGATATGGTCGTGGTCTTCGGTGAAGATGTCGGCACGCTCGGCGGGGTCTTCCGGATCACCGAAGGCCTGAGCCAACAGTTCGGCGATCACCGGTGTTTCGACACCCCGCTGGCAGAATCCGGGATTGCCGGGACGGCGATCGGCATGGCCATGGGTGGTGCGCGCCCCGTCATCGAAATGCAGTTCGATGCGTTTGCCTACCCGGCGTTTCAGCAAATGATGAGCCACCTGGCCAAGATGCGCAACCGAACCAGAGGAGCCGTGTCCCTACCGGTCACCGTGCGCATTCCGTATGGCGGTGGCATTGGCGGGGTCGAACACCACGCCGATTCATCCGAATCGTATTACGCCCACACCCCCGGGCTGAAAATTTACACCCCGGCCACGGTCGAAGACGCCTACCTGATGTTGCGGTATGCGATCCGCATCGAAGACCCGGTCATCTTCATGGAGCCCAAGAAGCTCTACTGGACCAAAGCGGAAGTTTCTCTGGAACAACTCCGCGAAGAATTTGATACGCGGTGGGCCCAGGTTGAAACCCAGCGCGACCACGGCGAGCCCTACGCTCGCGCGAACGTGGCACGAACCGGTGAAGATGTCACCCTGGTTTCTTACGGTCCGTCGGTGGTGACGTGTTTAGCTGCGGCCGAGGCCGCCGCTGATGAAGACATCAGCGTCGAAGTCATTGACCTTCGCACCATCAACCCGCTAGACGAAGCAACCATCATCGCCTCGGTGAACAAGACCGGACGAGCCGTTGTCGTTGCGGAAGCGCAGGGTTTCGCGTCGGTGGTTTCAGAGCTTGTCGCGCGCATTCAGCAGCGCTGCTTCCACTCACTGGCCGCCCCGGTACTGCGCGTCACCGGTTTCGACATCCCGTTCCCACCACCGATGCTCGAGAAATACCATCTGCCCAGCGTGGACCGGATTCTCGATGCCATTGATGATCTGCAGTGGGACGACACCCCCGTGGATTACACCCCACGAGTTGCTGTAGGAGAACCCTCATGAGCACCCAAGTCTTCGAACTCCCTGACCTTGG
>DATBUK010000014.1:0-8897 GCA_036516155.1 Yaniella sp.
GAAGGCGCCACCTTGGCCCAGGCCGTGCAGTGGCATACCGAACACCGTGTGCTGATGGATGGCGACCGCACCGTCATCTTCGAATAGGCTCACCCGGTCCGCAACCAGTGACAGCAACCCGTGTTGGTTTTAGGGTGTCGGTATGGCCATTATTAAGAATGTCTCAGGCAAAGCGCCGCGAATCCATCCAACCGTCTTTGTGGCTGAAACCGCTGCCATTACCGGCGACGTCACCCTGGCTGAAAACTCTTCGGCATTTTACGGGGTCTCAGCCCGCGGCGACTCAGCTCCTATCAGAGTAGGGGCCCGCTCCAATCTGCAGGACAATGTCGTGCTGCACGCGGATGAGGGTTACCCGTGCACCATTGGAGAAGACGTCTCAGTTGGGCATGCGGCCATCGTCCATGGCGCCACCGTCGGTGATGGTGCCCTCATCGGGATGAACGCGACCGTACTCAACGGGGCTACCGTTGGCGCCGGCTCATTGGTTGCCGCAAACTCCCTGGTCCCCGAAGGCATGGAGATCCCACCGAAATCGTTGGTTGCCGGCGTCCCGGCCAAGATTCGTCGTGAACTCACCGACGAACAGTCAGCCGGGTTGAAACGCAATGCTGAAACCTATGTGCGTCTCGCAAGTGAGCATCTCGAGGCCGAAGACGTCAAATAAGCACGGTGTGACCGGTTTGGCACGCTTTATTGCTACCCTTTGGCGATATTCCATGTGAGCATAGGAATATGACTGAACGCATCGTGATTTTGCCTGTCCAAGCCGACCGAGACGGTACCCCCTACGAGCACGCGCACGAGCAAACGGTGGCCACCGCGGAGTCATTAGGTTTTTCGATTGTAGAGCCCGATGACGGCGAGGCCACCGCGATCGTGGTCGTCCGAATGATCGATTCGGCAGTCATCGACGAAACCCTAGCTCAGAACCCGGGTGTGCGATGGGTCCAGCTCCCCTACGCGGGCGTCGAAAGCTTCTTGCCGGTCGCTCGAAAATACCCCGACGTGACGTTCACCTCCGCCAAGGGCACCTATGCTCCGCCGGTGGCCGAACACGCCTTAGCGCTGACGTTAGCGCTGTTACGGCATCTGCCCGAACGGATCCGAGCCAGGACCTGGGGCACCAGCTATGGCACCACCCTGGACGGGACCAACGTCGTGATTGTGGGTGGTGGCGGGATCGGACAAGAGCTGGTTCGCCTCTTTTCCACCTGGCAGACCACCATCACGGTGGTACGGCGCAGCACCGACCCGGTGCCGGGAGCAGATCGGACCGTCACCTCAGACAAGCTCAACGAGGTACTACCCGACGCTGATGTCGTGGTCCTTGCCGCTGCGGCTACCCCGGAAACCCACCAAATGTTCGCAGCTGAACAGTTTGAGCTGATGGACCAGCACGCCGTGTTCGTCAATGTCGCTCGCGGCAGCTTGGTAGACACTGATGCACTTGTCGAAGCGCTGGCTGACCGCCAGTTGCGCGGGGCCGGTTTGGATGTCACTGATCCCGAACCGCTCCCGGATGGGCACCCGTTGTGGGCCGAGCCAAACTGCATCATCACCCCACATACTGCCGACACTCCAGAGATGGTCATTCCCCTGCTTGATGAGCGCATTGTGCGCAATTTGCAGCGCCTGGCGGACGGGAAATCACCTGATACATTAGAGGGTCTGGTCGATGTGCAGGCCGGCTACTAAACCACCCACAGGACATTATTTGAAGGATTGCCCATGTTGATCTCACCGTTGCATCGCTATCTTTCTGATCTGCTCGACAACATCCGTCCGATGACCGCAGGCACGGTCAACCCGGTGACTGCCACAGCGACGCAACCGGATATCAGTAAGCTGGCGATCACGCTCACCACGGTCAACGGTTTTCAATATTCCTCCGGAGACTCCGACCACCGCTTTGCCATCCAATCCATTGCCAAAGTCTTTGCCTATGGGCTGGCACTCGATGATCTCGGTTCGGCCGAACTGGCCAAGAGGATTGATGTGGAACCTTCCGGTGACCCCTTCAACGAGATCTCATTGCAGTCCGGTACTGGACGTCCCGCAAATCCCATGATTAACGCCGGTGCGATTGCTACCGTCGGACAGATCAAAGGCCGCGGTGGGGTGGACCGACTCAGCCGCATCACAGGGATCATGGATTTGGCGGCCGAAGGGTCCCCCGGCGAGTTAGAGATCAACCGAACGGTCTATCACGCCGAGAACCTCAATGGCCACCGGAACCGTGCGCTGGCCTGGTTACTTCGCTCATTCGAGATCCTCGACTCGGATCCAGAACCGGTCGTCCAGGACTACTTTTTAGAATGCTCGACCGATGTGACCACCGAGAACCTGTCGATGATGGCCGCGACGTTGGCCAACAAGGGGATCAACCCGGTCACGGGACGAGAAGTCTTTTCCGAAGAAACCACCAGGCAGGTCTTGGGCGTCATGATGACGTGTGGGATGTACGATGCGGCAGGCAACTGGATGATCGACGTCGGCCTGCCCGCAAAATCCGGTGTTGACGGCGGCATCATGGTCGTGGTGCCGGGCCAGCTTGGCATCGGCGTGTACTCCGCACCGCTTGACGAGCACGGCAACTCGGTGCGCGGTGCTGCCGCGATTCGTCGCGTCACCCGCGATCTGGGTCTCCACTATGCAGATGCTTCACCGCTGGGTGGGTCCACCTTACGGGCGCATTACTCGCTGGCCGATGCCTCGCTGGGCGTCGTGCGGTCAACGGAGCTGTCTCGTATTACCTCCCAGTTTGGGGACCGCTGTCAGATTCTGGAAGTCTCCGGCGATCTGGGTTTTGCCGAAACCGAAACCATGGCCAGAACCGTTGTCGAACTCGACGACGACGTCAGTATGGTCATCATCGACTTCCAAGGTGTCGATGACTTCGGTCGCGCCGCCATCCTGATGCTCGCCTCACTCACCGCATCCTGGCGTAACGCGGGCAAAGACATTATCTTCATCGACTGGACCGAGACGCTCGTCGAACACCTGCTGGACTACATCGAAGTCCACGACGACCTCGAACTGCCAGACCCTCGTGACAAAGCCAAAGCCGCATCTGCCGGGCACATCGACCTGCCCTGGGAATCAGACGAGCCCGAAGAAGAGATTCAGGGCGAATTCCGGCTCTTCGACAACCGCTCGGCTGCGCTGGAATGGGCAGAACTCCGCCTGGCACACCGCTATGCCCGACAGATTCTGCAGACCGATGACGCACCACGCGAACCGGAGACCGCCCCGGTGTTCGATTTCCTCGAAGATCGCGATGTCAACGTCCTGGCCGACTACATGGAGCTCCGCAGCTACACCGCCGGCACGGTCATCCGTCGGGTCGGACAGCCTTTCGGCGGGATCTATTTCATCCGTTCAGGCCGTGTGGAACTGGCCGCTGAAGGTCGAGACGATACCCGTTACCGGCACGTCTACCTCTCCCCTGGTTCTACTTTCGGGGAATTTGCGTTGAGCTATACGGGCCGCCAGCTGACGACGATTCGCGCCATCGACGACGCCGAAATCCTCGTGCTGTCGGCTCAGAAGATCGCTGAGATCGAGAAATCTGACCCCCAGCTGGCGATCCGGTTATGGACGGCCATCGCCCGTGAAGCCTACACGGTCCTTGAACAGTCCTCGCGTGAGGCCGGAGCTCGTGAGGAATACGACCCCGACCAAGACTAAAGCATTCCAGAAACAGGTGTGGCCCTGCCGAAATCGGCAGGGCCACACCTGTTTCACAGTGCTCGTGGCTGGCGCGTTAGCTTGCCATCTTCTCCAAGATCTTGTTGAAGGTAGCCGCAGGTCGCATGACCTCTGAGGTCTTGTCACGGTCTGGGTAGTAGTAGCCTCCGATGGAGACCTTTTGTCCCTGAACTTCGTTGAGTTCGTTGACGATGGTTTCTTCGTTGGCGCGGAGCTCTTCGGCAACTGGTTTCATCGCTTCGGCCAGGTCGGCGTCGTCGGTCTGTGCTGCCAGTTCTTCAGCCCAGTACAGTGCCAGGTAAAAGTGCGAGCCACGGTTGTCGAGTTCGCCCACCTTGCGCGAAGGTGAACGGCCTTCTTCGAGGTAGCGGCCGGTTCCGGCATCGAGTGCATCGGCAAGCACTTGGGCGCGAGCGTTGTCGGTCGCGGTTGCCAGGTGCTCAAAGGACACGGCCAGAGCAAGGAATTCGCCCAGTGAATCCCAGCGCAGGTGGTTTTCTTCGATCAGCTGTTCGACGTGTTTTGGTGCGGAACCACCGGCACCGGTTTCGAACAGGCCACCACCGTTGAGCAGTGGCACAATGGACAGCATCTTGGCCGAGGTGCCCAGTTCCAAAATGGGGAACAGGTCGGTCAGGTAGTCACGCAGGACGTTCCCGGTCACCGAGATCGTGTCTTCACCGCGACGCATGCGCTCAATTGTGTACTGGGTGGCACGCTCTGGCGCCATGATCTTGATTTCCAGGCCGTCGGTGTCGTGATCGGGCAGGTAGGTTTTGACCTTCTCGATGATCTGCGCGTCGTGAGCACGCTCAGCGTCGAGCCAGAAGATCGCTGGGGTCTGGGTCGCGCGGGCACGGGTCACTGCGAGTTTGACCCAGTCACGGACTGGGACGTCCTTGGTCTGGGTTGCACGCCAGATGTCACCGGCTTCGACCTGGTGGCTCATCAGCACGTTGCCGCTCGAGTCGACAACTTCGACGGTGCCGTCAGTTTCGAGGATGAAGGTCTTGTCGTGGGAGCCGTATTCTTCAGCTTTCTGTGCCATCAGGCCAACGTTTGGCACGGTACCCATGGTTGCTGGGTCGTAGGCGCCGTTTGCGCGGCAGTCTTCGATGACGGTCTGGAAGACCCCGGCGTAGGAGGAGTCTGGGATGACGGCCAGGGTGTCCTGGGTTTCGTCGTTCTTATTCCACATCTTGCCGCCCGAACGGATCATGGCTGGCATGGACGCATCAACAATGACGTCGGATGGGACGTGCAGGTTGGTGATCCCGCGGTGCGAGTTCACCATCGCAAGGTCTGGACCGTTTTCGTAGGCGTCGGCGATTTCGTTGCGGATGCCTTCGGCGATGTCTTTGTCGAGCTCGTTGAGTCCCGATTCGATACCGGCCAGGCCGTTATTGGCGGACAGGCCAGCTTCTTCAAGATGGGTCCCAAATTTTTCGAAGACTGCCGGGAAGTAGGCTTTCACGATGTGGCCGAAGATGACGGGGTCGGAGACCTTCATCATGGTGGCTTTCAGGTGCGCCGAGAACAGCACGCCTTCTTCTTTGGCACGTTTGATCTGTTCGGCCAGGAATGCGTCAAGGGCTTTGGCGGACATGAACGTTGAGTCCACGATCTCACCCTTGAGGACCTTGAGATCCTCTTTGAGGTTGGTGACGTTGCCGTCGGCGTCGGTGTGACGAATCGTCAGGGTGTCGTTGTCGCCCATCGTGACGGACTGTTCATTGGAGAAGAAGTCGTTGGCACCCATGGTGGCGACATTGGTTTTGGAGTCTTTGGTCCATTCGCCCATCGAGTGTGGGTTATTTTTGGCGAACTGTTTGACGGCGCGTGGTGCACGGCGGTCAGAGTTTCCTTCACGCAGCACCGGGTTGACGGCGGAGCCCATCGCGGTGGCGTAGCGGGCCTGGATGTCGCGCTCTTCGTCGTTGGTCACTTCGTACGGGTAGTCCGGCAGGTCAAAGCCGGCCTCTTGGAGCTCTTTGACGGCGGCGACCAGCTGCGGAACGGAGGCCGAGATGTTTGGCAGTTTGATGATGTTCGCGTCAGCTTCTTTGACCAGTTCGCCGAGTTCAGCCAGCGCGTCGTTGACTTGCTGATCTTCTGGCAACACGTCATTGAAGGCAGCCAGGATACGGCCAGCCAGGGAGATATCCCGTGTTTCCAGTTCTACACCGGCCTTGGAGGCAAAAGCGCGGACGATGGGCAACAGGGATGCCGTGGCCAACATGGGCGCTTCGTCGGTGTAGGTATAAATAATCTTTGACATAGATGAATTATCTCCTCGTGTTCTAAGCGCCCTGTGGTAGTGGGCACCTCACAATTCCTCATCCAATCTAACGCACCCGGAGGCGCCCCTTGACAGATTTTCGGTTTTGGGGCTGGGGTTAAGCCACTTGCGTGCTGTGGCCGCTGACCTAGATGCCCAGAATTGCTTTGGCGATCAAGAAATAGACCACCAGCCCCAGTGCATCGACGACGGTGGAGATGAATGGGTTGGAAAATACGGCCGGGTCGACACCGATTTTGGAGGCAATCAACGGCATGACCGACCCCACGGAGGCGGCCAGGGTACAGATGACGACCAGTGTTGCCCCAATGACCAGTCCGATACTGAAGTCCCAGAATAACGCCGCGCCGAGAAACCCGAGGGTGCCAAGGAGCAGGCCCACGGTGAGGCCTACGAGCGCTTCTCGTCCCACGACCCGCCAGAGGTCTCGGGTGGTGACCTGGGACAACGCTATGGCCCGGGTGACCGTGGTCGCAGCCTGGTTGCCGGTGTTGCCGCCGGTGCCGGTCAGCAGCGGGATGAACAAGGTCAGCACGACCATCGCGGCCAAGGTGTCTTCAAAATAGCCCAGGACTTGGACCGTCAGGATCGCTCCGACCCCAAGGACTAAGAGCCACACGATACGCGACTTGACCAATTGCATGATCGAAGTCGACAGGTAGGGCTGGCCCAGGGGTTCGGCACCACCGGAGCGGAAGGTGTCTTCGGATTCTTCTTCTTCCAGGATCAGCTGTGCGTCGGCGACGGTGAGCATCCCGATGAGCCGTTCAGCGTCGTCGACGACCGGGAGTGCTTGGACCCGGTCGTGGACGACGGTGCGTGCGGCATCTTCGACGTCGGTATGCACCGAAACGGTTTCGGTAGGTTCCATCAGATCGGAGATGAGTTCATCGGGTTCGGCTCGGACCAGCCGCGGCAAATGGACTAGGCCCAGGACTTTGTGCGTGGTCGAGCCGACCGGTAACACGGTGAGGTTATCGATCTCAGCTTCGGGGATCGTCAAATCGCGGATGATGTTTAATGCGGTGGCAGCCGACATTTCCGGGGACAGTTCCTGGGGTACGACCGTCATGCGACGGCCCACCGAATCTTCTGGATACCCCAGAATTTGAGCGGCGGCATCGCGTTCTGCCGGTCCCAGGCTGGCTAGGAGCCGCTGGGCGACTTCGGCGGGCACCTCATCGAGTAACCGTGCTTGGGTGGCCGACTGGAGCTGGGAGAACAAGTCTTGGTCATGTTCATCGGCGAGCCCATCGATCAGATCCGATTGGAATGAGGGCTCCATATTGCCGAAGACTTCCACGGCAACGTCTTTATCCAGCAGCCGAAAGGCCACCGGCATCAACGACGGTGGTGTGCGGTCCAAGAACCGTTCGACCGCGGCGACCCGCATACCGCGCAACAGTTCTGCTGCGGCGGCGTATTCTTTGGCACGCAACAGATCCCAAAGTTCTTCTTCGAGCTGCCCAAAGGTGGCTTCCTGTGGCTCTGTCATGCGTACCCCCTTGTGGTGCTGGTTGGCAGGTTATCCGTGGTAGAAGTGCCGTGCTCCCCCGGTCAGATACATCGTGATCCCGGCGGCTTTGGCGGCTTCGATCACTTCATCATCGCGCATGGACCCGCCCGGTTGCACAACGGCCCGAACACCGGCGTCGATGAGAATTTGCAGACCGTCGGCAAAGGGGAAGAACGCATCGGACGCGGCGACGGAACCTGTGGCTCGGTCGGGGGCGTGTTCTCCGGAGACGTTTTCAGCACCACCCGGGGTCGAAACTTCTTGGGCTCCGGTACTGGCCGAGCCCAGGGTGTTGGCCCGCTCGATGGCCAAGCGGCAGGAGTCCAGGCGGTTGACCTGGCCCATACCGATGCCGACGGCGGCGCGATCGGCGGCCAATAAAATCGCGTTGGATTTGGGTGCTCGGACGGCTTCCCAGGCAAAGACCAAATCAGCCATGGTCTGTTCGTCGGCGGGTTCACCGGCGACCAGTTCCCAGTTGGTCGGGTTATCGCCGGGGGCCTGGTACATATCGGAGTCTTGGACCAGCATGCCGCCGGAAATCTGTTTGAACTCTTTAGTGTCGAGTGCGAAACCGTCGGGCAGTTGTAGCAGTCGAATATTCTTTTTGGCCGTCAGGATCTCCAAGGCTTCCGGAGTGAAGCTGGGCGCCACCACGACTTCGGTGAACACGTCTTTGACCTGTTCGGCCATCGCTTTGGTCACGGGGCGGTTCGCGGCGATGACCCCGCCAAAGGCCGAGACCGGGTCGGTCTCGTGGGCTTTACGATGCGCATCGGCGATCGCGTCGTCGGCGCCCTGGGATGCGACCGCCAGCCCACAGGGGTTGGCGTGTTTGATAACCGCCACGGCCGGGTCGGTAAAGGTGTAGGCTGCCCGGATTGCCGCGTCGGCATCGACGTAGTTGTTGAAGCTCATCGCCTTGCCGTGCAGCAGGGTTGCTTGGGCCACGCCCGGGGCCGGGGTCGATGAGGTGGTGTACAGTGCCGCCGGTTGGTGCGGGTTTTCGCCGTAGCGCAGGGTTTCTTTCAGCTCAAGCGCGTGCCCGGCATACCCCGGGTGGTCTGCGTCGTCGAAGTTCTCGGCCATCCAGGTGGCAACCGCAGTATCGTATGAGGCCGTGTGCGCGAACGCTTCGACGGCAAGGCGTTGGCGCTGTGCCAGGGTGAAGCCGCCGTTGGCCACGGCGGTCAGGATGTCGTGGTAGGCGTCGGGGTTGGTCACAATCGCCACCGAACCGTGGTTTTTGGCCGAAGCGCGCACCATCGTGGGGCCACCAATGTCGATCTGTTCGATCGCTTCGGGTTGGCTCGCCCCGGAAGCCACGGTCTCCACGAACGGATAGAGGTTGGCGACCACGAGATCAAATGG
>DATBUK010000015.1:0-3048 GCA_036516155.1 Yaniella sp.
AGTGCTGCAGCCTTGATGGCCGTATCCACCAGGCCGTATCCCAGTCCCATGATGACGACTAGTGCCAGGATGACAGCGACCGTTCGGTACGTGTTGCTAACTTCTTCCGAGGTGGCTTCTGTGAACTGTGGTGAGGTACTCATCGTGTCGCTTTCTCCTCATGTTTGAGATCGTATTCGATGCTGTGTTTCTCAGCCACGGGACGCATTAGGAGGTTGGCGATGAGTCCCACGGCGAGCAAGCCAACCATGATGAACATGGAAACGGTGTAGAGGTCGGGGCCTTCCATGCCGGCTGCGGCCTGTGCTTCGACCACGGTGTTGACGATCAGTGGCCCGGCAATCCCGGCGGCTGCCCACGCGGTGAGGAGTCGACCGTGGATCGCTCCGACCTGGTAGTAACCGAACATGTCACGTAGGTAGGCGGGGATCGTGGAGAAACCGCCGCCGTAGAAGGACAGAATGAAGATCGCTGCGACGATGAAGAGGATCAGCGAGTTGTTGCCCAACAGGGCAAGCACCAAGTACAGCGCAATGCCCACGCCTAAGTAAATCATGTACATGGGTTTGCGGCCGATGTAGTCCGAAGTCGTGGACCAGACGAACCGGCCCGCCATGTTCGCCAGCGACAAGATCCCGACGAACCCCGCAGCAGCCGCGGCGGTGACGGCTGGGAAGTAGTCCTGAATCATTGGGGCGGCGTTTTCCAGAATTCCAATTCCGGCAGTGACATTGGTAAACAATATCAGCCAGAGGAACCAGAACTGTGGTGTCTTCAGCGCCTGATTTGCTGAGACATTCAGATTGGTCTGCATGGGCGTAGATTCGACGGCTGATGGGTCGTAACCCTCCGGTACCCAATCGGGGTGGGGGAGCCGGATGACGTAGGCGCCAGCGGCGATAATGACCGCATAGCTCAGTGCAAGCGTCATGAAGGTGGGCACGAGGCCGGCTGCGAGGTTTTCGGTGTCGGTTCCGCCGCCGTATAGCACCATCAGCGAGCTCGACAGCGGGCTGGCAATGAGCGCTCCGCCGCCGAAACCCATGATGGCAAGACCTGTTGCCAGTCCGGGGCGGTCAGGGAACCACTTCATCAGGGTCGACACCGGCGCGATGTAGCCGATACCCAGCCCGATGCCTCCGATGACACCGTAGCCGAGGTAGACCACCCAGAGTTGACCTGTAGCAATGCCGCCGGCTGCGATGAAAAATCCGAGCACCCAAGCGGTGCCGGCAAGCGCCATTGATTTGCGGGGTCCGGATTTTTCGACCCAAGTTCCGCCGAATGCTGCGGAGAGTCCAAGAAACGCGATGGCGACGGAGAAGATCCAGCCGACCGAGACCTCGCCAACATCAAAGCGGGACATCAGCGGGATCTTGAAGACACTGAAGGCGTACACTTGCCCGATACAGAGGTGGATAGCCAACGCTGCGGCTGGAATGAACCATCGATTAAATTTCTTGGGCGCTACGATCGCAGATTTATCTAACACGCTAGCCATCGTGTTCCCTTCGTCGCCATGTCACACAGTTTGGTACTTCAACGATCAATCAACGCGAGCCTATTTTAGGTAAATATTGATGTCAACGGTCATCCGTTCATTAAAACAAAGATCCTGTGATCTCGTCGTACTGTTCGACGTAGACCCGGCCGTCCATAATGCGCCGGGCAGTCCGGGTGACGCCGAGGGAGTCGATCGTTACGGTAGCACCGTGGTGTTTAACAGTAACTTCGACGGTGGCCGTGCCTCGCGGATGGCCGATCACGACTTTCGAGGCTGCTGCGGTCTCCATGCTGGCGGCGACGAGCGTGCCCGGCGTGTGGGCGGCCGCGGCCAAACACAGCGCCCCGGTCATGGGGAGGGCCCGATGGAACACGCCCATCATCACCGCGCGAGCCACTACATGGATGGTGTGATCGCCGGGTTCAAAGACCATGATGCGCGGCACCGTGGCCGACTGTGTGGCGGCATCGGCTGGCGTATCAACTCGACCCAGTCGCACTGCCAGTGCTGACCGCAGGTGCTCCAGACGCTGCAGCAGGGTGGCCTCGGTGTTGAGCGTTGCGGGGTCGGCTGTTGTCATATCGATGCCGAGGTCGCTGGCGCGCACGAACGCGTAGACCGATGAGGCATCCACGACCGAGACGGGGATCGACTGCCCGTCGGGCATCTCAACGTCAGTGGTCGGGCCAAGGGGCAGCAGCTGGCCGGTGGTCTTGCCGGCAGGATCGAGAAATCGGGTCACCACGGCAGAACCGGTCCCGGGGACACCGTGGACAACGTGGGCCCCGGTGACCTGAAAGCTGCCATTGGCCACCGGCACGTCGGCTTCAATGCGGGTGTCGGTATTGCCATTGTGCAGCATGAGTGTGGTGAACGGTTCGTAGGCGGCGACCAGTCCTTCTTCGATCACGAACGGGCCGACGGCTGTGGTCAGGTTGCCGCAGTTGCCCTGCCAGTCGATGTGCGGTGTGGTGATGTCGACTTGACCGAACCAGTAGGTCACCGTCCCGTCGTGCGGCTCATCAACGACCACGACTTTGCTTGTGCTGGAGTACGTGCCGCCCATCCCATCGATCTGCATCGGATCGGGTGAGCCCATCACGCGAAGCAAGATTGCATCGCGGGCGGGTCCGGCCGGTGGGAGATCGCGGGCGTGAAAGAAGACGCCTTTACTTGTGCCGCCGCGCATGTAGACGGCGTTGATGGGGTGTTGGTTTGTGATCACTCGAGGGCTTTCATGGCTGGTGGTTGTGCTGGCGTGAGGGCTGCTCGACTTTGGCATTGGAACTGAAAGCATGATAGTTCTGGAATGTTGTTCTGCGCTCGCGGAACGTTCTTCACTGACACCATACGGCTCTTTCACGAGCCCTGATTTTGAGGAGTACGATGACTCAGCAACCTCCATATAACCCTAATGATCCCGGGTACAACAATCCTGGCTATGCTGCGCCCCAGAGTGGACCGAGCACCAACAGCGTTGAGGCCAAAGGATTTTTTGCCGGCCTGTTCGATTTCAGTTTCCAAACATTTGTGACACTGAAGTT
>DATBUK010000016.1:0-5361 GCA_036516155.1 Yaniella sp.
CGGATGTACCCAAACCCTGTCGAAGGATAGGTCGGCTTAATGCCGATCGTCACAATCTTGTGCGTTGCCGCCGTGGCGATGGCTTCCACGACTGCCTCTTGAAAGACCTCATCCGGGCCGATGACCTGATCTGCAGCAAAAGATCCCATGATCGCATCCGGGTCACGCTGGTACAGCACCGCTGCGGCAAGACCAATGGCTGCGGCGGAGTCTTTCGGTTCGGGTTCGAAGAGGAAATTGTCGGCTGCGATATCGGCCAGTTGGGCACACACCGCATCACGGTGGGCTTCACCGGTGACCACGAGCATGTTATCCCCGGCGATCGGCTGCAGCCGATCATAGGTGGCACGAATCAACGTCTGACCTGAGCCGGTGAGATCATGTAAAAACTTTGGTGCTGCGGCACGTGAGAGTGGCCACAGACGGGTACCTACCCCGCCGGCGGGGATGACCGCCCAGAATCGGTCCAGCCCCGGAATATGAGATGATGAAAACTGCTGATGGTTCACCTGAACTACTGTATTGCAGTTCTCTGGCAACTGCCTGAAGTTACCACCGGCTGGGTCAAGAATGTCGCATTAACGAAGTAGCGACTGAGTTAGTATTAGCCTATAGCTATAGGACGCAACTCGCACCGGCGCTGAACGCGAGACTAAATCAGGTCTAGGCGCCAAAATCATGCGTGCTTTTGGAGGTTTCATAGTGTCTACTGCGACAACCGCGCAGCAGTCACCTCCTGCCGAAAAGAAATCCGGCAGAGGAACGCTGTATCGCGGAAGAGAAGGTATGTGGTCCTGGGTTGGCCACCGAATCACCGGTGTGGTGATTTTCTTATTCCTATTAGTTCACGTGCTGGATACCGCCCTGGTTCGTGTTTCACCCGAGGCCTACGATGCTGTCATCGGTACCTATAAGAACTGGTACATGGCTATTGGTGAAGCCGGTCTGGTCGGTGCGGTCGTGTACCACGCGTTTAACGGCATCCGCGTCATCTTGGTCGACTTCTGGAACAAGGGAACCAAGTACCAGCGCCACATGCTGTGGACCGTCATGATCCTATGGGTCGTCGTATTCGGCGCATTCTGCGTGCGCCACTTCATGCTGGTGTTTGGAGGCTAAGCGCATGACTGTTCAACAGCAACGAAACATCGCCTCCCCACGAAGCGGCGATATCGATCCGAAATACATTCGCTCATCCGCGTCCTCGAGCTCGAACTGGGAAATGTTCAAGTGGCTCTTCATGCGGATCTCCGGACCAATCTTGTTGGTCCTGATCTTTACGCACCTGTTCTCGAACCTGATGGTCGGTGACGGTGTGCAGGGACTGAATTTTGGTCTTGTCGCTGGTAAATGGGCTTCCCCACTGTGGCAGATCTGGGACTTGGTCATGCTGTGGCTGGCAATGATTCACGGCACCATTGGTGTTGGCACCATCATTGACGACTACACATCCAAAGACCGGACCCGTGTGGCATTCAAAGTTGCCCTGTACCTTGCAAGCATTGCCATCGTTGTGCTCGGCACCCTGGTGATCTTCACCTTCGAACCATGCATGACCGATGCTGCGGGCAACTTGCTCGATAACTCACCAAGCTTCTGCTACAGCATGTAGCCCAGCAAGCCGCCAAGACTAAGAAAGAAGACTTCATCTGATGCAAGTACACAAGTACGATGTCGTAATTGTCGGCGCCGGAGGCGCCGGCATGCGCGCAGCCGTCGAAGCCGGTCAGCGTGCACGCACAGCGGTACTGACGAAGCTGTATCCAACCCGTTCGCACACCGGCGCAGCCCAGGGTGGCATGTGTGCCGCACTGGCAAACGTTGAAGAAGACAACTGGGAATGGCACACGTTCGACACCGTCAAAGGTGGCGACTACATTGTGGACCAGGATGCGGCAGAAGTCATGGCCAAAGAAGCCATCGACGCCGTGCTAGACCTTGAAAAAATGGGTCTGCCATTCAACCGTACGCCGGAAGGCAAGATCGACCAGCGTCGTTTCGGTGGACACACCCGCGACCATGGTAAAGCCCCGGTTCGTCGCGCCTGCTATGCGGCTGACCGTACCGGCCACATGATTCTGCAGACCCTGTACCAGAACTGTGTCAAACACAACGTCGAGTTCTACAACGAGTTCTACGTGCTGGACCTGCTGATGGTCGAAGAAGATGCGACCCGTGAAGACGGCACACCGTATAAACAGAAACGCGTTGCCGGTGTGGTCTCCTACGAACTCGCCACCGGCGAGCTGCACATTTTCCAAGCCAAGTCCGTGGTCTTTGCCACCGGTGGTGCAGGAAAAGTCTTCAAGACCACCTCGAATGCTCACACCCTGACCGGTGACGGCATGGCTATCGCCTACCGTCACGGAATCCCACTGGAAGACATGGAATTCATCCAGTTCCACCCAACCGGACTGGCAGGACTGGGTATTCTCGTGTCTGAAGCCGCCCGCGGTGAAGGCGGAATCCTCCGCAACGCCGACGGTGAGCGGTTCATGGAGCGCTACGCGCCAACCATTAAGGACCTGGCCCCACGTGACATCGTGGCTCGTTCAATGGCCAACGAAGTACGTGAAGGCCGCGGTGCCGGACCGAATAAAGACTACGTTTTGTTGGATCTGACACACCTCGAGCCAGAACACATCGACGCCAAACTGCCGGATATTACTGAGTTCGCTCGCACCTACCTGGGTGTCGAACCACATACCGAACCAGTACCGGTCTTCCCGACCTGTCACTACGTCATGGGTGGCATCCCAACCGACATCGAAGCAAACGTCCTGCAGGATAACGAAACCCGTATCCCCGGGCTCTACGCTGCCGGTGAGGTTGCCTGTGTATCCGTTCACGGTGCAAACCGCTTGGGTACCAACTCACTGCTGGATATCAACGTCTTTGGTCGTCGCGCTGGCCTCTACGCCGCCGAATACGCCAAAGAAGCTGATTTCGTTGAGCTGCCAGAGCACGGCGAAGCCTTCATCACCGAGCAGATCGAATCGCTACGCTCTGCCGAAGGCACCGAGAAAGTCGGCCAACTGCGTGCAGAACTCCAGGAAGTTATGGACGCAGACATGCAGGTGTTCCGCACCGAAGAGTCCATTCGCCGCGCGATCGACAAGATCGCCGAACTGCGCGAACGCTACAAGAACGTAGCAGTTCAAGATAAGGGCAAGCGCTACAACCTCGACCTGCTCGAGGGCATGGAACTCGGCTACCTGCTCGATATTGCAGAAGCCATGTCCGTGGCAGCGCTGCACCGCCCTGAGTCTCGCGGTGGTCACTACCGTGAAGACTTCCCAGATCGTGATGACGAAAACTGGATGGTTCACTCGATGCTCTACCGCGATGCTGACGCCGAAACTGAGGGTGTCAAAGGCATTCGTTTCGAGACCAAAGATGTCGTCATGACCCGCTACGAACCGATGGAGCGTAAGTACTAATGACTGCAACACTAGAAGAAAACACCAACACAGGCGAGGTCGGTGGAGTCGACTCCTTCACCGTGACCATGCAGGTCCGTCGTTACCAGCCAGAATTCCACGAAGAAGCCTACTGGGATACCTGGACCGTCGAAATGTACGGCACCGACCGTGTGCTCGACGCCCTCCACAAGATCAAATGGGAAATCGACGGCACCCTGACCTTCCGCCGCTCATGCGCCCACGGGATTTGTGGCTCCGACGCCATGCGCATCAACGGTGTCAACCGTCTGGCATGCAAGGTGCTACTCAAAGACCTGGACCTGTCCAAACCAGTGACCGTCGAGCCCATCAAGGGTCTACCGGTTGAAAAAGACATGATCGTAGACATGGAACCCTTCTTCCAGTCCTACCGTGAAATCATGCCTTTCCTCATCGCCGACGAATCACGCGAACCAACCCGCGAACGTCTCCAGTCGCCAGAAGCACGCGAAGCATTTGATGACACCACCAAGTGCATCCTGTGTGCCGCATGCACCTCATCCTGCCCGGTCTTCTGGACCGACGGCCAGTACTTCGGCCCCGCAGCGATCGTCAACGCTCACCGTTTCATCTTCGATGACCGTGACGAAGGTGGCGACATGCGCCTTGAGGTCCTCAACGATAAAGAAGGCGTCTGGCGCTGCCGTACGACCTTCAACTGCACCGAAGCATGCCCACGTGGCATCCAGGTGACCAAGGCCATCGCAGAGGTCAAACAAGCCATCCTGGCACGCAACATCTAAACTGCCCAAGCCTCAACTGCGGGGACGGAAAGCGACAACGCTTTTCGTCCTCGCAGGCGTTTAAGCCAGTCTCTGTAGCCGGGGGCAGGATGGTTGTGTTGATTGGCGAACAATTCTGATCGGCTAGATCTCTGATTCCTCAGGCCCCGAGACACGATGCCACGTCAGAATGTGTCGAATCTTATGTGGAAAAGACCACACGCCAGCGCTCAAAGCTTCCAGTAATGGCGATTGACCGGCAGAATTTAGAAGAACAGTGACGGACTGACCAGCACAGACTGCCTGATGGGAGTAAGTCTCATGTTGACTCGACTGCACGACATGCTACGACTTCGGACCTCAGCGCCGATCTTCTTTGGCGCTGCAGGGGTGATCATTGTTTTTGTCGTATTGACGATCACCCTCACCGAACCGATGGACGCGATCGTTTCGACCGCATCAGACTGGTTATACACCAACCTCGGCTGGTTCTACGTGCTTGGCGTCACAGTATTCTTACTGTTTCTGCTGTATATTGCGATCGGCCGGTTCGGCCGGGTGAAACTTGGACCGGATGAGGAGCCTCCCGAACATTCGGGACCCGCGTGGTTTGCGATGCTGTTTGCCGCCGGCATCGGCAGCATTCTGATGTTCTGGGGTGTGGCGGAACCTGTCAGCCACTTTGGTGACCCACCACGAGGCCCCTCACTCGGGATCGAAGCCGGCACACCCGAGGCCGCCGTCGATGCAATGAACTTCACGTATTACCACTTCACGTTACACACCTGGACGATCTTCACCCTGCCAGCCCTGTGTTTCGCGTACTTTATCCACAAACGGAACCTCCCACCCCGGGTCAGCTCGATTTTCCAACCGATCCTGGGCGAACGGATCCACGGTCCGATTGGCAAGCTCATCGACACGGTGGCCATCGTTGGTACGGTATTCGGCATCGCGGTCTCCTTAGGACTGGGCACGTTACAGATCAACAGTGGGATCAACCACCTCTTTGGGATCCCTGAATCAGCCCTGTGGCAACTGGTCATCATCGGCGTCGTGGGTGGCGTGTCGATGATTTCGGTTGCGCTCGGTCTCGATAAAGGCATTAAACGCTTATCGAACTTCAATATTTGGATGGCCGTGGCCCTGTTGGCCTTCATCCTCGTCGCCGGTTCGAC
>DATBUK010000017.1:0-6953 GCA_036516155.1 Yaniella sp.
ATGGGAGTGGAACCCACGAAGGAGACGGCCTTGATGTCATCGTGTTCCAGCAAGCCATCAACGGCTGGCTTGCCACCGTGCACGACGTTGAAGACACCGTCGGGCAGACCGGCTTCTTTCCACAGTTCGGCTTCCCAGTTCACAGCAGAGGGGTCTTTTTCGGACGGTTTGATGACGACCGTGTTGCCGGCTGCGATTGCCACGGGGAAGAACCACATCGGCACCATCGCTGGGAAATTGAATGGCGAAATGATGGCGACTGGACCTAATGGCTGACGCTTGGAATGGACATCGACGTTAGTTGACGCGTTCTCAGTGTAGCCACCTTTGAGGAGATGGGGCATGCCACAAGCGAATTCCACGACCTCAAGGCCGCGATTGACCTCACCGAGAGCATCATCTAGGACTTTGCCGTGTTCTGCGGTGATCAGGGCTGCGAGTTCTTCTTTGCGCTCGTTGAGGAGTTCACGGTAGCGGAACAGAATCTGGGTGCGCTTGGACAACGAGGTGTCGCGCCAGGCAGGAAACGCCGCTTTTGCGGCAGCAACGGCCTGGTCTACCGTAGCTTGTCCCGCCATAGCAACCTGACCGGTGGTCGCACCTGTTGCCGGATTCGTGACGTCGGCTCGTTCAACGGTGGTGTCAGCGCCCTCGGTGTAGGCGTTATTGATCCAGTGATCAATGGTCTTGAGGGATTCGGCGGACTCAGCGGTTGTTACATCCAGCTGGTTGATCGTGTTCATGCAGCTATCCTTTGCTCACAGAAAGTTGGTAATTACCATCCTGCCGCCTTAGACCCAGGCAAAACATTGACACTGTGTGTCGACTCGCGCGTTGTAGCCTTACACTGTGTCTATGCGTCGTGTCACAGTTGGCTCCGTTCTTGAGCTCGAGATCTTTCAAAACATCCCGCCGGTCTTGGTATCACGGCCTGATGACTCATCGTCTCGTGAGCCCGTGCGATGGATGCACATTTTGGAAACATCGCGTCCCGAAGGCCTCCTGCCCGGCGGGGAGTTCATTCTGACTACAGCCACGTTTCTCGACCCGGTGGTCGACGGTCCAGATCACGGCCTTGATGCAGCCACTGAATTCCTCGATAGCGTTGAAGCCACCGGCGCGGTGGCCGTCGTTGCCGAAGTGTTGCCGGAGCGACACAAAGTCATCGCGGCGCTGAAGACTGCGGCACGGGATCGTCCCACACCCATTTATCTGATCCATGAGCGCATTCGATTCGTGGAGCTCACTCAATACGTGCACGAAAATATCGCCGCATCGCGCTTGCAGGAAGTTGAAACGGACCGGCGCATTCATGAGGCTTTCACTCGGCTGTCCGTCGGTTCTGCTTCCACGAGCCGGATCGTCGCCGAGGCCACCGCGCTCTTGGAGTGCCCAGTCGAATGGGAGTCAATTGATCAGCGCAATGCCCCAATGGTTGCCGCTGCCCATGCAGTGGTGGCTGGCGACGAAGAACTCGGCCGCCTCATCATGCGGGAGCCATATTCAACTGATGAAACTTTGGTGCGCACAGTGTTAGAACGAGCCGGTCAGGCCGTTGCTATCTCAGTGTTGGCGCAGCGCTCGCAACGCGAAATGCAGCGTTCAACAGCGTCGTCATTGTTCTACCAGCTGCGAGGAGGCACAGACCTCTCTGCATCAGAGGTCCAATGGCGGCTTAGCGAAACGTATGGTTATGCTCCGGTAACTGCGACGAACTGGGCGCCCGTGGTATTCCGGATTTCTGGACGCCACCAAACCGAGGAGCTGCTGAATCGCTGGTCCGGAGTACTCCTGGATATCGTTGAACAGCTCGGCTCGGTACAAACCTTGCCGCTCTTCGCCGCGCGAAGTGAACTCGGAGTGGTCGACATGCTCGTACCTGCTCGGAGCGCCCCCGAATTGCATGAGCTCATCGAGACAACCCATGCACGGTTTACAAGTCGCCTCAGTGGCCGCAGTACGTTTGTCGCCGGAATCGCAGGGGAGGCCGAATCGGCGAAAGCAGCTGCCGAGCGTCTTGAAGATGCGGCCCGAATCGCCCACGCCGCCGAAGCCTACGTCGCCACGAGCCAGCGCAGGCGACCATATTTCTATGCGCAGGACCTGGGACTGCCAGGACTGTTGGCCACGCTGAATACCCATGAGCACTTTTTGGCATTTGTGACATCCGAACTGACGCCTCTAATGCAAGGTACCCGCACGCGAGAAGAATTCGAGCGACAACTCGACTTTGCCGAAGCCCTCGTCACGTCCCTCAATAAAGCAGAACTAGCCCGCATACTGCATATCTCACGTTCGGCGCTGTACGCGCGACTCAAAAATCTCGAAATGCAGCTCGGATACGATCTCGAGCAACATGCAGAACGGCGTACCGCCATCCATCTTGCCTTACTGGCATATCGGCAGGCACCGGAACCCCTGTACGCCTTGCTCACCGACGGATCCAGCTAGGACTATCGATGCAGTTTTCATTGACTCAAATACAATATTTCGTTGCTGTAGCCAATGCCGGCAGTTTCACCATAGCCGCCCGCCAACTTCGCGTCGTTCAGCCCACCTTATCGTCGGCAATCAAACAGCTTGAAGATGGCTTGGGGTACGCGCTTTTAGACCGGGTACCGCGTCGGGGGGTCCGGCTCACCAGGCGGGGCCGGCGATTTTATGATGAAGCCAGCAAGCTACTCCGGCAAGCAGAAAGGCTAGAAAGATTTGTGCGCAACCCGGCTGATAGCCTCACCGGCACACTGCGGCTGGGCGTCTATCAACCCATGTCTGTGTTTCGAACGCCGCAGTTGCTCCGAGAGTTTCACAAGGTGCACCCTGATGTAGAAGTGGATATCCAGGAGGGCAGCCAAGAGCGACTCGTGGAGTTACTGAAGGGCAACTTCGTCGATGTCGTGGTTTCATACTCGCTCATTGACTTCGCGCAATGGGAGGTCGAAACACTGACCAAAATTCCACCTCATGCCATAGTCAGCACACGCCACCCCCTCGCGAATAAAACCAGTGTCACTTTGCAAGAGATCGCCCAAGAGCCACTGGTCCTACTCGATCTGCCCTACACCGGAGCATATTATTTAGGTCTTTTTGAAGCCCAAGGGCTGTCTCCCGAAGTGGCGTACCGGATCGAAGGGTATGAGACGGTTCGCAGCATGGTTGCCGAGGGCTTTGGCGTATCCGTACTCAGCCACCGACCGCAACACAATAAAACCTATGTGGGTGACGGGGTCCACGTCTTAGAGCTCGAGGGCACGAACCAACCTGTCGCCGTGCAATTGGTTCGGCATCCCCAGAGTGCGGAAAGTTCTTTGGTTAAGGAATTCGCAGCTGTGGCTTATCACGTGTTTCGTGGTCGGCCAACACGAGAATAATCCACTATTTGCTTAGAATTTTTTGAACGTATTGCATAAATTTCTTTGATACATGGGAACGCCTCAAATTCGAAGCTTAGACGGGAAATCGGTGTCTTAGTAGGGAAGTAGGCCCTGCTTGGCAGTGCATCTTCGCAGCGTCACGAAATGATATCGGCCCATTTGATGTGTTTCGCGCCACATTAGGCCTCTTATCATCGAGTCGATCAATAGCTAAGGTGCAGGTATGACTGACACCACATCGCGAACCTATGACGGGCCCGCTGGGCCTCCTCATGTTCAGCCGAATGACAATAAAATCACCCCGATGCAACGTCGCGTTCTGCTTGGCGGTTCTGTCGGCCAGTTCGTCGAGTTTTACGACATGGCGCTCTACGGCATCGCGGCAGTCACCTTGTCGCGACTCTTCTTCCCTCCGGGCAGTGAAACGGCGGGACTACTCATGCTGTTTGCCACCTACGGGGTCGCATTCTTTATTCGTCCACTCGGCGGACTTTTCTTCGGTGCTCTCGGAGATCGGATCGGGCGACGCAACGTTCTGGTAGCCACACTGTTACTCATCGGTGTAGCCACCACCCTCATCGGGTTATTGCCGACCTACGAGACACTCGGTATCTGGTCCACGCTATTGTTGGTCGTCTTACGCCTACTCCAGGGCTTCTCGGCAGGTGGCGAATCAGTTGGCGCTCCCTCCTTTGTCTTTGAACACGCGCCCCGCCACCGTCGCGGCATGTTCGTCAACACCACCCTGGCAGCAACGGCTCTGCCTGCAGTCTTCGCCTCCGGACTGTTTCTTATCCTCTCATTGACGATGCCCGACGAGGCATATAACGCGTGGGGTTGGCGCATTCCATTCTTACTGGCACTGCCCATGGCATTTGTTGGCTTAGCGATTCGCGCTAAAACGGAAGAATCGCCGGTCTTCCAAGAGATGATGGAAGAAAAATCCGAACAAAAACAAGAGTCAACCCCTGTTGCTGAAGCGTTCAAAACCTCCTGGTACCGCATGATCCAGGTCGTCGTGATCATGGGCTTTACCGCCATGGGCTTCTACTTCATCTCTGGCTACTTTGTGCCGTACTTGCAAACCACCGGAGATCTGTCTCGGAATGCATCCCTGGGCCTCAACGCGATTGCCCTGCTGCTCTATACCGTCTTGCTGCCACTCTTCGGTGCCTTATCTGACAAGGTCGGACGTCGTCCGATGATGATCACCGGAGTCATCGCCACCACAATCGCTGCAATCCCGGCCTTTATGATGGTCTCCTCCGGTACACCGTGGATCGCATTGATTGGTCAGTGCCTGTTTGTTCTTGGCATCACGATCTATGGCGGGGGTTGTTACACCTTCTTCATTGAAGTCTTCGACCCCAAAGTTCGTCTCACGGCCGCAGCTTTCAGTTACAACCTGGGATACGCCATCTTCGGGGGGACCGCACCATACGTCGGGGAGTCCTCCGTGGCGCTGTTCGGTGTTGGATACGCTCCTGCATTCTATGTCGTCGGCCTGGGCATTGTGGTGTTGCTTTTCATTCTGGTCGGAAGGGTAAGGGAAACCCAGCATGCCGAAAACTAGCACAGGATTTTCTACCCCACCACAGGAAGGACCATCGAAAATGCATGACGAGATGACTGAACTATTTCTTGAGAATTTTCACGAGGTGGCCACGATAGGGGCAACTCCAGCTGGCGGAGTACACCGCCAAGCCGCCACCGTCGAAGACAAACAGACCCGGGACTGGTTTGCAGCATTTGCTGCTGAACGTGACTGGCCCGTAACCGTTGACCACATCGGCAATATGTTCGCGCTGGTCAAACTAGTACAGGACCCATCTGCAGAAGCCATCTTGGTGGGCTCGCACCTAGACTCCCAACCATACGGTGGTCGATTCGATGGCGCCTATGGTGTAATCGCTGGTCTACACGCAGCAGCAGCATTGCAGCGTGCTGTCCAAGCCGGTGAGATCATCCCAACACACGATCTGATAGTCGTCAACTGGTTCAACGAAGAAGGGGGCAGATTCGCACCTTCGCTGATGGGCTCGGCAGTCTACGCGCAGAAAATGGACCTCAAAGAGATGCTGCAGGTGCAAGATGCCCAAGGCGTCAGCGTAAAAGAGGCTTTAGAAGCGATCGGCTATCGTACGGACCAGTCGGGACCAGCTAATGTCGCCGGTTACGCTGAAATCCATATCGAACAGGGCCGCATCCTGGAACGCGAAGGTCTGCAATATGGGGTCGTAGATTCCTCCTGGTATACCCAGAAGCTCGATATCGAAATCCTCGGAGAACAGTCCCACACAGGGGCAACTGCCATGGCGGATCGGCGCGATGCGCTCGTTGGTGCATCACATGTCGTGCTAGCGGTCGAGCAGATCACCCGAGAATTTCCAGACGAAGCGCTCGTATCTTCGGTAGGTCAAGTGACGGTCGAACCGAACTCACCCATTGTGGTGAACTCGCGTGTACACATGGTGGCGGACCTCCGAGCGAACGACCCGCAAATTGTCAAAGACGCCCGGGCAACACTGTTGTCCCGTTTCCAAGAAATTGCCAGCCAGCAAGGCTTAGAGATTGTTGCCAAAGACTTCGATATTCGTCCTAACCTGTACTTCCCAATCGAAGGTGTAGAGCTCGCTGAGAAGGCAGCCGCAGATCTTGGGGCGCCTGTGCGCCGGATGCAGACTATGGCCGGGCATGACTCCGTGTCGATGAACACGACTGCTCCGTCGGTCATGCTGTTTATTCCATCCAAAGACGGGGTATCGCACTGCGAGCGTGAATTCACCTCAGATGAGGATATGATTGCCGGACTCCAGTGGCTCACCCAGGTGCTTCGTCGCATGGTTGAAGGTGAACTCGATGGTGTCGAATACCCGGGTAATGCCCGACAGTATGAAGCAGCCTTAGCCCAGGAGATGGTATGACACAACCGTGGGAACTCTCCGCTGTTGAGGCACTCGAAGCCTTCCGTGACAAGTCACTGGCCCCTTCGGAACTGCTGGACTCGATAAGGCAGCGAATTGAGACCATAGATTCGGCGGGTCATGAACCGATCAACGCAATTACCGAAGTGCTCGAGAACGCGGCCGAGGCGACCAAACAAGCTGACCAGTACTATGCCGAGGGTCAAACAGAGCCGATAGGCACCGGAACCCTTGCGCTGATGGGCCTTCCCGTCGTGACAAAAGAAAAGCACTTCATCGCAGGGCACACCATTTCTGAGGGACTACAATCTCGAGCCGATGAGATTGCCCAGGTCTCACATCCAATTATCGAGCGCATCCAATCGGCTGGCGGTGTCATCGCTGCACGAACCACCTCACCAGAATTCTCCTGTGCTACAGTCACGCATTCCCCGCAGTGGGGTGTGACCCGCAACCCGTGGAACACTCACTATGCTCCCGGTGGGTCCTCTGGGGGAGCAGGCGCTGCGCTCGCAGCGGGATACGCGCCACTTGCCACTGCGTCCGATATTGCAGGCTCAACCAGGATTCCGGCGGGGTATAACGGGGTCGTTGGATATAAAGCGCCTTATGGACGCGTGCCCGGTGCCGGTCCGATGGCATCGGATTGGTACCG
>DATBUK010000018.1:0-3366 GCA_036516155.1 Yaniella sp.
GTCCTTCCGACCGCACCAACTTCACAAAAGCCAACTTTATCAACTTTCCCGCACGTCAGCTACCAGTCTGCAGCACTAGCGCATAACTCAACTTGCGGAACCTTGTCCTGCGGACACCAGGCTGTCTATGCGTGTGAGCCATTTGGGAGCTCGTGTCCGAAACGTCTCAGGGGACAAAGTGCCGCTGCGGTGTGGGACCACCCCGAGCAACGGATACGTTCGCCTGAGCTCCTCCCGGTTACTGATCTCCACTTCGGTGGGGCCTTCAGGCCATGCTCCGATCACCACACTGAACCGACTCAGACGTCGATAGCGAAGGGCTTCAACGGTCAAAGCGGTATGGTTCAGCGTGCCAAGGTTGGGGCGCACCACGACGACAATATGTATCAACGGGCCCAGATGTGCCTGGAGTTCGACTGCTAAGTCCGCCAATGTGTACTCCCCCAGATCAACCAGGAGCCCACCGGCGCCTTCCACTACCACGACATCATGATCCAGTAATAACTCTTCGATCCGTTTCACATGGGTCTGCAGTGCGGGTAGCGGCATCTGGGCTTTAGCTGCCGCCGCCCGGGGTGCCGCCGGCAGCGGGTAGCTTGCACCGGTGGAGTATGAACAACCAGCCAGTTTGCCCGCAATTTCTGCATCATCTTCGACGACCATGTCGGGATTTCCTCGTTGCAGTGTGGCTCGTTGCGGATCGCCAGCGCAAATCAGCCCCGTTTGAACGGGCTTATAGACGTGTGACCGTAGGCCCTGGCTGATCAGCTTGGCAGCCACCGCAGCAGTGGCCACCGTCTTACCGACCCCGGTATCGGTCCCGGTGACGAGGATGACTCTGGAGGCCGCTATGTCAGCCATGGGACCGTTCCAACTCTGCCGTCATGACGGATACCGCCCAGTCCACCTGATCGATGGTCAGGTCAGCACGAGCTGTGATACGCAAACGACTCACCCCGTCTGGTACCGAGGGTGGTCGAAAACACCCGACCGCAAAACCTTGGGTAGCCAGCGCATCACGCACGGCGACGGCCTGCTGTGGAGAGCTCATCGGTACCGACTGCACCGCTCCGATGGCCGGGGAGATACCCAGTCCCTCAGTCAGGCGTAACCGGTTCTCCACCAGACGTTGAAGCAGCGAGGGATTGTCTTGGATGAGATCGATGGCGGCTTGTGCAGCTGCAGCACTGGCCGGGGCCAGTCCCGTATCGAAAATGTAGCTGCGTGCAGTATTGACGAGCGTTTCGCGGATCAGTGCCGGCCCTAGGACTGCGCCCCCTTGTGCCCCGAGCGCTTTCGAAAGGGTCGCGGTGATGATGATCCGGTCGGCGTAGTTGGCAATGACCGACGCCAAGCCGCCTCCCGCGTTCACCACACCCACTCCGTGTGCTTCATCAATGAGCAGCATCGCATCGTATCTGGCACATAATTGCGCAAGGGTTTGGACATCTGCGGCATCCCCGAGCACCGAAAATATCGACTCGGTAATGACCAGGGCTTCCGGTTGGGTCCGGTTGGCCAGTGCGGTCTCGACGGCAGCAATACTGTTATGTTCGACGACCTGTACGGCAGCTTTGGTCAGCCGTGCACCGTCGATAATCGATGCGTGGTTGTGGGCATCCGAAATGATGAGCGTATCTGGGCCCGTCAGTGCGGTAATGACGCCCAGGTTTGCGGTGTACCCAGAGGAGAAGACTAAGGCGGCTTCTCTGCCGGTCAGTTCACACAGCGCCTGTTCAAGATGGAGGTGCGTCGATGTAGTACCGGTGACCAGACGAGATGCCCGGGCCGAGGTACCGTAGTCGTGAATTGCGTGGGCGGCTGCCGCGCGGACCTCAGGGTGTTGGGATAATCCCAGGTAATCATTACTAGCCAGGTCCAATACCCGCCCAGCGACTGCAACTCCGTCGGTACGGTGTAGTCCCACATTTCGTCGATGCTGGGCCTGCCGCTGCAAGCGCTGGGTGGTCAACGACGGGGTAGCTACCGGTGCAACGGCTTCAGCTTGTGTGGTCTGCATGGCAAATGTGTCCTCAAACAGTGGTTACTTCAATATGGGCTTGTGCCGCCTGCACCATGGCTTCGGTGATCTGTTGGATCTGGGAGCTTGTGCAAATATAGGGCGGCATCGTGTAGATATTGTTTCTGAACGGTCGCAGCCAGACGCCCGCCTGGGCAGCAATGCGGGTGGTCAATTCGACATCGACGGGACGATTCAGGGTGATGACCCCGATGGCGCCTGTCACGGCCACTTCTTCAACTGCCGCAATATCACGAGCCGGGGCCAAGCCGACGTGAAGGGCTTCATTGAGCCGTGGTACCGCGGAGTGCCAAGAACTTTCGGCGTCACCAAACAACAAATCAACCGAGGCGTTTGCGGCAGCACAGGCCAACGGGTTCGCCATGAACGTCGGCCCGTGCATTAGTGCCGCAAACCGCGAATTCGAGATCACCTCGGCTATCGAGCTCTGACACAGCAGGGCTGCCATCGATAGGTAACCGCCAGTCAGTGCCTTCCCCACGCACATCACATCGGGGACGACACCTGCTTGTTCACAAGCAAATGCGGAACCAATTCTTCCGAATCCGGTAGCAATCTCATCGGCGATAAAGATCGCATCGATTGCAGTAGCCAGCCGACGAAGTTCAACCAAGGCCTGCGGGTGATAGGGGCGCATTCCGCCTGCACCTTGAAACAGTGGTTCGGCGATGATCCCGGCCAGGTCGTGGCCGTGTTGGTCCACGAGGTTTTGTACTTGACGGCACCAGTGGGCGACTTCGGCGTCAGTGGCATCAAGCCGTGGTGGCAACGGTGCAAAAATGTTGTCGGCAAGCAACGGAGCGAAGTCGGCGTGCATACCACCTACGGGATCACAGACCGCCATAGCTCCGGTGGTATCACCGTGGTAGCCACCGCGCAGGGCTAAGAACTTGCCCCGTTGCCGACCGTGTGCCAGTTGGTATTGCAAGGCTAGTTTCAGCGCGACTTCGATACTGACCGAACCAGAGTCGGCAAGAAACACGTGGTCGAGCCCAGCTGGTGACACTTCCACGAGCCGTTCAGCCAGTTCGATGGCCGGCTCATGGGTGAGGCCACCGAACATGACGTGCGAGAAATCGTCGATCTGACGGTGCAGGGCGGCATCCATGACTGAATGCCGGTAGCCGTGGACCTTGGCCCACCACGAGCTCATTCCGTCGAGGACCTCGACCGTGGTTTCCGCATCGTCGTGCGAACGCAGTGGTCCCCGCAGCTGCACGTGGGGTCCGCTCGCTGCCGTGACCGCAAATTTGGCACCCTCTCGCAGCGAACCATAAGGATGCCACAGCAGGTTGCGGTCACGGCTGAGCAAGGTTGCTTGATGG
>DATBUK010000019.1:0-2002 GCA_036516155.1 Yaniella sp.
TATTATCGAGAATTTACCAAAGCTTTTGAGATGTTTGATCGCTCCGCCACCCAGCTGCCATTAGTCCATACCCATTTCTTGGTGTTAGGTTTCATCGTGCTGCTCATCGTGAGCGCTTTTGAACAGCTGTTCGATCTTCGCTATCGCGCCCCCAAACTTTTTGGATGGTTTTACTGGTTATGGACCATTGGGGTGGTCATCACCGGAGGCATGATGCTCGTCAAAGGTACCATCGCAATTCAGGGACTTGACGACTCTTCACCTGCTCTCGCCGGAATCGCTGGGCTTGGTCATATGACGCTCACCGCGGGCTTAATCGTACTCTTCTTGCTTCTTCGCAAAGGTCTCACCGCAAGCTCTGCAAACTCTATTCTGCCGGAAAGTGAGACTGTAAGCAGAACAACATAGGCGCAGCCTGCAGAGACCGGTGCGCCGATTGAGACGCAACGGTAGAATCCTCTAGCTTGGGGCCCTCTGCGCAGCGCACACAAGTTTGCCGACTCGTCGCCCACATCAAGTCAAGAGGGCAACCAGTATCTGATGAGCAGCCACCCAGGTAGATTTTGCCAGACCAGTGGCCTACTGCGCTTTGGACGAGGCAACCATCAAAACACGCACCAAGCTGATATGACCAGTGATAAGCGGGGCTGACAATAGCTTATGGTTGAGTCACAAACTCCCCGAGGTCAACTGAGTTCTAGATTGTCGAGGGCCTGGGCACCGAGCTGCCTCAGGGAATATGTATCTAGGGCTATGATCTACCTCGAGGACTAGATGGCCTATTATCATGCGCGCCGGTGGGGTGCTGCTGATTCTGCTCGGGCTAGCCATGGCCACTGGGTTATGGAATGACTGGGTCAATCAGTTGCAAGGCTGGTTCGCTAACGAGGTGACGTTACCAATTTGAGTACCGCACAAACTACGCTGCCATCGCTAGGATTCCGCGGCACCCTGCGATTCATGTGGACCCAGTTGACCAGCATGCGCACCGCCCTGATGCTGCTGTTGCTGCTGGCGGTGGCCGCCGTGCCCGGTTCGTTGTTCCCACAGCGTCGCGCCGGTGCCGAGGTCGTGGAAACCTGGATCGAAGACAACCCAACCTTGGGGCCCATCATGGATGCCCTGGGGATGTTTGATGTCTACTCGTCGCCGTGGTTCTCAGCGATCTACCTGTTGCTCATGGTCTCACTGATCGGGTGTCTGTGGCCACGCGGCCGGCAACACCTCAAGACCCTGCGTCAGCCACCGGCCCGAACCCCGCGCAACCTGCAACGCCTGCCCGAATACGGGCAGCTGGTACTTGAAGCCGATGGTCCCACCCCGGATCAGGCCCTGGTGGATGCCGAAAAGATTTTGCAAAAAGCCGGCTATCGCACCGAACTGCGCGACGGCTCGGTCGGTGCCGAACGCGGTTACACCCGCGAAATCGGTAACATCCTGTTCCACTTTGGCTTGCTCGGCGTCATTGTGTTCATGGGCCTGGGCGGTTTGTATAAATATGAGGGGCAAAAGATCATTGTCGAGGGCGAAGGCTTCACCAACAACCTCGTCTCCTATGACTCGTTTACCCCCGGCACCGCGTTTTCTGAAGAACGGCTCCACCCGTTCGCCATCCAGTTAGAAGACTTCGACGTCGTGTTTGACCGCGACTCCGAGACCCATTTCGGTCAGGCACTGGATTATACCGCGACCATGCAGGTCACCCCGGCCCCGGGCGCGGAAACTTACCAGGATACGATCAAGGTCAATGACCCACTGACCATCGACGGGGTCCGCATGTTCCTGGTCGGCAACGGTTATGCCCCAAACATCACCGTGACCGACGGCAACGGTGACGTCGCTTACTCTGGCCCGGTCATCGCCCAGATCCAGGACCCCAACGTCAACAGCTCCCTGGTAGTGCTGAAAGTTCCGGATGCCCGACCCGAACAGCTGGGCTTTGTCGGGCTGTTCTTGCCGACGTCATACACCGGCGACGACGGGGTGGCGATCTCGATTGACC
>DATBUK010000020.1:0-26530 GCA_036516155.1 Yaniella sp.
ACGAGGAGCCGCCCGTTGACACCATGAGGTCTTCTGAACCCCACATCAAAGCCGCCACAGCCTCGTGCTGAGCGATAGCTTCGGAAGCTAACACACCAGCAGCGGTTTCACACAGCGCGAGGAGTTTCACCCCGGGCAGGGCAGCCGCGACGTTGTCGAGATCTGAGGGACTTTCGACCTTCGGGACCATGACATACTGCAAGTTCGTTGGCGAAAGAATCGCCACATCCTTAGCGAAATCAGGTTCGTCGACCGGATTGACCCGTACTACTGTTCGCGCAGCAGTCTCGTCATCGAGTGAGACTAAATGCTCTTGTAAGGCCTCACGCGCAGCTGGTCGGTCTTCCGGAGAGACAGCGTCTTCGAGGTCGATAATGATAGCGTCGGAACGTTCATACGCCTTGGCATAGCGCTCTGGTCGGTCGGCAGGGACAAACAAGAGGGCTGGACCGAGATCAAACGAGGTCATGCAGTGGCCTTTCGGTGTTGGTCTTCTGACTCCCACATCAGCGTCGAGCGGATACATTCGGCCACGACGTCACCGTGCTGGTTGCGCCCGATGTGTCGGAACTTCAGAATGCCTTGTCCCGGTCGTGAAGATGACAGTCGCTTATCCAAGATCTCAGTCTCGGTGTACAACGTGTCGCCGTGATACAAGGGTTTGGGAAATTTAACGGTTTCGAACCCAAGATTGGCCACGATGGTGCCTTGGGTGAGCTGTGCTACGGAAGCGCCAACGATAGTCGACAAGGTGAACATCGAGTTGACCAGCGGTTGACCAAATTCTTGCTGTGCAGACCAATGAGCATCTAAGTGCAGTGACTGGGTGTTCATCGTCATCGTGGTGAATGCAACGTTATCGGCCTCGGTTACAGTGCGTCCGGGAGCGTGCTGATAGACGGCGCCGACTTCAATTTCATCAAAGTAGAGGCCGCGTTGGCTGATAATTTTCTTCTCGTTGGACATGGGACTCCTAGAGGCCTAGCGAGCGGGCGATGAGCATCAATTGGACTTCAGTGGTACCTTCACCGATTTCCAGGATCTTTGAGTCACGGTAGTGCCGGGCAACCAATGATTCGTTCATGAAGCCATAGCCGCCAAATACCTGGGTGGCGTCACGGGCGTTGTCCATGGCCGCTTCAGAGGCGACCATTTTGGCAATGGAAGCTTCGGTCTTGAAGGGTTGACCAGAAACGAGTTTCCTGGCGGCGGCGTAATAGGCCGCACGCGCTGCATAGGCTCGAGCCTGCATGCGAGCAATCTTGAATGAGATTCCCTGATTATCTCCGATAGGGCGCCCAAAGCTTGTCCGAGTTTTGGCGTACTGGACTGCCTCATCGACACAACCCTGTGCCGCGCCTGTGGCGAGCGCTGCGATGGCAACGCGTCCCTCATCCAGGATGTCCAGGAAGTTCGCAAAACCTCGGCCGCGTTCACCGAGCAGGTTGGCCTCAGGCACTTGGACATCAGTCAACGTTAAAGGGTGAGTGTCAGAGGCGTTCCAGCCAACTTTGTCGTAGGCAGGTTCAGCTCGGAAACCCGGAGTATCGGTTGGCACGATGATGGTAGAGATTTCATCGGGCCCGGTCACGGCGGTCACAGTCACCATCGACGTGATATCTGTCCCAGAGTTGGTGATGAATTCCTTATTCCCGTTGATGGTCCACGTACCATTGTCAAGCGTGGCCCGGGTCTGGGTCCCACCGGCATCGGAGCCCGCTCCGGGCTCCGTCAACCCGAAGGCTGCGAGGTTCTTGGCTTCTGCAAGGTTCGGTAACCACTGTTGTTTTTGCTCTTCCGTACCGAATTTTAGGAGCGGCATCATGCCTAAGGAGACGCCGGCTTCAAGCGTGATCGCGACGGACTGGTCGACTTTGCCGAGCTCCTCAAGAGCTAAACACAGGGTGAAATAGTCTCCACCTTGACCCCCATATTCTTCAGGGATTGGCAGGCCAAATAGCCCCATTTCGCCCATCTGGGCGATGACCTCATATGGGAAGGTTTTTTCGCGGTCGTGCTGGGCTGAAACCGGGGCGACAACCTGTTGAGCGAATTCACGCACGCCTTCTACTAGGGCGAGTTCTTCCTCGTCGAGGAGGTGATCTAAAGACATAGCAAACCTTTCTTGGGGTTTATTCTGCGCCGTCATCGGAATGGGCGGCAGTAACGGTGAGGATATTTTGGTCAAGGCCAACCTGTTGCCCATCGGTTACGTGGATCGTGACGGTACCCGTCAGTGGGGCTTTGAGCTGGTGTTCCATCTTCATTGCTTCAATGGTGACCACCGGATCGCCAGCGTTGACCTCGCTACCATCGGGCAGATGCACGGCAGTCACAGTGCCTGGCAATGGAGCGCGTACGTGTGGGTCCGCCCCGATCTCTTGAGCCTCAAGGGTGGCCAAGGTGTCCAGTACTTGTGCCTTGTGATCCAGTACCGACAGCGCACCAGTAAACCCATTGGATGCTAACCAGACACGAATTCCCTCCGGTGTGGGATCTTCGGCAACGATCGTGACGACTTCAAGCCCAGACTCGTCGCGATATACGTACTGATTCGTGGGGCCAGCTGGCGAAAGTTCAGCCCCCAAGTCCAACGTCACTTCATGGCGCAGTGGTTCTTCAGCAGGGTAATCGACCAGGTAGGTGATGGGGGCGACTTCATGCATCCGGAAGCCGTCAAGGCCCCAGGCCGAAGTCGCTGTTTGTTGACGTTGATGAATAAACATCGCAGCCATATGAGCATGGCGCTCATCGGGGGTATCGAATTGCATCTGGGGTAAACGCGCTTCGACCAGCGTGGTATCCATCGCCCCAGACACGACATCAGGGTCGCGAAGCAAATGTTGCAGATACTCCAGGTTCGTGTTGACTCCCAGCACGATCATTTCTTCAAGTGCCTGGTCGAGTCGTGCGAGAGCCTGAGCTCGATCAGTACCGGTAGCAATCACTTTGGCCACCATCGGATCGAAATCTGTGCCGATGACTGATCCGTCACGCAGGCCTGAATCGACTCTGACTCCGACACCAGTTGGTTCTGCAAGATGCAAGACCGTTCCGGTGGAAGGCATAAAGCCTGCTGCAGGGGTCTCCGCATAGACTCGAGCCTCGATTGAATGACCCTTGAACTGCACATCTGATTGGCACACCGACAATGGCGCACCAGCCGCGACCCGGATTTGTTCTTCAACTAAGTCGATGCCGGTCGTTTCTTCCGTGACGGGGTGTTCAACCTGCAGCCGGGTGTTCATTTCCATGAAATAGAACTTGTCTGGCTCATCGTCGGAGACCAGAAATTCTACGGTTCCCGCTCCGACATAGTCGACCGATCTTGCAGTATCAATTGCAGCTTGGCCAATTCGGGCTCGCGTCTCTGGTGTGAGCAGAACTGATGGAGCTTCTTCAATGATCTTCTGGTGGCGTCGCTGAAGTGAACATTCGCGTTCACCCAAATGGATCACGTTGCCGTGTGTGTCAGCAAGGACTTGGACTTCAATGTGACGGGGCGAACGGATAAGTTGTTCAATCAATAACGTATCGTCACCGAATGCGGCTTTTGCCACACGACGAGCTGTGGCCAGCTGACCGGACAGCTCCTCGTGGGTTTCGACCACGTGCATCCCTTTGCCGCCGCCACCGGCAGACGGTTTGATCAGCATCGGGAAGGTCATGTCACGAGTGGCTTCAATCAGTTGTTCATCGGTCAGTTGCGCCTCGGACACGCCATCTACCATTGGCACGCCTGCTTGTGCCACATGGTTTTTCGAACGGATCTTATCGCCCATGACTTCCAGGGCGTGTTCGTTTGGCCCGATGAACGTCACTCCAGCCTGCTGACAGGCTCGGGCCAATTCAACATTTTCGGCAAGGAAACCGTAGCCGGGGTGAATCGCTTCGGCTCCGGTATCTACCGCCGCTTGTACGACCGCTGCGGGATTCAAATAAGATTCGGCCGAGGTCTCACCCAGATAGCGAGCCTCGTCGGCATACCGGACATGGGCTGCATCTTGGTCTGCTGCGGAATAAATCGCTACGGACCGGATACCCAGGTTGTGAAGGGTCTTAGCAATTCGAATCGCGATTTCACCGCGGTTGGCTATCAGAACTTTGGAAAACAGTTGCACAGCGATCACATCCGGAAGAGACCAAATTGAGGGTCATTGAGTGGGGTACGGGAACAAACTTCAAGGGCCATCGCGACGATCCTGCGAGTGTCTTGCGGGTCGATGATCCCGTCATCCCACAGCCGAGCAGTCGAGTAGTACGCGGAACCTTGGGCGTTGTACTGGTCCAAGATGGGTTGTTTGAATTCCGCTTCTTCTTCGGCCGACCATTCTTCACCTGCAGCTTCGTACTGATCGCGTTTGACTGTTGCAAGCACCCCTGCGGCTTGATCTGGCCCCATGACGGAGATGCGTGCATTGGGCCACATGAATAGGAAACGCGGTGAGTACGCCCGGCCACACATTGAGTAGTTGCCAGCACCAAACGAGCCACCAATCACCACGGTGATCTTGGGTACTCGCGTGGTCGAAACGGCAGTGACCATCTTGGCGCCGTTTTTGGCAATCCCGCCGGCCTCATAGTCTTTGCCGACCATAAAGCCCGAGATATTTTGCAAGAACAACAGTGGGATGCCACGCTGATCCGCCAGCTCGATAAAGTGCGCTCCCTTGAGGGAGGATTCCGAAAAGAGGATCCCGTTGTTGGCGATAATACCTACCGGGTGACCATCGATCCGTGCAAAGCCTGTCACCAAGCTCGTGCCATAGTTTTCTTTGAACTCATGGAAGGTGCCTGCATCGATGATCCGCGAGATAATTTCTCGCACGTCATAGGAGGTGTGCTGGTCCTTCGGGAGGATGCCAGCAATTTCTGCTGGGTCGTGAGCCGGTTCGAGTGCCTCAAGTTTCTCCCAAACCCGTGGTGGAGTGTGGGGGAGGGTATTGACAATGTTGCGCACGATTTGTAGTGCATGATCGTCGTTTTCGGCCATGTGGTCAGCAACACCTGAGACCGACGTGTGAACTTCGGCGCCACCGAGCTCTTCCGAAGTGACTTCTTCGCCGGTGGCTGCTTTGACGAGTGGGGGACCACCTAAGAAGATGGTGCCTTGGTTGCGAACCATCACTGATTCGTCACTCATCGCTGGAACATATGCCCCGCCTGCCGTGGATGAACCTAAGACCGCAGAAATTTGTGGGATGCCACGCGAGGAGAGTTGGGCCTGATTATAAAAAATACGTCCGAAATGGTCTCTGTCTGGGAAGACTTCATCCTGTCGAGGCAAGAAGGCGCCGCCAGAGTCCACCAAGTACACACAGGGAAGGTTGTTTTCTAACGCGATTTCTTGAGCACGCAAGTGCTTTTTGACGGTCATCGGATAGTACGTGCCGCCTTTGACTGTGGAGTCGTTACACACGATCATGACGTAGCGCTGTTCAACGAGCCCGATGCCCGCAATCAGTCCTGCCCCTGGAGCCTCATCGTCATACATTCCAAAGGCTGCTAAGGCGCCAATTTCTAGAAATGGTGAGCCTGGATCGAGTAGTCGCCGCACGCGCTCGCGGGGCAGAAGTCGGCCTCGATCGAGGTGCCGCTGACGCGAGCGTTCCGAACCGCCTTTGGCCACCTCAGCTACACGGTCGCGCAGTTGTTCGCGCAACTTGGTGTGGTGGTTAAAGTTTGTTCGATACTGCTCGGAGTGGGCATCAACCTGTGTGATCAGCTGTTGCATTTTTCTCCTGACCGGGTGGGATAGACACCGCGGTAATTTCAGTTTATGGTGACTAACTGAGATTCAGATTAGTGATGGGGAAGACATTTGTCTAGTTCCGAAATAGATATGAATGAAAACGGTGCCAAGACGCACCGACAGCTCGAAAAAGAAAAGCGTCGTGAACAACTCCTGGCAACAGCCGGTCGACTCTTTGCTGAGCGCGGGTTTGCTGCCGTGTCCTTGGATGAAATTGGCGCAGAAGTCGGTGTCACAGGCCAAGCGATTTATCGTCATTTTCAGTCCAAGCAGGATATGCTCGGCATCCTCATTGGCCAAGCCAGCGCCCACCTGCTGGCCGGGGGCCGGAAGTTCGAAGCAGAGTATGACGATCCGGTCCAACGCCTACGAGCCCTGGTAGGGTTGCAGACCGATTTTGCGCTGAGTTCATCAGACATTATTCGTGTCCAGGACCGAGACCTGGCCTCGGTTGAAGACGGTAAGCAGCGTGAGATTCGTCGTACCCAGCGAGAGTATATTGATATCTGGGTTCGGGCGATGCGCGACGTACATCCAACTGAGTCCGATGATCAACGCCTCATTCGCGCGCACGCACTGTTTGGGTTGATCAACTCCACGGGGCATTCTTTTCGCGGGTTGGCCAAGCGGAAACAGACAGGAAGCTTCCTTGCGTATCTGAAAAAGATGCTGCCACAAATGGCTATGGAAGCCATCTATGCGGCCCCAGAAGAATAGCGCGCTCGCGTCACTAGTGAGATGGGTCACGGTTTGCTAGATTGTTGGGCGGAACCCACCACAGGAAAGTTGATTATGACACAACCGTTAACCTATTCATATGCTGCCGGCCCCACAGATGTGCCGCTGATTGAAGACACTATCTCGACAAATCTTGCCAAGACCGTGGCACGATATCCGCGCAATATCGCACTGATCGACGCTGAAGCCCAACGCCAATGGACCTACGAAGAATTTCATCAGGATGTCCGCAAATTGGCCACCGGCTTGTCCCAAGCTGGTGTGACGACCGGGGAGCGCGTCGGTATCTGGGCGATGAATCGGTGGGAGTGGGTCATGGTCCAGTACGCCACCGCCGAACTGGGTGCGATTCTGGTCAACATCAATCCGGCCTATCGTCAACATGAGCTGAACTATGTGCTGCAACAGGCTGGGATCACGACCCTGATTTCTTCCGAAGAGGTCCCGACCGCGAACTATCCGCGCATGATTGCCCGAGCCCAAGAAGAACTCGGGCTCTTGGAGCGCGTGATCAATATGAATTCCAAGTCCTGGGACGAGGTATTCGAAGTCGAACCCGACGATGCGGCACTGCAGAGCATTCAAGCCACTTTGGCCAATACTGACGCCGTCAACATTCAATACACGTCGGGAACCACAGGATTCCCCAAAGGCGCGACGCTATCGCATCGGAGCATTCTCAATAACGGGTTCTTTGTCGGAGAAGTGAACCGGTACACCGATCAGGATCGCATCTGTATTCCGGTTCCGTACTACCACTGTTTCGGCATGGTCATGGGCAACCTGGCCGCCACCACGCACGGGGCGACCATGGTGATTCCAGGTGCCTCATTTGATCCCGAACAAACCCTACGAACCGTCGAACAATACCGTTGCACATCCCTGTATGGCGTGCCGACAATGTTTATTGCCGAACTCGCCCTCGACAACCTAAGCGATTTTGACCTGTCATCCCTGCGCACCGGCATCATGGCCGGCTCACCGTGCCCAGATGAAGTCATGCGTAAAGTCATCGACACCATGCACATGGACGAGGTCACGATTTGCTATGGCATGACCGAAACCTCCCCGGTGTCAATGCAAACCCGCCCTGACGATGAATTAGAGTTACGGGTTTCCACAGTTGGCCGCCCCAACCCGCACGCCGAAATCAAAATCATCGATCCGGCCACCGGGGAGACTGTGCCGGTGGGAACTGACGGTGAGTTATGCACCCGCGGTTACCTGGTCATGTTGGGCTACTGGGAGGAGCCGGAGAAAACCCAAGAAGTCCTCGGGGAAGACGGCTGGCTTCGCACCGGCGACGTCGCACGTATGGACGAAAACGGGTATGTCCAGGTCACCGGGCGCATGAAGGACATGGTGATTCGTGGAGGCGAGAACATCTACCCGCGAGAGATCGAAGAGTTCCTCTATACTCATCCTGACATTTTGGATGCCCAAGTTATCGGTGTCCCCGACGAGCGCTACGGCGAAGAACTCATGGCTTGGATTCGGTTACGCAAAGGAGCGCCGACCTTGACCGCCGAAGCGCTGCGGGAATTCGCGATCGGGTCACTGGCAAAGTATAAGATCCCACGGTATGTCCACATCGTCGAAGAGTTTCCCACGACCGTGACCGGAAAAGTTCGCAAAGTAGAAATGCGCGAGACCGCCATTGAGCTGTTAGAACAGGGTGGCGTCGTCGACGACTATCGAGCCGCTCGCGTGTAGTACAACGGCAATAGTTGGGTCTGTCGCACTGCACGTCCTAGACTAGATGGGGTTGAAACCAACCGGTTTCGACCCCATCTTTGTGAATCACGGTTCTAGAACTAAAGGCGTGTACCTCATATGACCGATAGCCCAAACCTCCTTCAAGAGGTTTCCCCGGCTGACGATGCGGCCGTCGAACAGGCAGTCCAAGCGGCCCTGACAGCTTTCGACAATGCTCATGATCTTGACGAGCTCAAGGCGGCCCGCATTGCCCATACTGGAGACAATGCCCCCTTGACTCTTGCCAATCGCAAAATCGGCAAGCTCGACAAATCGCAGAAGGCCGAAGCTGGCAAGCGTATGGGACAGGCCCGCGGAAAGATCGGCAAAGCGCTCGCAGCTCGAGAGGCTGAACTCCAGGCCGAGCACGAGGCTCGCATGCTGGTCGAAGAAACCGTCGATGTCACCACGGCAGTGCGCCGTCGACGTCATGGTGCCCGACATCCGCTGGAGCTGCTGCAAGAGCGCGCCTCAGACATTTTCGTGGGGATGGGCTGGGAGATCGCCGAGGGTCCCGAACTGGAATCTGAGTGGTATAACTTCGATGCTCTCAACTTCGAGCCAGACCACCCGGCTCGTGAAATGCAAGACACGTTTTTTGTTGAGCCAGCCGACGGTCACCTTGTCTTGCGGACTCACACGTCGCCGGTTCAGATCCGCGCAATGCTCGAACGCGGTGCTCCCACCTACATCTTGGTACCAGGGAAAACATTTCGCACCGACGAGCTCGATGCCACCCACACACCGGTCTTCCACCAATTCGAAGGCCTGGCCGTTGATAAAGGCCTGACCATGGCCGACCTGCGGGGCACGCTGGAGTATTTCGCGACCTCGATGTTCGGTTCGGAAGCGCGTATTCGGTTGCGCCCCAACTTCTTCCCGTTCACTGAACCCTCCGCCGAACTGGATGTGTGGTATCCCGCAGCTAAGGGCGGGCCCCAGTGGGTCGAATGGGGTGGATGTGGCATGGTGCACCCGCAGGTACTTCGTGCCGCAGGTATCGACCCCCAGGTGTATTCGGGCTTTGCCTTTGGCATGGGCGTCGAACGTACGTTAATGTTCCGCAACGGGGTCACCGATATGCACGACATGATTGAAGGCGACGTGCGGTTCTCGACGCAATTTGGAATGGAGATTTAGTCAAAACATGCGTATCCCATTGTCTTGGTTGCGTGAATATACGCAACTGCCAGCAGATGCTACCGCCGAAGATCTCATGGCGGACCTCGTCAAAGTGGGGCTTGAGGAAGAAGACGTCCACACTTTTGAACTGACCGGCCCGATCGTGGTGGGGAAGGTCCTGGAAAAGACCCCTGAAGAACACTCCAACGGCAAAACTATCAACTGGTGCCAAGTACAGGTCGTGCCAGACGGCCAGACTCAAACCCTGCAGGGCAAAGGCATTGACCCCTCGGGTGTGCAGGGGGTCGTCTGCGGCGCCGATAACTTTGAGGTCGGCGATAAAGTCATCGTGACTCTGCCCGGTGCCGAGCTTCCCGGCGGGTTCAAGATCTCCGCGCGCAAAACCTACGGACATATCTCTGCCGGCATGATTGCCTCAGAAGCTGAGCTCGGACTCGGCAACGGCCACGATGGGATCGTGGTGCTCTCCGAGTGGGGCCTCGATCCGGAACCCGGTACTGATGTCCTTGAACTCCTGAATCTCCACGACGAAGCAGCCGAAATTAACGTCACACCGGACCGCGGCTACGTGCTGTCAATGCGCGGTGTAGCCCGCGAATACGGTCATGCCACTCGGACGGAATTTACTGATCCGGCTGATGCCATCCAAGTACCGGCGCCAAACGACCGCGGCTGGCCCGTGCGCATCGACGATGAGGCTCCCATGCACGGCAACCCCGGCGCAAGCCGGTTTGTTGCCCGCCGCGTCAACAACATCGATCCGACCGCGACCAGCCCGACGTGGATGACCGCTCGGTTACGCCTGGCAGGGATCCGCCCGCTCAGCCTGCCGGTCGACATTTCGAACTACGTCATGCTGGAACTCGGCCAACCGTTACACTTCTACGACGCGGATAAACTGTCCGGTGAGATCGTGGTGCGCCGTGCCCAGCCCGGTGAAACCCTAGAAACGCTGGACGGAAAGACCCACAAGCTGCACGTCGAAGACCTGTTGATCACCGATGACAGTGGCGCTATCGGGATGGCCGGTGTCATGGGTGGGCTAGCCACCGAAGTCACAGACTCCACGACTTCGGTGCTCATTGAATCCGCCAATTTTGACACCGTTTCGGTTTCCCGCACGCAGCGACGTCATCGGTTGCCATCCGAAGCCTCCAAACGCAACACCCGCGGGGTGGACTGGCATATTGCGGACGAAGCTGCCCAGCGCGCCGCCGAACTCCTGGCAGAACTGGCCGGCGGGACCATCGATGAGGGGGTCACCGATGTTGGCACCGAACCTCCTACCCCAACGGTGCGGCTGCGAGCCGATTACCCCGCTGCGGTTGTGGGGTACGAGTACACCGAAGAGCAAATCCGTCAGGTGCTTGTCGACCTTGGTGCTCAAGTGTCACAACACCGCGATGATACCGATGGCACCACGATCTTCGTGGTGAAACCGCCATCGTGGCGCACCGACCTCGAAATCCCCGAAGACCTGGTCGAAGAAGTTGCCCGCATTGTGGGTTACTCGCATATCCCGGCCACCCTGCCGGTACCACCGCCAGGGCGAGGGTACACGGTGCAACAGCGGATGCGACGTCAGGTTTCGAATGCACTGGCCGGAGCAGGGCTGATCGAAACGCTGTCTTATCCCTTCGTATCAGAAGCCCAGAACCGCGCCTTTGGCTCTCCAGATGAGGCTAGCGCAGCCGACCAAGCCATGGTGAAACTGGCCAACCCCATCTCGGCGGAATTTGGCTGGCTACGCACCACGATCCTGCCTGGCCTGCTGCAAACCCTGCGTCGTAATGTTTCCCGCGGTTTCCGCGATGTGGCACTGTACGAGTCCGGACGAGTCTTCTTGCCCGGCAGCCGAACCGGCACCAAGACCATTCCGCCGCTGGGCCAACGCCCAAGCGACGAGACCCTGGCCGAGATCGAAGCCGGTATTCCGCACCAACCGCATCGTCTCGCCGCCGTCTTTGCCGGACACGATTCGACTCCGGGCCCGGGCCACACTCCACGTCCTTACGACTGGCAAGACCCCATCGGGATCGCTCTGGATGTGGCCGACGTGGTGGGTGTCGAACTTCGTATTCGACAGGGTGCACATCATGGGTTCCACCCGGGTCGTGCCGCCGAGCTCGTCGTGAACGGAACTGTCATTGGTTACGCGGGGGAATTACTTCCCAAACTGCTTGAAGCATGGGAGCTGCCAGCACGGACCAGCGCAGTCGAACTTGACCTCGATGCGCTCATCGCAGCAGCACCCGACGTCGTTGAAGCGCAACCGGTGGCTAGCTATCCGGCGACTTTCCAAGATGTTGCCCTCGTCGTTGATGACGATGTGGTCGCTGGAGCAGTGGAAGAGACGCTGCGGACTGCTGCTGGCGACCTGTTGGAAGACATCGGGCTGTTTGATGTGTACTCGGGAGCTGGAATTGAAGACGGCAAGAAGTCGCTGGCCTTCAACCTACGCTTCCGCGCGGCCGACCGCACGCTGACCGCCGATGAAGCATCTGAAGCCCGGCTCGCAGCCATTGCTGCTGCAGAAACAGAACACGGGGCGGTCTTACGATGACACAACCCTGGGAGCTTGAAGACCCCGTGCCGGAACATCCAGCAGATCGTGCCCGGCGTCGACGCCGCACGTTGGGGACCTCGGTTATTGCACTGCTGGTAGTTCTGGGGCTGGTCGGCACAACCGTCATGTCACTGTTCTAACCGCTATAACCATTTCTCCCCGGGGTCATCGGTACACGATTACCCCGGGGATTCGTGTCTGTTCGATAGTCGCTAGGGGATCAGCACCGTCTTGCCGGTCGTAGCGCGCGATTCAAGCAAACGATGTGCTTCTGCTGCATCAGCGAGGTCAATGCGCTGATCGACGCTGAGTTGCAGGACCCCTTCAGCCAGCCAACCAAAGATTTCGCCAGCACGCCATGCGACCTCATTGGCCGTCAAAGTGTAGTAGGCCAGGCTAGGCCGCGTCGTGAAGAGCGCTCCACCTGAATTGAGCCGTTGCAAATCAAAAGGAGGGACAGGTCCAGAGGCTGCGCCGAAGAGGACAATCATGCCGCGTGGCCGAACGGAAGCCAGCGACGTATCAAAGGTGTCGGCTCCAACCCCATCGTATGCGACGTCGACGCCGACACCATTGGTGACTTCTTGGAGATTGTCACCGAAGTCATCGTAACGAAATACTCCATCAGCTCCGGCAGCCAGTGCGATCTCCCGCTTCTGGTCTGTGGAAACCGCCGTGTAGACACGGGCTCCAAGATGCTTACACATCTGAATCAGTAACTGACCGACACCACCGGCACCGGCAGTCAGGAAAACGTTGTGACCTTCCTCGACGGGAAACGTTGACCGGCATAAATAATGCGCCGTCATTCCCTGCAGGGGAATTGCGGCCGCTTCTACCAGATCAATCGTGTCGGGTACCGGGAGCAACTTCTCTGCTGGGGCAACGAAAAATTCCGCATACGTTGCCGACCCCGAGGCCGTGGCGACCCGATCACCCACGGCAAAATTCTCCACATCTTCACCGACAGCGACGACGGTGCCGGAAGCCTCTGACCCCGGAATAAAAGGGTACTGCACCTTATACAGTCCAGAACGCTGATAGGTCTCAATAAAATTCAACCCAGTCGCAGCGGTTTCGACCAAGACCTCTTTGGCCTGAGGAGTGGGGACTGGCACATCGGTCCAACGAAAATTTTCGGGGCCGCCGGCCTCGGTGACGGTCGCGGCACGCATAGTTTCTGGGATTTCTATTGGTGTTTGAGTCATACTTGCTACGCTACCTACCCAACGAATATGCCGCCAGAGATGCATTCCTGCATAATTATTACTAGCACTGCATATAGTGCTAGGGTGGTCGCATGACTCTTCGTGTAGCTGTTTCCGGAGCCAGTGGTTATGCCGGGGGAGAGGTCCTACGGCTGTTGACCTCCCACCCTAATGTTTCCATTGGTTCGATCACCGCCCATTCCAATGCAGGCCAGAAACTTGGTGGCCTGCAACCACATTTGCATGCTCTAGCGGACCGTGTACTTGAGCCCACCGATGTTGAAGTGTTACGCGACCACGATGTCGTCTTCTTAGCTTTGCCACACGGCGCTTCGGCGGACATTGCCGCGCAACTTTCCGATGACACCTTAGTTATTGATGCCGGAGCTGACCACCGTCTTGAAGACAGCGCCATGTGGGAAAAATTCTATGGTTCACCCCACGCGGGCACGTGGCCCTATGGTCTTCCAGAGCTACCGGGCGCACGCGAGAAACTCGTGGACGCTAAGCGCATTGCTGTGCCAGGTTGTTACCCGACCGGTTCCTTATTAGGACTGGCCCCGGGATTCAGCGGCGGTGTGCTGCAGGCCGACGATGTGGTCATCGTGGCTGCGTCCGGGACTTCCGGTGCTGGGAAGTCCTTGAAACCTCACCTGCTCGGATCCGAAGTCATGGGTGGGATGAGCCCCTACGGAGTGGGTGGGATGCACCGTCACACCCCAGAGATTATTCAAGGTCTGTCACAAGCCGCCGGTGAAGAGGTCACGCTGTCCTTCACTCCTACTCTCGCGCCGATGGCACGCGGCATCCTGACCACGGCCACGGCGAAGTACAAGCCGGGATTGGACGCAGCCACCATCCGGGCAGCCTGGGAAAACGCGTACCAAAACGAACAGTTTGTCCACTTATTGCCAGAAGGTCAATGGCCGACAACGAAATCCGTCTTGGGTTCGAACCACGTGGTGATGCAGCTTGCCGTCGATGAAGCCGCTGGGCGCGTTGTCGTGGTCGCTGCAGTCGATAACCTCACCAAAGGTACCGCGGGCGGAGCGGTACAGTCGATGAATATCGCCATGGGTTTTGCCGAAGAAACCGGCTTGCTAACGCAAGGGGTGGCACCGTGACTATCCAAACACCTGCCGGTTTTACCGCGTCCGGAGTTTCTGCCGGGATTAAAGCCTCTGGCGGTCTCGACCTCGCACTGATCGTCAACCATGGACCGCGCTACAATGCGGCCGGGGTATTTACGACAAACCGTATCTCTGCTGCCCCGGTGCGCTGGTCACAAACAGCACTCGAAAACGGCGAAGCCAGAGCTGTGGTCTTGAATTCCGGAGGCGCCAACGCATGTACCGGGCTCCCTGGCGACCAAGACGCCGCAGCTATGGCCGACCACACCGCAAAAGCCTTAGACATAGCAGCCCAAGACGTACTGGTCAGCTCTACCGGTCTGATCGGTGAGCGGCTGCCCATGGACAAAGTTCTTCCGGGCATTCAAAGTGCCGCTCATGCGCTGTCGCACGACGGCCTGGTGCCTGCAGCTCAAGCCATCATGACCACTGACACGGTGCACAAGACGGCTCAGGCACAGGGCGATGGATATGTGGTCAGCGGTATTACCAAAGGCGCCGGAATGATTGCCCCCGGCATGGCAACCATGCTGGCAGTCGTCACGACCGACGCGGTGGTGGATTCGGCGCTTGCCCACGAGCTCCTGACCGAAGCCGTACGCACGACCTTTAACCGGGCAGATTCTGATGGGTGTATGTCCACCAATGATACCGTGATCTTGATGGCTTCAGGAGCCTCGGGGGTCACTCCGGATCGCGCCGAACTCCAAGATCTCATCACGACGGTCTGTGCTTCGCTGGCGCGTCAGATCATTGGGGACGCTGAAGGTTCAACCCGAGATATCGCTGTTACTGTGCACGGTGCAGCCACCGAAGCCGATGGTGAAGAAGTGGCTCGGACCGTGAGTCGGTCGAACCTCTTCAAAACCGCGATGTTCGGCAAAGACCCCAACTGGGGACGCATCATTTCGGCAGTCGGAACGACCAACGCACAATTCGACCCCACCACGATTGACGTTGCAGTCAACAATGTGATGGTGTGCCGCAATGCGGGCATCGGTGATGACCGAGAGCTCGTCCGTTTCGACAATCGCGAAGTCCGCGTCGATATTTACCTGAAAGCCGGCGACCATAACGTCACGATATGGACGAATGACTTGTCCTACGACTATGTGCGCGAAAACGCTGACTACTCCTCATAGAAACCCGATATGATTACCACTCCAAGAGACATGTCCAAGGCTGCCGAAAAAGCCGCCGTGCTCATCGAAGCTTTGCCTTGGATTCAAAAATTTGCCGGCACCACCATGGTCATTAAATACGGGGGCAACGCGATGGTTTCCGATGAACTTCGCGAAGCCTTCGTCAAAGACATGGTCTTTTTGCACCACTGTGGCATCCATCCGGTGGTCGTCCACGGTGGCGGCCCACAGATTAACGAGATGCTCAATAAACTCGACATCCAATCCGAGTTTCGTGGTGGATTGCGCGTCACCACTGAAGAAACGATGGAAGTCGTCCGAATGGTGCTTACTGGAAAAGTGGGACGCCAGCTTATTGGTCTGATCAATTCACACGGGACCTACGCTGTAGGTTTATCCGGTGAAGACGCCGACCTGTTCGAAGCGCATCGCACCAGACACGTCATTGATGGTGAAGAATTCGATCTCGGGCTTGTTGGCGACGTGGTAAACGTCAATACCGCGGCCATCACGGACCTGATAGAAAATGGGCGGATCCCAGTGGTTTCTTCTGTCGCGCCAGAATTTGACCCGGAAACGGGACAACCCACCGGACAGGTCTTGAACGTCAACGCGGACACCGCAGCAGCTGAGCTGGCAGGTGCACTTGGCGCCTCGAAACTCGTGGTGCTCACCGACGTTGAAGGGTTGTACGGCAATTGGCCTGATCCCTCCTCGCTCATTACGTCAATCACAGCGGCTGAGCTTCGCGCCATGGTGGATACGCTGGAAACCGGTATGATCCCCAAAATGCGCGCATGTCTTGCCGCTGTTGATGGTGGCGTGCCGCAGGCCCACATCGTGGACGGGCGTCAGCCGCACTCTATGTTGCTAGAAATCTTTACCACCGCGGGTGTCGGCACCCAAGTCATTCCGTAGGAGCTTTTGTGACACAAAACCTTTTGGACCGCTATCAGCGGACCATGACCAACATGTTCGGAACCCCAGCTCGGGCGCTGGTCAAAGGCGAAGGCGTCTACGTCTGGGATGACGACGGAAAGCGCTACACGGATTTTCTGGCAGGCATCGCTGTCAACGCGCTCGGACATGCCCATCCAGCACTTGTCGAAGCTCTCACCGAACAGGCCAAGACGCTCGGTCATATCTCAAACCTGTTCACGTCGTTACCGCAAGTGAAATTGGCCGAACGCCTGACCGCTTTGGCAGGTGCCGCCGATGGCGCCTGTTTCTTTGCGAACTCCGGCACCGAGGCGAACGAAGCCGCATTCAAACTAGCACGTCGCCATAGCCATGCGGCCGGTGGGACTCGTCCCAAAGTCATCGCATTGAAGAATGCATTCCACGGGCGCACCATGGGTGCCCTGGCACTGACGTGGAAGCCCCAATACCGCGAGCCCTTCGAACCATTACCTGGTGGAGTTGAATTTGTCCCGGCAGGTGACATTGATACCCTCTACGCAGAAATGGATGACACCGTTGCGGCAGTCATTATTGAACCGGTACAAGGGGAAGCAGGAGTGCGAGATTTCCCCACCGACTACCTGCGTCAGGTCCGTCAGGCATGTGACGATCACGGAGCCCTGTTAATTTTCGACGAAATACAATCTGGTATTGGCCGGACCGGAACGTGGTTCGCCTTCCAGAACCCCGATATTACCGGCAGCTCAGAACCCGTAATTCCCGATGCCATGACTCTGGCCAAGGGCCTCGGTGGTGGCATGCCCATCGGTGCGCTCCTGACCTTTGGCAAAGAGGTTTCACAACTGTTTACCGCCGGTCAGCACGGCACCACGTTTGGGGGTAACCCGTTGGCCACGGCCACCGCTGGGGCGGTCTTAGACACCATTGAACAAGAAGACATCTTGTCGAACGTCCGCAGTGTCGGAACTTATCTGGCAGAACACCTGCGTGAACTGTCCGGCGTCAAGACGGTGCGGGCTTATGGTCTGTGGCAGGGCGTGGAACTCGAGACCGACAGCATACTAGAGCAGGGTCAGCAGTTGCCTGCTGGGGGACTTGCACCAGCTGTGGTAGCCAAAGCACTCGAATATGGTTATATTCTCAACGCTACGGACGCTACCACGTTGCGACTCGCGCCTCCACTGATTATCACGCCAGACGAGGTCGATCCACTTCTGAACGATCTGCCAGATATCATTGCCGAAACTATCGCTGACGCGAACTAGCCGACGAACACCTTGAAGGAGCGGCTCAATGCCAAGTTCACCACGCCACTTTTTGGTCGATACTGACCTGACCCCGGATGAACAAGCTGAGGTTCTAGACCTGGCTGCAACGATGAAACGCCAGCGCTACGATTTGAAACCACTGGCCGGCCCTCAAACCGGTATCGTGATGTTCGATAAGACTTCCACTCGCACCCGGGTTTCTTTTGCTGCGGGGTTGAGTGAGCTGGGCGGTAACCCGTTGATTATTAATCCTGGAGAATCGCAGCTCGGTCATAAGGAATCGATCTACGATTCAGCAAAAGTGTTCGAACGCATGGTGTCGGTGGTCATTTGGCGCACGTTTGCCCAATCGGGTATCGAAGAACTGGCAGAAAACTCTTCGATTCCCGTCATTAATGCTCTCACCGATGATTATCACCCGTGCCAGGTTCTGGCCGACCTACAAACTGTGCGGGAAGCCAAGGGAGCTACGAAAGGCAAGACGCTGACCTACCTCGGAGACGCAGCGAATAACATGGCCAACTCCTACTTGTTGGGCGGCGCCACCGCTGGCATGCACGTTCGAATCGCCGGTCCGACGAGTTACTTGCCTGCTGAGCACGTTGTTGAAGCTGCCCAACAGCGCGCGGCTGAAGCAGGCGGTTCCGTTCTGGTCACCACCGACGCTGAGCAAGCCTTGAATGGGGCAGACGTCGTGGTCACCGATACTTGGATCTCGATGGGCCAGGAAGACGAAACCGAGATGCGGATGAAGCTTTTCAAAGATTACGCAGTGGATACGAGTGCCATGCAGAAGGCTCACGACGATGCGATCTTTTTGCATTGTCTGCCCGCGTATCGCGGTTACGAAGTCGCAGCCGAAGTGATCGATGGCCCGCAATCGCGAGTATTTGATGAAGCCGAAAATCGCTTGCACGCACAGAAAGCGCTGATCGCGTGGCTACTCTACGCCTCTGGGCTAGCAGAGATCCCGTCAAACATCGCGTTACCGCAAGCCGAAGCATCACGAGCAAGAGCCCGTTAATATGATCGCTCCAATGACCAAAGTGGCTCGACAACATGAGATTCGGACCGTGCTAACTCAACAGCGCATCCGATCTCAAGCGGAGCTTGCTGAGGTATTAGAACAACGGGGCGTCTCGGTTACTCAGGGAACGCTATCCCGAGACCTGGTCGATATTGGCGCTACTCGCGTCCGGGACGAAACTGGACAGATGGTGTACCACGTGTCGTTAGATCCCAGCGGAGGCCACCCCGGATCCGCTGGAAGATCAAGCGAAACGACCAGTGCCCGGCTGGCATCGCTGGCGAAAGAACTCCTATTATCTGCTGAAGGATCAGCGAACATTGCGGTACTTCGCACCCCACCAGGGGCGGCACAGTTTCTCGCGTCTGCTATCGATCAAGCGCAGCTTCCAACTGTTTTGGGTACTATCGCCGGTGATGACTCAATCATGGTTGTCACCCGCGCTCCAACAGGGGGACAAGCTGTTGCTTCCGAGTTCATCGGTTACGCTGAGCAAGATCCGCGGCCGTAGATGATACTTCGTTCGCAGCTACGAACGAAGTGTCACCAGGTGTTACCGGAGCTAGAAGGACCAGTCAAGATCAGCGATCTCATCTTCAGAAGGTGATTCGAAGACCTCGACTTCGTTGAGTTCCGTAAATGCGTGGGTAGCGGTGCTGTCATCCGTGGAAGCGTCGACGCGTAGCAGATGCGAGGAATCTTGCGAAAAGTAAAACTCGACTGTTTCAGCGCCGGTATAGTGCGTGGTTTCGTCATCGGCCGTGGCAGGAACCACGTACTTGTAGACCGCATCGCCGTCGAGTTCTGTTTCCTCGACTTCAATGGTGTCGAGTTCTTCCTCCGTCAAACCTTCAATAAGTGAAAACGTAGTGTCAATGATGCCCTCGAAATCCTCGGTATAAGCTGCCAAATCTTCTTGTTCTGCTTCTGGCACTTCGATCCACTGGCCGTCCGTATCCACATTGCCAAGTAGATCGCTGAGGGACTCGTCTTTGAGGTTCAGGCGCAAGAAGGCAGTACTTTCATCAACTGCGCGCACCTCCACGTCGGCTTGAGCCATAGAGAACAAGATATTGTAGTTCACTCGATCCGTATGACTTGAGAATTCGCCAGCTTCAAGTTCCTCACCGTGGACACCATCTGGATCAGCGATGGTGTAAGTAAACGAGGTTGCCTCTTCCATGGACTGTCGGGCTTCCTCGGCAATCTCGGTCAGTGCAGGTGGTCCACCTCCACACGACGACAATGTCCAGGCCGCTACGATGCCGAGCCCAGAAGCTGAGAGCCAACGAGCCGGGCGGGTCCGGGTCTTAGTCAAAATTCCTCCTCGAGGTGACCAAAAGGTCAAAGTATACGCCGTTACCGGCTCGATGTGTGAATACTTCTACGAACCGGAAGATTGCTCCTGTTCATAAGCGGTCAAAAATTCGTCCATATCTTCCAGTCCCATGGCTTCGACGGTTGCCCGAGCTGACTGAGAGCCAAGATCAGGATCAGCCCCAGCATCAAGTAATTTACGAGAAATTGCCTTGTTTTGCATGAAAACCGCACACGTGAGGGCCGATTGCCCACGACTATTGAGCATGTTGACATCAGCATTGCGTTCCAGCAGGGCCTCAACGACCGCTAGTTGTTCTCGGTATGCCGCCAGAATCAGAAACGTATCGCCATTGTGATTCGTCAGATCCACAGGGATGCCCTGATCAATAGCTGACGTCAACGCAATAACTTTGCCCTCACGCGCAAAGTCGAATAAGGAATTGAGAAACTCCAATTGGTCATCGGTAAGTTCTGGAGGATTTTCGGAATGATTCTCGGTCATGCACCTAGTTTAGACAATTCTCGCAGCAAGTAACTGCCCCTAGACATCGCTGACTGAATTCCAATGCTCCCTTGTCTGCCACTTTCACAGTGACTCGAATATGATTCGACCGTTGTGGCACCCCTGTGCGCAGTCCAGCGCTCTTTTTTAGAGCAGAGAGCGACGCAGGGCCTGGCACGCAATGATTTGTTGGTAGTTTTGTCTTTAAGACTAACCGCGTATGAAGAGGTTCCACCTATGGCTGATACTCAACCGCATGGCACAAATCAAGGCTCTCTCTGGGGAGGTCGCTTCTCCGACGGGCCGGCGGAATCCTTAGCCGCGCTGAGCAAGTCCACGGATTTCGACTGGCGACTGGCACGCTATGACATCGCTGGATCAAGAGCTCATGCACGAGTACTCAACACTTCAGGCCTGCTGACTGACCAAGAACTCACCGATATGCTGGCCGCTCTCGACCAACTTGAAAAAGATGTTCTGGACGGGACCTACGTCGCGGCTGCATCGGACGAAGATGTCCACGGGTCACTGGAACGCGGCCTGTTGGAACGCGCAGGTGAAACGCTGGGAGGAAAACTACGTGCCGGACGATCCCGGAATGACCAAATCGCGACCATGGGGCGTATGTATTTGCGCGATCACGCCCGCGACATCTCCGCTGAGTTGTTAAATGTTGTCGATGCCTTGATTATGCAGGCAGAACAACACCCTTATGCGCCCATGCCGGGACGAACCCACTTACAACACGCACAACCTGTGCTATTGTCCCACCATCTCCTCGCGCACGGATGGGCATTCTTGCGCGACCTGCAGCGGTTTGTCGATTGGGACCGACGCGCTGCCGTGAGCCCCTACGGGTCTGGTGCACTGGCTGGCTCTTCCTTAGGTCTTGATCCTGTGGTCATCGCTCACGACCTCGGCTTTGAATCGTCCGTTTGGAACTCGATTGATGGGACCGCATCGCGCGACGTATTTGCCGAGTTTGCCTGGATCGCATCGATGATAGGCGTGAATCTCTCCCGACTGTCTGAAGAGATCATTTTCTGGGCAACCAAAGAAGTGAACTTCGTAACTCTCCACGATGCATACTCGACCGGATCATCGATTATGCCCCAGAAAAAGAACCCTGACATTGCCGAACTCGCTCGGGGGAAATCTGGTCGACTTCTTGGAGATTTCACGGGTCTGATGACCACCCTCAAAGCGCTGCCACTGGCTTATAATCGTGATCTACAAGAAGATAAAGAGCCCGTTTTCGATGCGGCAGACACACTCGAGCTGCTGTTACCTGCCTTTGCCGGCCAGATTGAGACTCTGACTTTCAACACGGACCGCATGGCAGCATTGGCACCAGAAGGCTTTGCTCTAGCTACAGATATCGCCGAGTGGTTAGTGCGACAAGGTGTGCCATTTCGTGTCGCACACGAACTTGCTGGTGAGGCAGTACAGGTGGCCGAAGCTCGCGGTGTTGAGCTCTGGGACCTCACCGACGAAGAGTATGCCAACATCTCGGAACATCTGACTTCTGAAGTTCGTTCTGTTCTGACCACGGAAGGCTCACTGAACTCGCGTTCAGGTCAGGGAGGCACCGGACCAGCAGCAGTAGAAGAACAACTCGTCGAATTCAAGCGCCAGTTAGCAGATATCCGTGAGTTTGTCGCCACAAATCCTACCGGTCTGCGCTAAGACACGACTACACTAGTGGGTCGATGTGAGCCGAGTACTGGCAGATAAGACCAGTAGTAAAGGAGTCTTGGTGACCGACCAAAAAGGGTCAACCGAAACCACCTCGTGGTATCAACAGGAGTTGGCGGCAGAGCGCGACTACGTCGCAAGGTTGTATGCTCGCCTAGATGCGCTCAGGAACGAGAAACAACAGCAACTAGCTCGTGTTCAAGCACAAGGGTTGCAGGGTTCCCTGCAGAACCAATCAGAGCGCGACTCATTCGCCAGCCTCTATCAAGACCGCATCAACCAGCTCAATGCGGTCGACGAACGACTCGTCTTCGGGCGCCTCGACACCACCTCCGACGTGACCCGTCACATCGGACGCATTGGATTGGCCGATGACGACCGGACCCGGCTCCTTGTAGACTGGCGAGCGCCAGAAGCCGCACCGTTTTATCAGGCCACAGCGGCCCAACCCTTGGGTGTGGCACGTCGACGGCACATTATGATGAGCGGTCGCACTGTTGAATCCTTTGAGGACGACGTGTTAACGGCCCAGGATGGTCAGCACGCTTCGCAAGCGTTGTTATCGGCAGTGAGTGCTCCCCGCACGGGCACCATGGGCGACATAGTGGCCACGATTCAACGCGAACAGGACAAGATTATTCGCGATGAGATGCGCGGGGTGCTCGTGGTACAAGGCGGCCCTGGTACAGGAAAGACTGCTGTGGCGCTGCATCGTGCGGCCTACCTGCTGTACACTCACCGGGATCGTCTTGCAAAAACCGGTGTTCTTCTAGTCGGCCCGTCTGAGGCCTTCATGAATTACATCGACCAGGTATTGCCCTCTCTCGGGGAGACGGGTGTGGTCATGAGCTCGATTGGCAATATTTATCCTGGCATTCAAGGGGTATCCGAGCCGAATCGCGCGGCTGCGGAGATCAAAGGTCGTCCCGAAATGGCCGAGGTGATTGCCAATGCTGTGAGTTTGCGACAGCGGTCTATCCCCGAGACAACATATGTACATGTCGACGGAGTTCGATTGCGAGTTCGTCCAGTCCAAATTCGTCGAGCCCTCGGCCACGCCCGAGCCTCCGGACGGCCGCATAACCAAGCACGCGAAGTGTTTGTGGATCACATGGTGCGAACCCTTTACGATCAGCTGCGAGATATCGTCAGCCCCAAACGCGAAGACGGTCTCGTGAATAAAGCGGATCGCTCCTACTTGCGCCAGGAAATACGACAGTCCGTAGAAGTCCGGAGGCTTTTGAACCTCTGTTGGATGCCATTGACTCCGACCGGTCTCGTGGATGAGCTGCTATCGAAGCCAAAATACCTGGTGGATGCTGCGCCGATGTTGACGGCACAAGAAATTTCGACTCTTCTGCGCAGCCCTGGTGCACCCTTTACCGAGGCCGACGTCCCCCTCATTGATGAAGCCGCTGTGGCGCTCGGCGAACTCGAGACAAGCGACGCTTCGACGAGTCGCCGACTGAACCAACGAAACCTCGATACCGCCGAAGCGGCCCTCGAGAACATGCATCACACTTTGGAAGACATTGGTGTCGATGGAGTCATCACACCAGAAATGCTCGCTGCTGCCCAGGATCCTGAGAGGGTGTGGAAATCCGTCGCTGCCAGAGCACGAGCGGACCGAACGTGGACGTACGGTCATATCATCGTGGACGAGGCACAAGAGCTGAGTCATATGCAGTGGCGCATGCTCTTCCGCCGTTCACCATTGCGATCCTTCACGATCGTAGGCGATTTGGCCCAGGCCTCGGGCAGTAGCTCTAGCTCTGACTGGTCCTCAGTCTTAACGCCGTTCACTGGCGACAACTGGCGGTTAGCTGAGTTAACAGTCAACTACCGCACTCCAGCCCGCATTACCGAAGCGGCGGCGAAAGTAGCGACTCGAGCAGGACGTGCGGTGACTACTCCCGAAGCCCTGCGGCAAGGTGACTACGAGCCTGAGCTCCTCACAACAACACCAGAGGCTCGCGATGCGACACTATTGAAGTCAATACAGACGCAATTAGCGCGGGTAGAAGGTGGTCTCATTGGAATCGTAGTTCCGTCCACAGCCCACCAAGCCGCATATACAGTTCTTACGGAACACTATCCGGGACGTATTTGGACCGGTGAGGGGCGACGACGAGACCGCGACATCGTGCTCGTTTCACCCCAACAAGCTAAGGGCTTGGAATACGATGCTGTGGTGATCGTTGAACCGCAACAGATTGTCTCGGAGGCAGGAAGCTCGGTGGGAGATCTGTACGTGGGAATGACCAGAGCAACTCAAGCGCTCACCTTGATCACCACGGCCGCCCACGACGAGCTGCCGCTCGGCCTACAGGAAATATAGGACCGGAAGAAATACCGGGATGACAGGAAGCTGGTATTTTGAAGACCGTGAGTAACGAAACCTTTTTAAGTCGACAGGCCAATGATCCGTCTTTTGAGAACATCTGGCAGGAGCTGCAGTGGCGCGGACTAGTTCATGTCTCCACCGATGAGGATAAGCTCGAAGAAGCTCTTGCGGGGGAACCGATCAATTATTATTGCGGTTTCGATCCAACCGCTGCCTCTTTACATCTCGGGCATTTAGTCCAGTTACTCGTATTGCGTCGCCTTCAATTAGCGGGTCACCGCCCGGTCGCACTCGTTGGGGGAGCGACGGGTCTCATCGGCGATCCCCGTCAGACGAGCGAACGCAATCTCAACACCCGAGAAACGGTTGAAGGTTGGGTTGAAACGCTGCGGCACCAAATCGAACACTATCTTTCCTTTGAGGGAGATAATGGGGCGATCATGGTCAATAACCTCGATTGGACCGGTGGCCTGTCGGCGCTTGATTTCCTTCGCGACGTTGGGAAACATTTCCGGGTTGGAACGATGATCCGCAAAGAGATCGTGGCCTCTCGGTTGGAGTCTGATGAAGGAATTTCATATACCGAGTTTTCCTATCAGGTTCTTCAAGGTATGGATTTCCTGGAACTCTATCGCCGGCACAACGTGACGCTTCAAACGGGGGGTTCCGATCAGTGGGGCAACCTCACCTCCGGCACCGAGCTCGTACGCAAGGTTGAAGGTGAACATGTTCACGCTCTTGGGACTCCGCTGATTACGAATTCCGATGGCACAAAATTTGGTAAGTCAGAAGGGAACGCCATCTGGCTGAATCCAGAGATGTGTTCGCCCTACACTTTCTACCAATTCTGGGTCAATACTGCTGACGCTGATGTGATCGACCGGTTGAAAGTGTTCACCTTTCTTACCCGAGAAGAGATCGCGGAATACGAACAAAAAGTTGCCAACGAACCATTCCGACGCGAAGCCCAACGCAAGTTGGCCTGGGAGGTGACCTCCCTGGTCCATGGTGAAGAACAAACTCAACGTGTTATTGACGCCTCCGCAGCGCTGTTTGGGCGCGGTGAGTTAAATGAGATCGATGAACCCACGCTGGAAGCTGCCGGGTCTGAACTGCCCATGGCGACCTCTGCCGAGTTAGGGTCCAAGATGACCATTGTTGATCTTCTTGTTGCTACGAAACTCGAAAACTCTAAGTCTTCAGCTCGAAGAACCGTCAAAGACGGCGGAGCGTATTTGAACAACGTCAAGATTGAAGATCCTGAAGAGCAATTCAACGCCAGCGACGCGCTGCACGGAAAGTACTTCGTGGTGCGCCGTGGAAGGAGAAACCTCGGTTTCGTGGATATCAGCTAGATTTTGGCTGAGATCTAGCCCACAAATCAGGCTTAAGGGTCGTTTCGAACCGAACAAAATCTCAAAAATCGGCGGATTCATGCGAGAACCGGCTTCGGTTCGCATCGAGTTCGCCGATTTTGCGTTCATCAATATCGTGTGTATAGTTATCTCTCGTGCTCAGGGCAGACCGGAGACGGGAAGCGCTGAGACACAGAAGTTCTTTAGAAAAAATTTATATAGCGATCCATGTCAGGAACTAAGTGTTTTCCACTTATCCGGAATGATCCCCGCAAGTTGAAATGCGGCTGAACTTTGGGATATAGTGAGAATCTGCCATCTAGAAATTGATGGTAGAAACGCCGAGTTGACAAAGCTCAAAGCATTCGTGCTAGGGTAGGAACTCGGTCCTGATGACCAATCGAATACTGTGGTCAAATACCTTACTGATAATACTGATCATCTTTTGCTCGATCAACACTCAAAGAGTGACATCGAGAAAATGTGATCAAGGAAACATCAGTTCGATTTGACTCAACACGAAACGTTGTTTAGTGTTGTGTGTTGCACCTGTTTGTGGGTGTGGCTCATGGTGTTTGGTTGTGGGTCGTGTGCTGCTTGTTGCTGATGCCTTTGTGTGGGGTGTTGGTGGTGGGTGGTGTGGTTGTTTGAGAACTCAATAGTG
>DATBUK010000021.1:0-6862 GCA_036516155.1 Yaniella sp.
CAAGGGCGGACCCCAAGACGCCCAGTATCCAGATCCCCGCGGCTGGGCCTATTATGATCAGCGCTGATAAGCTCACCGGTACGGCGACTGCGGCAAGGGACCCCAGTCCGGTACCTATACCCGCACCGACGATGACCCCGAGACCAAGAATGACCGCGGCTTGGCCTAAGGAGTCTCGCATCAGGTAGCCGCTTGAAGCGCCCAGAGCTCGGAGTACCGCAAGGTCTCGGGTGCGTTGGATCGTCCACACGGTGACGAATGAGACGATGACCAAAGCAGAGATAGCGTAGAGGAACCCTTGCATCATGGTCAGGGAGCCTGCTTCTGAGGAATAGGCGGGTAATGCTTGGAACGCTTCGGAAACCCCGGTCCTCACAGTCGCCGTCTGTTGAGCCGTGACATCCCAAGCGGCGACCTCTTCTGCTCCGAAGACTGCTAACACGTTGCCTACAACATCATCATTGGCGTGGGTGATGGCCTGCCAGGACTCGGTCGTCACCCACACGATGGGGGAATGGGCATACCATTGATCTTCCACGATGCCTTCCACTGCCACGTCGAGGGGGCCGATGGTCACCGTATCGCCCACCTGAAGGTGTTGTTCTTCAGCGACGGTTTCAGAGATGACCACACCGTTGGTGCTGGGCTCGGTGATACCTGCTCGTGCCGGTGAAGCGGTGCGTTCCACGAGCCCGGAGCCTTCGGGAATGCCCCAGATCGCAACCGAGTTGGAGGATTCCGCGGTGAGGAGTGTTTGACTCATCCCCACCGGCACGGCGTTCTCGACGCCCTCGGTCGTAGCCCAGGCCTGTTGATCGTGGCTGGTGATCGATGATTCAACAAAGGTCAGCTCTTCCGGTGCCTCATCTGTTGCACTACCGAAAACGTAGCTGGTTGGGTTGAGCGCGCTGAGTCCTGCTGTGTTTTGGGCCCCCAGGCCGGCGGTGAGGCCGGTGAGCATCACCAGCAGCAGCGTAATCATCCCCACCACGGCACCCATGAGGGTGAACCGTCCTTTGGCCGATCGTATTTCGCGTAAACCTACAAACATCGGGTCCTGTCCTGGAAAATTGTGTTCTTTTTGGTCTTGCTTCCAGTCTGTTCGTTTAGTCGTGCGATGACATCGTGGGATGAGTTGATTTGTACTCAACCTTTTGGGTGACTCCGTTTGACCCAAATGTCGCTACGCTAGAGGTATGACTGCTGTACCGTTGCCAGATGATGCACCGGAGCGTTCTCCAATCCTGCGCATACTGCGGGTGGGGTTGCATGTGATGTTTGCGGTCCTGTTGGGGTTGGGTCTGGTCCGGACATTCTTCCCGACCGAGGTCGCAGCCGCAGTGCCCATGCACCGCATGCTGGTGATCACGTTGTTAGCAGCCGTTCTGGCCTTGGTTTATGTGCTGGGCACCTCACGTGAATACCGTGGATCGCGCCACGATGCCACCGCTCCCCGCGATCGGTCCACAGCCCTGGTGTGGACTTGGTTGGCGGTGATCACGGTGTTGTGGTTGACGCTGTTATTTTTCAGTCCAGCGTTTGTCTGGATCGCTTTTCCGCTGATGTTCCTCTACTTGTATTTGTTGGGAACCGTCAGTGGAGTCTTGGCGGTGGTGTTCTTGTGGGCAGCGACTTGGGTCTTGCCCTGGTGGGACGCTGTGCGCACTACCGGGCCGCAGCTCCCGGATATCGCTACCATTCTCGGTCCCGGTATCGGCGCGGTCTTGGCGGTGCTCATCGCAGCGGCCTATCGCTATTTGTTAGCTGAAGCGCTTCACCATCAGCGTGTTGCTGAGGCGTTGCAAGCTGCTCAAACGGAGCTGGCTGCCACTGAACACCGAGCCGGGCAGCTCGAGGAACGGGAACGTCTGGCTCGGGAAATCCATGACACCCTGGCGCAGGGCTTTTCCTCGATTGTGTTGGTCAGTCGCGCCGCTAGCCAGCAGAAGGCACTGCCAGAGCCTACCCGGCGGGCTTTGGAGCTGATCGAAGAAACCGCGGCAACCAACCTGACCGAGGCCCGCAATCTAGTCCAGCACCTCAGTGCTGCTGACCCCATAGACTCCTTGCATGCCCAACTCCTTCAGCTTACGAAGCGCTACGAGACCGAACTGGCCGTACGCGACCAGCCACTGGAGGTTACGCTCCGATGGGAAGGCGAAAAAGCCCCCGAATACCTCCCCCCACCGATCAGTGCTGCGGTCTTGCGCATCGTCCAAGTCGGGATGGGCAATGTGGCCACGCACGCCCAAGCCACCCAAGCGGTCATTACCGTGGGCATCTGGGACGACGAACTCACCGTGGATATTTTTGACAACGGGATCGGTTTCGCCGCACCCAACACGTTCCACCCTGGCTTCACCGACGCAACCCACACCGACACTCACAACGGCAACACCGGGTATGGGCTCTATGGCCTGATGTTGCGACTGACCGAACTCCACGGTAGCCTAACCGTCGAGTCCGCACCGGGCGAGGGCACGGTACTGGCCGCACGCATTCCCCTATGCCACATAGCAGCACAAGCTCTCCGACAGGAGCGTTCTTGAACCAGCCCAAACCAATCATCAACGTCCTACTCGTAGATGACCACCCGGTGGTACGCGCCGGGTTGCGGGCCTTACTGGAGGGCTTTGGTGAGGTTCAGGTCGTGGGCGAAGCAGCCGACGGCGCTGACGCACTCGAAATGGTCGCAAGAGCCCAGCACCCCGCATCGAATGTTGCGAACATCGATGTGGTGGTGATGGATATTGCCATGCCTGGGCTGGACGGCATCACCACGACTCAGCGCCTGCAGGCCCAGGGCGGTCCACCGGTACTGATCCTTACCACCTATGATACGCAAGCCGATGTCCTGGCCGCCGTAGAAGCTGGTGCGAAAGGCTATTTACTCAAAGACGCTGAGCCAGAAAAATTACGCCAAGCAATCATGGACACGGCAGTAGGCAAACCCACGGTATCTTCGGAAGTCGCTGCACTGTTAATGACCCGGATGCAGCAACCTCAAGAGAGTTTGTCTGACCGGGAACGAGAATTGCTGGCACTCTTGGCCACGGGGGCAACAAATAAACAGTTAGCCCAGTCATTATTCATTTCCGAGGCAACCGTAAAAACCCACCTGGTACATATTTACCGAAAGTTGGGGGTCACGAACCGGACGGCCGCCATCAACACTGCCCGTGAGCAACGACTCATCTAGCTGAAAGCATCGACGGGCCTGCAGGATGTGGGTTTGGCCGTTGCAGGTGAATGGCGGTTGTCGTCAGTCTGGCATCCGTGACAAAGCGGTTGTGCTGACGTTGGTAGAGGCGAGCTCAGCGGCTGAGCGAGGCTCACCATTCTTCACATTCGGGCTGGTGTAGCGTAGTTCAGCCTGGGTGTTAGATCCCTGCGTAAGAGTGCAGCGACGGGAAGTAGACGTTGACGATCGTGTAGTTGAACACCAACGCTAAGAATCCGGTGATGTTCAGCCACGCGGATCGTGTCCCGGTCCACCCGCGGGTCGCCCGGGCGTGGAGGTAGCCGGCGTAGATGACCCAGATAACAAACGTCCAGACTTCTTTGGCGTCCCAGTTCCAGTAGCGGCCCCAGGCTTGTTCTGCCCAGATGGATCCTGCCATCAGCGTGAAGGTCCACAGCACGAACCCGATGGCGTTCAGACGATACGACCAGTTTTCGAGGGCTAACGATGAGGGCACCAGGCGCAGAAATCCGGAGAGCGTGTTGTGCTTTTCGGTGCGTTGTTTGCTCAGTTGCAGGATGGACATCGCGAAGGTCAACGAGAAGATACCGGTGGCGATGACCGCAACCGACACGTGGGTGACCATCCACCAGGACTGCAGGGCCGGCTGGACATTGCCCACCGGCGTGGGGAAGCCTACGGTGGCGGCCATCATCATCAACAACACGACCCCGGAGACGAACGTGCCCACAAAGCGCAGGTCCTTGCGCGGTAAGAAGGCCAGGTAGACCACGGAGATCACCAGGGCACCGGAGGTCATGAATTCATACAGGTTGCCCCAGGGTGCCCGGGAGGCGGCCACTGCCCGAGCCACTACGGCAAAGCCGTGGGCCAGGGTCGCTATGAGCATGATCGCCACCGCAATGTTGGCGGCGGGTCGTTTCACACCGTCGGTGTATTCCATGTCGTCGGAGACGAACCGGCTGGCGTGTGCAGGTTCTTCCACGGTTGGGCCTCTAGCGCCTACGAGCTGTTTGGAGCGTTGCGTGGCCAGTTCGGTCTCGAGTTGCTTCACGGCTTTGGACGCGGTGGCCATGTCCCAGGAGAACAATAGGAAGGCCGCTAAGTAGATGAATGATGCGATGAGCATGAACAGTTCGCTGTATGAGGCCAGCGTTTCGTTGATGGGTGTCATGATTCCTCCGGAGTGTCTGGCGGGATGACCGGCCAAGTGGTGTCAAATGTTTGACGCAGTTTAATGTTTTCATCGCGTAGCCCGAAGGTTTCCCCGCGGGCCAGCAGTCCGTATTCGACCACGGTGTGACCGTCCTTGGTGCTGGTTGTGACCCAGGCCCGACGACGGCGCACATACAGGGACAGGACCAGGGCCACCAGGGCCAGGGTGGCAAAGAAGCCGACCCCCCACTTCGACGGGTCGTAGTGGATGTCCAACCCGATGTAGCGATCCCACGACTCAAAGGTGATGGTGCCCAGGTTATCGGGCAGCTCATAGGTCTCACCAACGCCCAGCGTGATCCCGCCGTTGTCGTTATTGCGCGAGTTCAACTCGGTCATACTGTCGGTATCGAGCACATACACGTTCTGGGGGACGCCCGAGTCCAGGCCGATGTCGCCATAATACGAGTTCAAAATCAGTTCGGGGTTATAGGCGTCCGGGTCAATGGAGATGGCCACTCCGTCGTCCCCGGTATATGAGGTCGGCAAGAACAATCCAACGAAGCCCAGCTGTTCGGGGCGGGCGTCTGGGACTTTGAGCACGACCAGCGAGCTGTTGACGTTGGGATCCTGGATTTGAGCGATGACCGGGCCCGAGTAAGCGACGTCGCCGTTGCCGTCGATCACGGTGATATTCGGGGCATACCCGTTGCCTACCAGGTAGATGCGGACGCCGTCGATGGTCAGCGGGTCATTGACCTTGATGGTGTCTTGGTAGGGTTCTTCACCGGGGGCAGGCGTGACCTGCATGGTCGCGGTGTAATCCAGGGCCTGGCCGAAATGCGTCTCCGAGTCGCGGTCAAAGACGACGTCGAAGTCTTCCAGCTGGAGGGAAAACGGTTGCAGGCGTTCTTCGGAAAACGCGGTCCCCGGGGTAAAGGAGTCATAGGAGACCAGGTTGTTGGTGAACCCTTCGCCTTCGACGATGATCTTCTGGCCTTCGTATTTATACAGACCACCGATCCCCATAAAGACAATGACGCCGAGCAGCCCGAAGTGGAATAAGATATTGCCGATTTCGCGGGTGTAGCCGCGTTCAGCACCGACCGAACCGTCGCGCAGTTCGGTGCGGTACCCGGCCTTCTTGAGGATCTGTTCGGCATCGACCAGCGCTTCGTCCGGCGTGGGCCCATCGGCTTCAAGCACCAGCTGACCGTATTCGGGTAGACGCTTCAAGTTCCGCGGGGTCCGGGCCGGTGGCTGGCGCAAGCTTTTGAGGTGTTGGCGCCCGCGCGGCCACAAACACCCAACCAACGAGACCATCAACAACAGGTAGATCGCCGAGAACCACGGCGATGAATAGACATCAAACATCCCCAGGGCATCCATAATTGGGCCCAGGGTCGGGTTGTCCTCAATCCAGGTTTCCACGACATCGGCACCTGCGCGACGCTGCGGGAACAGCGAGCCGGGCACAGCAGCCACCGCCAGCAGCAACAGCAGCATCAAGGCGGTGCGCATACTGGTCAGCTGCGTCCAGATGAATCGCAGGGCGCCGCGGAAGCCGAGCGATGGCAGAGTGAGCGGTTGTGTGGTACTCAAATTGGTAAGGTCACCTCATTGGCGAACCAGCCTTGCAGCTGATTGACCCAATCATTCCACAGCCCGGTAGCCATGGCCAGTCCCAGCAGGATCAACAGGACCCCACCGGCGGGCATGATAATAGGCCATCTAGTCCTCGAGGTAGATCCTAGCCCTAGATACATATTCCCTGAGGCAGCTCGGTGCCCAGGCCCTCGACAATCTATAACTCGGTTGACCTCGGGTAGTTTGTGACTCAACCATAAGCTAATGTCAGCCCCGCTTATCACTGGTCATATCAGCTTGGTACGTGTTTTGATGATTGCCTCGTCCAAAGCGCAGTAGGCCACTGGTCTGGCAAAATCTACCTGGGTGGCTGCTTATCAGATACCTGTTGCCCTCTTGACTTGAGGTGGGCGACGAGTCGGCAAACTGGTGTGCGCTGCGCAGAGGGCAACAAGCTGGAGGATGCCATCATTGCGTCTCGATCGGCGGACCGGTCTCTGCTGGCTGCGCCTATGTTGTGCTGCTGAGAGTCTCACTTTCCGGCAGAATAGAGTTTGTAGAGCTTGCGGTGAGACCTTTGCGAAGGAGCAAGAAGAGTATGATTAGGCCCGCGGTGAGCGTCATATGACCAAGCCCAGCGATTCCGGCGAGAGCAGGTGAGGAGTCGTCAAGTCCCTGGATTGCCATGGTGCCTTTGACGAGCATCATGCCTCCGGTGATGATCACCCCAATGGTCCATAACCAGTAAAACCATCCAAAAAGTTTGGGGGCGTGATGGCGAAGATCGAACAGCTGTTCAAAAGCGCTCACGATGAGCAGCACGATGAAACCTAACACCAAGAAATGGGTATGGACTAATGGCAGCTGGGTGGCGGAGCGATCAAACATCTCAAAAGCTTTGGTAAATTCTCGATAATA
>DATBUK010000022.1:0-8286 GCA_036516155.1 Yaniella sp.
AAGCGCTCACGATGAGCAGCACGATGAAACCTAACACCAAGAAATGGGTATGGACTAATGGCAGCTGGGTGGCGGAGCGATCAAACATCTCAAAAGCTTTGGTAAATTCTCGATAATATACTCCAGAAAACACCCCAATAAGCGCAAAAACAAAGGACGTATACAATAAGCGGTGCATGAACTGGCTACTTTCGTTGAGGAATCGGGATGTTTCCAGTATGGATGGCATGACTAAAGCAGTTCAACTTTTTGGCGGAAAATCAATCGAAAGGTTGATCTTGTCCCGTCACAATCCAGGCACGATCGTAAGTAGTAATCTGCGCCACAGGGTCCGGGGACCAAGAAAACAAGAACGAAAATTATTCATTGTCATCAAGAGCTAAGACAGATCACACCATAAACAAGCATGCACCTGACGCCCTAAACGCTAATGGCATCTGTGCCATAGGAATCAAGCGAGGCATACCCGGTTAGACGCTGTGGGCGTCCACGATCTGGTGGTGATGTGTTTGTCTATGGTCCAAGAATGACGGTGCCAAAAAACATGAACAATGGAAACGACAACATCACTACACCATTGAGGACTACCCAGAGATAGTGTTTGGAGATCGCCCCAAACACGATGCCGGTGACGCCAAGAACAAACGGGAAAATAATTAACAGCAAGGGTGTCCGCCAACTAGTCGGGGTGGGTTCCTGGAACACGAAGAATAGCGTCACACTGAGTACACCAAGGACAAAGGTTATAACTGACCACCGTCTCGCGTGCTGTTGCCGGGGAGTAATAGGCGGCCAAGTCATGTACGACTCCTTCCTCGTGGAGTGGCTCATGAACCATTGTGGCGCTGACGTTGTTTACTGAGAGTCAGGTCGAACTGTGCATGCTCAGCGACCGAGGTTCCAAAACGATTTATACTCACCAGTCAAGCTGATCACCACAACCACTAACAAGCCTTCCGCACACAATGACACCACGAGTTGTCTGTGAAAGCACGCATACCTGGTTTTAGAGGCGTCAGTGGGCTGTTGAAAATTAATCGTTGTAAATGAAGAGATTCTCGCTACGGCAGTTAAATTTTTGAGCCAGTTGGAACGTCAAGGGTCGGGATGGAACGTATCGTCCCTTTTCGATACTCATGATCGTTTGCCGAGAGACGCCGAGCGCATCAGCGAGGGCTTGCTGGGACAAGCAGCGTTGTTGGCGGTAGTCTCGGAGTCGATTTTTCATGACGTCACGAGTCTCAGAGTGATTGGCGTTGTCGGATGCCGTAACTGAACCAGAAGATCCCTTGCATGGCAGCAACGACAATCAGCAAGGTAGTCGACACTGAGACTTCTACAGGCCAGACCGTGAAGACGAGATACACGAGTCCGACAAGGATCTCATTGCATGAAACGTATCTTGAACTGCGGCGGAGTACCACGTCCGCTCGACCGAATGCTCCGGGTTGCGAACTGCACCGCGTATGGATTCCTGATCAATGAGTGCAAGCCAGTCGAGCCCAATCATGATTGGCAGCATGACGGCAAAGTAAATGACTGCGCGATCTCGGGCCGCTCAGGTCGTTGCTGCCAAGTCATGGCCGCTGCAAAGAGTACCGAAAGCAGCATGCCGCCACCTAGCGATAGGGCAGTCAGGGCTCCGGTTGAGCCACCGAATCTGCTCCGGCCGAATCGTGATTCGATGTCGGCGTCCATGAAGTGCTCTCTCTAGGGTCTACCGTTGCTGGCAAGTCCACTAATGTGAAGGTCACTTACAGTCAAGGGACCTAGACATTGTTCGGCGGTCGGGCATGTAGATCACGGCAAGCGGTCATGGGGTTGAGGCGGGAAGCAGGCAGGAGCAGCGCTCTTCGTGAGCAGTGCTGATGGTGGTTTTGGCAAGTATGTTGGCGTTTGAATAGACCGAAGTGCGGGGGTCAATGTGTGGGGTCGGGGGTTTCAGTAATGACGCGCGAGACCGTTATTTGACGCGTAGAAACTGACCAACTGAAGACAAATAGTCGCCGCATACTTAGAGTGCTGCCGCATTCGTATGTGTGTTCCCGCACCGGTGGAGCTGTGGTGCATTTGCATGCGTTGACAGCCGGCGCTGAATGCCTGAGTCATGGAAACCCGCGCTCCTACGACAGAAAAGCCGTGATACGGTCTTTATTAGTGATGTATCTCACACACTCATATCAATGGAGAAGGACTCGAGGTTGACACAGGCATTCACGGATAATAAGCAGCAGTTGCAAGAACTTATTGCGTCGCTGGGTGAAAAAACAGTGGTCACCAATCCAGCGACAATCGACAACTATCGCTGGGACCGCGCAAATGACCCTGAAGCGGGCACCCCGCTCGCCGTGGTGCGGGCGACTAGCGCCGAAGATGTGCAAACCACAGTCCGTTTCGCCGCCGCGCAGGGAATACCGGTGGTCGCTCGTGGTGCAGGTTCGGGACTGTCCGGGGGAAGTTCCGCCGTTGATGGCGGGATCATCCTCTCTACGGAACTGATGCGTGATATTGACATCAACCCGCTAACTCGGACGGCAGTGGTGCAGCCCGGTGCATTCAACGCGGAAGTCAAAGCTGCTGCAGCCGAACATGGTCTGTGGTATCCACCGGATCCGTCGTCCTTTGAGTTCTGTTCTATCGGCGGCAATATCGCGACCAATGCCGGTGGCCTGTGCTGTGTGAAATACGGCGTGACATCTGACTATGTGCTCGGATTAAAAGTGGTACTGGCCGATGGCCGGCTGGTGGAGCTTGGCGGACCCCGATTAAAGGACGTTGCCGGACTCAGCCTGACCCAGCTCTTTGTCGGCAGCGAAGGAACACTAGGCATCATCACCGAGGTCACCTTACGCTTGGTTCCCGCACAGCGTCCGCCGACTACGCTGGTGGCCACGTTTTCCACCCTCGACGATTCGACCGCAGCCGTTCTTGCAATCGCCTCCACGATGCGGCCCTCGATGCTGGAATTCATGGACCATCCCACGATCAACGCTGTCGAAGATGCGACTGGGATGGGGTTAGATCGAGACGCGGCAGCGATGTTGATTATTCAGTCTGATGAGCCCGCCGAATATGCCGCCAAAGAGATCGAAGACATTGAAGCACTGTGCAACAAGCACAACGCCACCGATGTTTTCGCAACCTCTGACGCCGACGAAGCAGAAGCCGTGATCGCAGCGCGCCGGATGGCCATCCCCGCAGTTGAACAGAAAGGAACATTGCTGCTCGAGGATGTCGGGGTGCCGCTGCCCCGACTCGGTGATCTGGTTCGCGGGATGGAACAGATCGCTACAAATCGTGATGTCATGATCGCGGTCATTGCCCACGCCGGCGACGGCAACACCCACCCACTATTGGTGTTCGATCCTATGGACGAAGACCAAAAACGCCGGGCACACACTGCTTACGGCGAAGTGATGGATCTTGCCGTCCAACTCGGCGGAACCATCACCGGCGAACACGGAGTAGGACGACTGAAACGCCCGTGGCTGATCGACTCGATCGGTGAAGATGCCCTGGAGCTCAACCACCGCATTAAAAGAGCGCTTGACCCACAAAACATTCTCAACCCAGGTGCTGTCTTTGATCCGACAGTGATCTCTGAACAGCAGTAGCCACCACGAACGACGGAGTCCGCAGGGCTCTGTAGCTCTGTAAATAACTCATAGGCCACCTCATTAACCACCACACTCTCCTCACATTCAGCGCACCAACGATTCCCTTGCGGACCAAATCGGAAGGACGTTCTTGAAGTGGATAACCTATTTGTTCTGAGTTTATTGGCTATAACCCCGATCCTCGTGGCCGGCATCCTGCTCGCAGGGTTTCGCTGGCCCGCGAAGTACACCATGCCGGTCAGCTTCCTGACAGCCGTCGTCGTGGCGTGGCTGACCTGGCAAATGACGCCGACGGCTCTGGCAGCCGCCACGATTGAGGGAGTTGTCGTTGCTGCCACACTCCTATATATCGTTTTCGGTGCCCTACTCCTCTTGTCGACCGTCACCGTGTCAGGTGCGATGAAACGCATCAACGCTGGTTTCGACCAGATCTCCTCTGACCGACGAGTACAAGCCATCATCATCGGCTGGCTCTTCGGGAGCTTCATCGAAGGCGCCTCGGGCTTCGGAACCCCCGCTGCGGTCGTTGCCCCGCTGTTGCTCGCGATGGGCTTTCCCGCAATGGCTGCTGTAATGGTCGGCTTGATCATCCAGTCCACACCGGTCAGCTTCGGCGCCGTCGGAACACCCATGGTGGTGGGTATCGGCGATGGTCTTGATCAGAACTCCGCCGCTATTCAGGGACGCATGGATGAGTTGGGCGTAAACTATTCAGACTATGTGGCAGGCATCGCGTTCGAAACCGCGTTGATCCACATGGTCGTGGGACTGTTGATTCCACTACTGCTGGCCTGCTTCCTCACCGGCTTCTTCGGACCAGAACGAAACTTCGCTTTAGGACTCAAGGTCTGGCCATTTGCCCTCTACGCATCCCTTGTGATGACCATCCCTTCGGTGACCGTGGCCTGGCTGCTCGGCCCCGAATTCCCGTCGCTCATCGGTGGTTTGGTCGGCCTGGGCATCGTCCTCTTCACCTCATCGAAGGGCTTTCTCATGCCCAAGGAAACCTTTGAGTTCGGGCCTCGGGCAGACTGGGAAGAGCGTTGGATGGGAAAGATTGCTCCGGGCGAGGCTCGGGATCCCAACGAAGCACACAAAATGACCCTGGTCCGCGCCTGGTCACCGTATGTCATCTTGGCTCTTCTATTGGTCATGACGCGCGTGTTCGAAGGCGTCAATGAATTCCTCACCACACCAGGCGTCACACAGTTGAACCTGGAATCAATCCTCGGGGTAGATGGTATCAACACGAGCGTCCAGTTCTTCTTCTCGCCAGGGTTCATTATGATCGTCAGCGCCGCACTTGGGTATCTGATCTACCGGATGTCGGCACAACAGATCGTCCAGACGTGGAAGATCGCCGGAAGGCAACTGCTTGGTACAGCAATAGCGCTGCTATTTGCCGTGCCGATGGTTCGAGTACTCATCCAATCGGGTATCAACGAATCGGGACTCGAATCCATGCCGGTCGTCCTTGCCGAGGGCGTAGCATCGATCACCGGGGGTGCTTGGCCATTCTTCGCACCGTTCATCGGTGCCCTTGGGGCATTCGTGGCCGGTTCAAACACCGTCTCGAACCTGACGTTCTCGCAGTTCCAGTGGTCCACGGCAAATACGATTAACGTCTCGCCAGAGATCACGACAGCCGCCCAGGCTGCAGGTGGCGCCGGTGGGAACACGATCGCCATCCACAATATTGTGGCAGCTTCGGCAACGGTGGGGCTGCTCAACCGTGAGGGTGATATCTTCCGGAAGACTGCCTGGATTGCGCTGTACTACTGCATGGGCGTTGGCTCCGTCGCCTACTTGGCGATCCATGGCTTCGGCCTCAACCTTGGCACCGTCGCCGCGACCATCCTGCTGCTAGCACTCATCGGATTAGGCTTCCTGGCAGTTCGACGGGGCGCTTCCACGAACGAGCAGGTGAAGATTTCCCAGGACTGATTCCTCGGGAGTCTGCTCTTCGATGCTCAAATGCTTGGTCCCCGCCTCATCAAGGGCGGGGACCAGGCTATGTATTGGGGAACCTAGCTTGGACGAGTCATGGACATTGGATCTAGTGCTTCATCAAGCTGGGCCTCGGTGATGTCACCGCGCTCAACATAGCCCAGTGCAAGGGTCGCCTCACGAACGGTGATCTTCTCATTGACCGCGTGCTTGGCGATCTCAGCTGCGGCCTCGTAGCCGATGATCTTATTCAGCGGGGTGACAATCGATGGGGACGCACCGGCAAGGAACGCAGCGCGTTCGACGTTGGCCTCCAGGCCGTCGATCATCTTGTCAGCCATGACCCGTGAGGAGTTGGTCAGCAAGCGGATGGATTCCAGCAGGTTCGAAGCCATGACTGGAATACCGACGTTGAGTTCAAAGGCTCCGTTGGTTGAAGACAGCGAGATCGTGGTGTCGTTGCCGATGACCTGAGCACAGACCATCGAGACGGCTTCGACGATGACCGGGTTGACCTTCCCGGGCATGATCGAGGAACCAGGCTGCAGATCTGGGATGTACAGTTCACCCAGGCCGGTGTTCGGGCCGGATCCCATCCAGCGCAGGTCGTTGTTGATCTTCAGGAGTGAGTAGGCAATATTGCGCAGTTGGCCGGATGCTTCGACCAGGCCGTCGCGGTTGGCTTGGGCTTCAAAGTGGTTGCGAGCTTCAGTGATCGGCAACCCGGACTCTTCGGCCAAGACCTCGATGACGCGCTCGGAGAAGCCCAGCGGGGTGTTAATGCCGGTCCCGACGGCGGTGCCACCAAGCGGTACTTCTGCAACACGTGGCAGTGCGGAGTCGATGCGTTCAATTCCGTACCGAACCTGGGCGGCATAGCCACCAAATTCTTGCCCCATGGTCACCGGGGTGGCATCCATGAGGTGGGTGCGACCGGCTTTCACGACGTCGGCGAATTCTTCGGCCTTACGCTCGAGGGATTCTGCCAGGTGTGCCAGGGCAGGTTTCAGATCGTTGATCAGGGCGTTGGTCACGGCAACGTGGACCGACGTTGGGAAAACGTCGTTGGAGGACTGCGAGGCGTTGACGTGGTCGTTGGGGTGCACGGTCGCATCGGAGCCCTTGGCTTGCAGCGACTGATTGGCCAGATTGGCGATGACCTCGTTGGTGTTCATATTGGATGAGGTACCGGAACCGGTTTGGAACACGTCAATGGGGAACTGGTCATCGTGTTTGCCGGCGATAATTTCATCAGCGGCGGCTTTGATGGCTTCAGCTTGCTCATCGGTGATGACGCCGAGTTCATGATTTGCCACCGCGCAGGCTTTTTTCACCATGCCCAGGGCGTGAATGTGGTTGGGTTCAAGACCCTGACCCGAGATTGGGAAGTTTTCTACGGCACGCTGGGTTTGGGCCGAATAGAGTGCATCGACGGGCACCCGTACCTCTCCCATGGTGTCGTGTTCGATACGGAATTGTTGATCATCAGACTTCGTTGTCATAATCCTCATCCTAGTGGGCTATCGCCCCGGTTACTGTGTGTTGCGGTGTTGGCTCCGGGCCCTTCGTTAGGGTGTTACCGGACCCAAAATATCACCAATTTGCACCGATCCATCGGACAGCGAATACGTGATTGCCATCACCGCAGTGCGGTCTTCGTTGACCGCCTTGGCGACCGCATACGAGGTATCTACCACCCGGTGGACGGTCTGATCGGTGTGCTCTTTGACGGTGCCGTTGACGTCGTTGACCCCTTTGGAACGCGCGGCCATCACCGAGGGCATGATGCGTTCGACCAAGGAGCGCATGAAGCTGGTCGGCATCTGCGCGGTCTCCATGGCTTCACATGCGGCCGTGACGGCACCACAGTTGTCGTGGCCCAGCACGATGATCAGCGGCACGTGGATTTCTTCAATCGCAAACTGTAATGACCCCAGCACCGCGTCGTCGATGACCTGGCCGGCGGTGCGGATCACGAAGACATCCCCGAGCCCGACATCGAAGATAATCTCCGCAGCAAGGCGCGAGTCGGAACACCCAAAAATGACCGCGTGTGGACTCTGGGACTCGGCCAGGGCCGCACGCCAGCCGGCATCCTGGTGCGGGTGGTCGACTGTGCCATCGACGAAACGCTGATTTCCGGCTTTGAGCAGCCCCCAGGCTTGTTGGGGCGTCAAGGATGTGGGCATCTGGGTTCCTTCGTTACGGCACCCGAAGGCGCGCAGGGACATCTGTGTGGTTAGCGGTAGTCGCCTATGACCTCGGCCGCGAGCTCACGGAAGCGATCTTCCTCCATTGAACCCGACACGATCAAGGTCATGGTATCTGATGGTTCCACAGCCACCTCGGATGCCTCAACGGGTGGCTGATCGAATTCGGCAACATAATAAATGTGTTCATCTTCGCCAACCCAGCGGTCGACGGTCTGATTCGCCACGGTGGTCTCGGTGGCTTCACCAACCGGATTGATCGTGCCATCGATCCAGGCGGGGGTTGCATTGGAGGTCTGGGCGATCCCAAAGAATTCGTCGTGCTCGGTCAGATAGCCGACGGTCCAGGCCGGGATCTCATCCTGGGTCCCGGAATGCCAGCGCGCATAATTGGCACGCCAGGTCTCGGGTGCATCAATGGTTGCCGGGGTAAACGCAGCGACACTGGCCACTTCGGTTTCGGCGGCTGCGACATCTACGCCGGGATCGAACTCCCGCTCCGATTCTGGAGT
>DATBUK010000023.1:0-5490 GCA_036516155.1 Yaniella sp.
CAAGGGCGGACCCCAAGACGCCCAGTATCCAGATCCCCGCGGCTGGGCCTATTATGATCAGCGCTGATAAGCTCACCGGTACGGCGACTGCGGCAAGGGACCCCAGTCCGGTACCTATACCCGCACCGACGATGACCCCGACGCCAAGAATGACCGCGGCTTGGCCTAAGGAGTCTCGCATCAGGTAGCCGCTTGAAGCGCCCAGAGCTCGGAGGACCGCCAGGTCGCGGGTGCGTTGGATCGTCCACACGGTGACGAATGAGACGATAACCAAAGCAGAGATAGCGTAGAGGAATCCCTGCATCATGGTCAGTGATCCTGCTTCTGAAGAATAGGCGGGTAATGCTTGGAACGCTTCGGAAATCCCGGTCCTCACAGTCGCCGTCTGTTGAGCCGTGGCATCCCAAGCGGCGACCTGTTCTGTTCCGAAGACTGCTAACACGTTGCCTACCACATCGTCGTTGGCGTGGGTGATGGCCTGCCAGGATTCGGTCGTCACCCACACGATGGGGGAATGGGCATACCATTGATCTTCCACGATGCCCTCGACTGCTACGTCGAGGGGGCCGATGGTCACCGTATCGCCCACCTGAAGGTGTTGGTCTTCAGCGACGGTTTCAGAGATGACCACCCCGTCGGGACTTGGTTCAGTCGTACCATAGAGTGCCGGTGAAGCGGTGTGCTCTACGAGCCCAGACCCTTGGGGAATGCCCCATACCGCAACCGCGTTGGAGGATTCCGCGGTGAGGAGTGTTTGACTCATCCCCACCGGCACGGCGTCCTCGACGCCCTCGGTCGTAGCCCAGGCCTGTTGATCGTGGCTGGTGATCGATGATTCAACAAAGGTCAGCTCTTCCGGTGCCTCATCTGTTGCACTACCGAACACATAACTGGTGGGATTGAGCGCGCTGAGTCCTGCTGTGTTTTGGGCCCCCAGGCCGGCGGTGAGGCCGGTGAGCATCACCAGCAGCAGCGTAATCATCCCCACCACGGCACCCATGAGGGTGAACCGTCCTTTGGCCGATCGTATTTCGCGTAAGCCTACAAACATCGCATCCTGTCCTGGAAAATACTGTTCTTTTTGGTCTTGCTTCCAGTCTGTTCGTTTAGTCGTGTAATGACATCGTGGGATGAGTTGATTTCCTGCTCAACCTTTTGGATGATTCCGTCTGACCCAAATCTCGCTACGCTAGAGATATGACTGCTGGGCCGATGCTACGTGATGCACCAGAGCGATCTCCGGTATTGCGCATACTGCGGGTGGGGTTGCACGTGCTGTTTGCGGTCCTGTTGGGCTTGGGGCTGGTGCGGACATTCTTCCCGGCCGATAGCACCGCCCCCGTGCCGATGCACCGCATGTTAGTCATCACGTTGTTAGCAGCCGTTCTGGCCTTGGTCTATGTGCTGGGCACCTCACGTGAATACCGTGGATCGCGCCACGATGCCACCGCTCCCCGCGATCGGTCCACAGCCCTGGTGTGGACTTGGTTGGCGGTGATCACGGTGTTGTGGTTGACGCTGTTATTCTTCAGTCCAGCATTTGTCTGGATCGCGTTTCCGCTGATGTTTCTCTACCTATATTTGTTGGGACCCGTCAGCGGAGTCTTAGCGGTCGTATTCTTATGGGCAGCGACATGGGTCTTGCCCTGGTGGGACGCTGTGCGCACTACCGGGCCGCAGCTCCCGGATATCGCCACCATTCTCGGTCCCGGTATCGGTGCCGTCTTGGCTGTGCTCATCGCAGCGGCCTACCGCTCTTTGTCAGCTGAAGCGCTTCACCATCAGCGTGTTGCCGTGGCGTTGCAGGCTGCTCAAACGGAGCTGGCTGCCACGGAACACCGGGCTGGACAACTCGAGGAACGGGAACGTTTGGCTCGGGAAATTCACGACACCCTGGCTCAGGGCTTTTCCTCGATTGTATTGGTCAGCCGCGCCGCTAGCCACCAGCAGGCGCTGCCAGAGCCTACCCGGCGGACGTTGAAACTGATTGAAGAAACCGCGTCAGCCAACCTGACCGAGGCCCGCAATCTGGTCCAGCACCTCAGTGCTGCTCACCCCATAGACTCCTTGCATGCCCAACTCCTGCAGCTCACCAAGCGCTACGAGACCGAACTGGCCGTGCGCCACCAGCCGTTGCACGTTACGCTACGTTGGGAAGGCGAAAAATCCCCCGAATACTTACCACCACCGATCAGTGCTGCGGTCTTACGCATCGTCCAAGTCGGGATGGGCAACGTGGCCACGCATGCCCAAGCCACCCAAGCGGTCATTACCGTGGGCATCTGGGAGGACGAACTCACTGTGGATATTTTTGACAACGGCGTCGGTTTCGCCGTGCCCGACACGTTCCACCCTGGCTTCACCGACGCGTCACAAACCAATACTCACAACGGCACCACCGGGTATGGGCTTTATGGCCTGATGTTGCGACTGACCGAGCTCAACGGTAGCCTCGAGGTCGAGTCCGCACCGGGCGAGGGTACGGTGCTGGCTGCAAGCATTCCCCTATGCCACATAGCAGCGCAAGCTCTCCGACAGGAGCGTTCTTGAACCAACCCAAACCAATCATCAACGTCCTGCTCGTAGATGACCACCCGGTGGTACGTGCCGGCTTGCGGGCCTTACTGGAGGGCTTTGGCGAGGTCCAGGTCGTAGGGGAAGCAGCCAACGGGGCAGCAGCACTCGACATGATCGCAATAGCCCAGAACCCCGCTTCAAACGTTGAAAAGATCGATGTAGTGGTCATGGATATTGAGATGCCCGGATTAAACGGCATCACCACGACACAGCGCCTGCAGGCCCAGGACGGTCCACCGGTACTGATCCTCACCACCTATGACACGCAAGCCGATATTCTGGCCGCCATAGAAGCTGGCGCGAAAGGTTATTTACTTAAAGACGCTGAGCCAGAAAAGTTGCGCCAAGCAATCATCAACACCGCAGCAGGAAAACCCACGGTATCTCCGGATGTGGCCACACTGATCATGAATCGGATGCAGCAACCCCAAGAGCGCTTGTCTGACCGGGAACGACAATTGCTGGCACACTTGGCCACGGGGGCAACGAATAAGCAGCTGGCCCAGTCATTATTCATTTCCGAGGCAACCGTCAAAACCCACCTGGTCCACATTTACCGAAAGCTGGGTGTCACGAACCGGACCGCCGCAATCAACACCGCCCGCGAACAACGCCTCATCTAACTGAAATCACGAGCCGGGCCTGCAGGATGTTGGGTTGGCCATCGCAGATAAATGACAGCTGTCGTCAGCCCGGTAGACGTAACACAGTGGTTGTGCTGACGTTGGTAGAGGCGAGCTCAGCGGCTGTGCGAGCCTCACCATCACTCACGTTCGGGCTGTTGTAGCGTAGTTCAGCCAGGATGTCAGAACCCGGCGTAGGAGTGCAGTGACGGGAAGTACACGTTCACGATCGTGTAGTTGAACACCAGGGCTAAGAATCCGGTGATGTTCAGCCAGGCTGACCGGGTACCGGTCCAACCGCGGGTTGCCCGGGCGTGGAGGTAGCCGGCGTAGATTACCCAGATGACAAACGTCCAGACTTCTTTGGCGTCCCAGTTCCAGTAGCGGCCCCATGCCTGTTCGGCCCAGATGGAGCCGGCCATCAGGGTGAACGTCCACAGCACGAACCCAATCGCGTTGAGGCGGTAGGACCAGTTTTCTAGGGCTAACGACGACGGGACCAGGCGCAGAAATCCGGAGACCGTATTGTTTTTCTCGGTGCGTTGTTTGATCAGCTGCAGGATGGACATGGCGAACGTCAACGAGAAAACCCCGGTGGAGATGACCGCCACCGACACGTGGGTGACCATCCACCAGGACTGCAGGGCCGGCTGGACATTGCCCACCGGGGTCGGGAAACCCACGGTGGCGGCCATCATCATCAGCAACACCACGCCGGAGACGAAGGTCCCGACGAACCGTAAGTCTTTGCGAAGCAAGAACACCAGATACACCACAGAAATGACCAGGGCGCCTGAGGTCATGAATTCATACAGGTTGCCCCACGGAGCACGTGATGCTGCCATGCCGCGAGCTATCACGGCAAACCCGTGAGCTAGCGTGGCAATGAGCATGATGGCCACACCAATATTGGCGGCCGGGCGTTTGACGCCGTCGGTGTATTCCATGTCATCGGAAACGAACTGACGGGACTGATTCGGCTGGTCCATTGCAGGACCACCTGCGCCGACCAGTTGTTTGGAGCGTTCGGTGGCGATCTCGGCCTCGAGCTTTTTGACCGCTTTGGACGCGGTGGCGATATCCCACGAGAAGAACAGGAACGCAGCCAAGTAAATAAATGATGCAATGAGCATGAACAATTCGCTGTATGAAGCCAGCGTTTCGTTGACAGGTGTCATGATTCCTCCGGAGTGTCTGGCGGGATGACCGGCCAAGTGTTGTCAAATGTTTGACGCAGTTTAATGTTTTCATCGCGTAGCCCGAAGGTTTCCCCGCGGGCTAACAGACCGTATTCGATCACAGTGTGACCATCCTTGGCACTGGCCTTGACCCACGCTCGACGACGGCGCACATACAGTGAGATGACCAGGGCAACCAGCGCCAGGGTTGCGAAAAGGCCCACACCCCATTTGGAGGGGTCATAGTGCAGATCTAACCCAACGTAGCGGTCCCACGACTCAAACGTGATGGTGCCCATGTTATCGGGCAACTCGTAGGTATCGCCAACGCCCAGCGTGATCCCGCCGTTGTCGTTATTGCGCGAGTTCAACTCGGTCATGCTGTCGGTATCGAGCACATACACGTTCTGTGGCACGCCCGAGTCCAGGCCGATGTCACCGTAGTACGAGTTCAAGATCAGCTCGGGGTTATAGGCGTCCGGGTCAATCGAGATCGCGACCCCGTCGTCGCCGGTGTACGACGTCGGCAAGAAGAGTCCTACAAAGCCCAGCTGTTCGGGGCGGGCATCCGGGACCTTCAGCACCACCAGCGAGCTGTTGACGTTGGGATCCTGGATCTGGGCAATCACGGGGCCCGAGTAGGCGACGTCGCCGTTGCCGTCGGTCACGGTGATATTCGGTGCATACCCGTTGCCTACCAGGTAGATGCGGACCCCGTCGATGGTCAGCGGGTCGTTGACCTTGATCGTGTCCTGATAGGTTTCCGCACCCGGGGCCGGGGTCACCTGCATGGTTGCGGTGTAATCCAGTGCCTGGCCGAAGTGGGTCTCGGAGTCGCGGTCAAAGACGACGTCGAAGTCTTCCAACTGGATAGAAAACGGGTGCAGGCGTTCTTCGGAAAACGCGGTGCCGGGGGTAAAGGAGTCATAGGAGACGAGGTTGTTGGTAAAGCCTTCGCCTTCGACGATGATCTTCTGACCCTGGTATTTATACAGGCCACCGATCCCCATGAACACAATGACGCCGAGCAAGCCAAAGTGGAACAGGATGTTACCGATTTCGCGGGTGTAACCGCGTTCGGCACCGACCGAGCCGTCGCGCAGTTCGGTGCG
>DATBUK010000024.1:0-20214 GCA_036516155.1 Yaniella sp.
CCCCGTATCGCGTATCGATCAGGCCGGCGGCGACCGCAACCTGGTCTGTTCATGCCCACCACCTGAAGCCTTCGAACTGGACGTCTAGGAGCAACCAAACATGACACTGAAAACCACACCGCTGTTTGAAGCTCATGATGCTCTCGGCGCAAGCTTCACCGACTTCAACGGCTGGAACATGCCGCTGAAATACACCTCCGAAATGACCGAACACAAGGCCGTCCGCGAAGCCGTCGGGATCTTTGATCTGTCCCACATGGGCGAAATTTTCCTCACCGGCACCGACGCATTGGTAGGTCTCAACACCGCCCTGGCCGGAGACTTTTCCAAGATGACCGTTGGACGAGCTAAGTACACGGTCATGCTGACCGAGGACGGCACCATCCTGGATGATCTCATTGTCTACCGGCTGGGCGAGGACCGGTACCTCATGGTCCCCAACGCCGGCAATGCTGCGGCCGTGTCCGAGGCGGTCTCCCAACGGACCAAAGGTATGGACCTGACCGTCAAAGACGCAACCGACGAACTGTCGCTCGTGGGCATTCAGGGACCCAAAGCACCTGACGTCGTGGCCGCGCTCGGCGATGAATTCGCCGAAGCCGCAACCAACCTGAAGAACTACCGGGTCACCGAAATCAGCGTGGACGGCAGCGACTGGATCGTGGCGCGCACCGGCTACACGGGTGAAGACGGATTCGAAATCATTACCCCGAATGACCAGATCGTCGGCCTCTGGGAGCAGCTATTCGACCTGGACATCGGTGTTGACATCACCGCCTGCGGGCTGGCCAGTCGTGACTCGCTGCGCCTTGAGGCCGGCATGCCACTCTACGGCAACGAACTGTCGACCGAACGCACCCCGTTCGAAGCCGGCATGGGCCGGATCGTCTCATTCGACAAACCCGAAAACTTCGTAGGCCGTGCCGCGCTAGAACCCTTGCGCGAAACGACCCCCGCCCAAGTTTTAGTAGGCCTCACCAGCGACCAGCGCCGGGCCGCACGTAGTGGATCCGACATCACTATCGACGGTCAATCCGTTGGGACCGTGACCTCAGGTATCCCATCGCCCACGCTGTCCAAGCCGGTCGCGCTGGGGTACATCAATACCGAATACGCCGACCCGGACACCGCGGTGGACGTGGACGTTCGGGGCAAAGCCTTGCCGTTTGTCGTTACCAAACCGCCCTTTTACACTCGCTAACACTGACCCGAAGGAATAGTCATGACCGTAGTTAAATCCAATCTCCGCTACTCAGCCGAACACGAATGGCTCAACGACGAAGACCCCGTCCGGATCGGTATCACCGATTACGCGGCCGACCAGCTGGGGGATGTGGTCTTTGCTGAACTGCCAGAAGTTGGCGACACCGTCACCGCCGGTGAGGTCTGCGGAGAACTCGAATCCACCAAATCCGTGTCGGAACTGTACTCCCCGGTGACCGGCACAGTGGTCGAATCCAACGAGGACGTCATTCAAAACCCAGAGCGCATCAACGAAGATCCCTACGGTGCCGGTTGGCTGTTCACCGTCGATGTGACCGAAGAGGGCGAACTGCTCACACCAGAGCAATATGCTGAGCAAACTGAAGGCACAGTAGAATAAAAACCCGCGCTTTTGGCCCGGAAGTGTTCACGGTCTGCGATGAAATGCCGGATGCAACGACGTTCGGAATATTCAGCTGATCAAAGCCCTTAGTATAGAAACCAACGGCTTTCTTGAAAGGGTATGATCCAGTGACTGACCACACTTCCGGGCCTTCTACTGAACCTGTCACCACCGCCCACAACCCCTTCGGGTTTGTTGGGCTGACCTATGACGACGTGTTGCTGTTACCCAACATGACCGACGTCATCCCAGCCGATGCCGACGTCTCAACCCAGCTGACCAAACGCATCCGCATCAACGTCCCGATCATCTCAGCGGCGATGGACACCGTCACCGAAGCACCCCTGGCGATCGCCATGGCACGCTACGGTGGCATGGGCGTGATCCACCGCAACCTTTCGATTCAAGACCAAGCCTCTGAAGTTGACAAGGTCAAACGCAACGAGTCCGGGATGATCACCGACCCGGTCACCATCTCACCGGAAGCCACCCTTGCCGAATGGGACGCCCTGTGTGGCCGCTACCGGATCTCCGGGCTACCTGTCGTCGACGAGGACGGGGTGCTCCTGGGCATCATCACCAACCGTGACACTCGGTTCGTGCCGCGTGCTGAATACGAGACCACTCCGGTCCACGAGATCATGACCAAAATGCCGCTCATCACGGCCCCCTTCAACGTCGAACGTGAAGAAGTCAAACGGCTCCTCCAGCAGCACCGTATCGAAAAACTTCCCCTCGTCGACGAAAACGATGTCCTCGAAGGGCTCATTACGGTCAAAGACTTCGATAAAGCCGAAGAGTTCCCCAACGCAGCAAAAGACGATGAAGGTCGCCTCCTGGTGGGCGGTGCCGTCGGATTCTTCGGTGACGGTTACGAACGCGCCATGACCCTCGTCGACGCCGGCGCCGATGTGCTGGTCGTGGATACGGCCAACGGCCACACCCAGGGTGTCCTGGATATGGTCGCCAAGCTCAAAGCTGACCCAGCCGCCGCCCACGTTGATGTGATCGGTGGGCAAGCCGCAACCTATCAGGGTGCCAAAGCCCTCGTAGATGCCGGCGTTGATGCCGTAAAAGTTGGGGTCGGACCCGGTTCGATCTGTACCACTCGTGTGGTAGCTGGCGTCGGAGTCCCACAGGTCACCGCGATCTATGAATCCGCCAAAGCCGCCATCCCAGCCGGGGTACCGGTCATCGCCGACGGCGGACTGCAGCACTCCGGTGACATCGGCAAAGCGCTCGTTGCCGGGGCCAACTCCGTCATGCTGGGATCACTGCTGGCCGGGACCGCCGAATCACCGGGGGATCTGGTTTTCTACCACGGCAAACAGTTTAAAACCTACCGCGGGATGGGCTCGCTGGGTGCGATGCAAACCCGCGACGGCTCCCGGTCCTATTCCAAAGACCGGTACTTCCAGGCCGATGTCCCAGAAGATGAAAAGCTTATCCCCGAGGGCATCGAAGGTCAGGTGCCATACCGTGGTCCACTCGGTGCGGTCTTACACCAGCTTGAAGGGGGACTGCGCCAGACCATGTTCTACACCGGCTCACCTGACATCGACACTCTGCAACGCGACGGTCGGTTTGTCCGCATCACCGCCGCGGGACTGAAAGAATCCCACCCACACGACATCATGATGACGGTAGAAGCACCCAACTACCGCGCCTAAGTATGATGTGGGTGAACCCTTCCAAGTGCTGTAACCCATCCGAGACCGGATAGAAACTGGATAAACGTGAGTAATCAAGTTGAAATTGGCCGAGGCAAACGCGGTCGACAGGCGATGCCCCTGGATGCAGTGTCCATCGTGCCGACCCGTCGAACCCGTGACCCCGAAGACGTATCACTGAACTGGCAGATCGATGCCTTCAACTTCTCGATGCCCGTCATCGGTGCCCCAATGGACTCGGTCATGTCCCCGGCCACCGCCATCCAGCTGGGCAAATTCGGTGGCATGGGCGTGTTGAACCTCGAAGGACTGTGGACTCGCTACGAAGACCCACAACCTGTCTTGGATGAAATTGCTGAACTGGAAGCCCAGTCGTTTTCACCGCAGAACACCGCCCGGCTCCAACAGCTCTACTCGGCCCCAATCCAACCCGAATTGATTTCTGCCCGACTCGAGGAAATCCGTGAAGCCGGTGTGGTCGTCGCGGGGGCACTGACTCCGCAGCGCACCCAAGAGTTTTACAAAACCGTGGTGGATGCCGGCGTGGACATGTTCGTCATCCGTGGCACCACGGTCTCGGCGCAACACGTGTCGGAGACCAAAGAACCCTTAGATCTGAAAAAATTCATTTACGAACTCGACGTCCCGGTCATCGTCGGGGGCGTCGCCGGATACACACCGGCACTGCACCTGATGCGCACCGGGGCTGCCGGAGTGCTGGTCGGTTTCGGTGGTGGAGCCTCTTCCACGACCCGTCGTGCCCTGGGCATCCGGGTGCCCATGGCCACCGCGATTTCTGATATCGCCGAAGCCCGCCGTGACTACATGGACGAATCGGGTGGCCGCTACGTCCACGTCATCGCTGACGGTGGCATGGGGAACTCGGGCGACATCGTCAAAGCCATTGGAATGGGAGCCGATGCCGTGATGCTCGGGACCACCCTGGCGCGCGCCGAAGAAGCCCCCGGCAAAGGTTGGCACTGGGGTCTGGAGGCCGCGCACCCAGAATTTCCGCGCGGTGACCGTACCGAAGTCGGCACCGTTGCACCACTCGAGCAGCTCCTGCTGGGCCCGTCGAGCCACACCAACGGTACCGCCAATCTCATGGGAGCGCTGCGTCGTGCGATGGCCTCGTGCGGTTACACCGACCTGAAAGACTTCCAAAAAGTCGAAGTCCACCTGTCCGAAACCTACACCAGGTGATGCCTGCTTGCTGCGCACAGCCCTCAAACCCCGGTGGATCGGGTTCTTCCTCCTCACCCTGGTCGTCGTCACAATTTTTGTGGCCCTGACCCAGTGGCAGTTTGAACAATCCACCTCCGACCAGCCACGATCTCACGCTGAAACTGAGACCCCGGTACCACTGACCGATCACTTCGAGCCCGGTGTTCCGATGATGGGTGACGAGGCCGACCAAGTCGTGACCTTCACCGGACAACTCGACCCGACGACCAGCGTGCAGGTCGAATCCCGCGTCGACGATGGGGAAGTCGGGCTGTGGTTGGCCTCCTACGCCACGGTCGACGGAGCACCCGACGACTACGGCATTCCGGTGGTGTGGGGTTGGATTCCAGAACAGCTTGATATCACCGCAGAAGAGCTCACCGAACTCTTCGAGTCTTCGGTAGGAGTCTCCAGTCGTGATGTCATCGAATTCGAAGGTCGACTGATCCCGGGGGAGGGGCCCACCCCGAACACCAACCACTTCATCAACCCCAAGCGCACCCAAATGCTGGCCACCGCCGAACTGGTCAACCTCTGGGACCGAGACCTCTACGCCGGATATGTGGTGGCCGAAACCTTTACCGTCAACGGCACCGAACACGTCGTGACCGGCGAAACCGGGGTCGAAGGGGTCGCCACCGAGCCACAACCCGAAGAAGCCGAAATCGCCTGGCTCAACGTGTTCTACGCGGTCGAGTGGTTTATCTTCGCGGTCTTCTCGCTGTACCTGTGGTGGCGGTTCGTCCGCGATGACTACCTCAAAGACCAACGCGAAGCCGAACTCGACGAACTATGGGAACAGCACTGGCGCGCCCAAGAACTTGAACGACGCCGAGAACAAGCTCGCAAAGAAAAAGCTGCCGCCGAAGAGGCCTACCGTGCCTACCACGGTCACGGGCCGACCGAGCAGAAAGACAACTAATACGTTATGACAGACAAATACGAGACCACGCCACCGGTAGATCCCGCGACCCTGCCGGATCCCGAAGACATTACCGAAGACGATATCGGACAAGCCCCGCCGCGGCCCGAGAGCAAAAAGAAACGCCGGTTTGGTGGAACCCACCGCCAGATCCGAAGCGCCCAAAAACTCTACAAATTTACCGCTTGGCTCACCGGACTCTTCTTATTGCTGTTAGTGATCCAGATGATCGTCAAATACGGCTTTAACCGTGAACTGTTCGCAGGCGGAACGACCGAAGACGGCACCGAGTTTGTCCTGGGCCTCTACCACGAACAAGCCGTCGTCGAAGGCGTGAACATTTCACTGCTGATCCTGATCGTCCACGGCTGGCTCTATGTGCTCTACCTCCTGGCGTGTTTCCGGCTGTGGTCGATGATGCGCTGGGGCGGCGTCCGTCTGCTGGCGATGGCCGGCGGTGGCGTCGTGCCGTTCCTATCGTTCTTCGTCGAGAAAAAGGTCAATGGGCAGGTTGAAGAGGAGCTGGCCCGACATCCCGAAGCGGTCTTGCGGTATTAACGCTGACGACGGGGCCGCAGTGGCACTGCTTGATCCACTACACTGAATGCTGTGATGACTACACCCGAAACCCCAGCATTCAATACCGTCATCGTCGTGGACTATGGCTCCGATGATGCCCAACTGCTCGCCCGTCGCATTCGCGAAGCCAAAGTCTATTCGGAAGTCCACTCCTACACCGCAGGAGCCGAGACGATCCTGGCGGCTCAACCAGCCGCACTGGTCATCGCCGCACGCTCGTCGGCGCAGGAAGACCTTCCCAGCATCGACAAACGACTGCTGACGGCTGATATCCCGGTGCTGGCCGTGGGTGGTGGCTTCCTCGCGGTGGCCAAAACCCTGGGCGCGACCGTGACCCCCTCGGCTGATCTCGCTCATCGTGTGCTCCAGGTCGAAAATATCGACGAAAACTCCAACTTGTTTTCAGGCCAGGACGCCACCCAAGAGGTCGCCGTCAATACCGCGCATGCCATGACGCAAGCCCCCGAAGGCTTTGTTGTCACCGCTTCGCACGCGACCATGCCGGTCGCAGCCGCCGAAGACCCCGAGACCAAAATTTATGGGACCACCTGGAACCCCGGGTCAGAGGCGTCAAGCCAGGGCCAAGGGGCCATCAAAAACTTCTTGTTCATCGCAGCAGATTTAGCCCCCGACTGGTCCATCGATCAAGTCATCGAACAACAAGTCGCAGCGATCCGAGACCAGATCGGTGACAAGCGAGCCATCGTCGGACTCTCCGGTGGCGTCGACTCGGCCGTGGCCGCAGCCCTGGTCCAACGAGCCGTCGGGGACCAGCTGACTGCCGTGTACGTCAACCACGGGCTGATGCGCAAGAACGAATCCGCAGAGATCGAACGAGCCTTTGGAGCCTCAACCGACGGGGCCAAGCTGATCATGATTGACGCCGAGGACGAGTTCCTCACCGCACTCGACGGGGTGGCCGATCCCGAGCAAAAGCGCAAGATCATTGGCGAGCGATTCATTCGTACCTTCGAGCAGGCCCAAGCCGATATTGTCGCCAAATCTGCCAGTGACCCCAACGCGACTGACGTCCAGTTCTTAGTCCAAGGAACCGTGTACCCCGACGTGATCGAATCCGGCGATGCCGACGGATCGAAAGTCATCAAATCGCACCATAATGTCGGCGGGCTCCCAGAAGACCTCGAATTTGAACTCGTTGAACCACTACGGCAACTGTTCAAGGACGAAGTCCGTGCGGTGGGCACGAAACTCGGTCTGCCCGATGAGATTGTGTGGCGGCAACCGTTTCCCGGCCCCGGCCTCGGGATCCGCATCGTCGGAGCCGTGACCAAAGAACGCCTCGATCTGCTGCGTGAAGCCGATGCGATCGTGCGCGAAGAACTCACCGCATCCGGTCTGGATCGGCAGATCTGGCAGTCCCCGGTCGTATTGTTGGCTGATGTCCGGTCCGTGGGCGTCAGCGACGGGGGACGAACCTACGGTCACCCGATCGTGTTGCGTCCGGTCTTGTCCGAAGACGCGATGACGGCACGCTTTGCTCGCATCCCCTATGACATCCTGGACCGCATCTCCCAGCGCATCACCGCCGAGGTTGACGGCATTAACCGTGTCGTGCTGGATATCACCGGTAAACCACCCGGCACCATCGAGTGGGAATAACCCCACGCCACGGCCGCACAAGGCCGCCCAGCCGTGAGGTTTGGGCTCACGATCGGCGATGCATGTGGTGTGGCAACGCCAAACTCTAGGCGCAAGGCATTAGAGTCAAAGAGGTGTAACCTGTATCAACCACAGGAAGGATAAGCGTGAGCCGCGAACACGAGGATGTCGACCACGATGTCACAGCGCTGTCAACCGATGAAGTTGACACCTCCATGGAAGTGGCGGCAACTGACTCCGACCCGATCGAAGCAGAAGTGGATCCGGTCGAAGTTGCGGAACGTGATTTTTCGCGATGGCTCGCTGATATCGCCACCGGTACTGAGACCGACACGATGCTGCGGTACGCGCCGACCAAGTCGAACTCGATCGATATTACCCACTCGCAACCCAGCGGACTGACCCAATTCTTATCGGCTCGCCGCACCCGGTTGACCACGCTGCTGCGCGATCAACCGGAAATGCAGCGCAATATTGCCACCGCAGAAGCGATTGACACCAAAGTCCAAGAACTGCTGACCGACCGAGGCATCAACGTCGGCTATCTTGCCGCGGGCTTAGCCACCTGGCGGGTCTCCGAAAATGGTGTGAACCAGCAAATGTCGGCCCCGGTGCTCCTGGCCCCGATTCGGTTAGCAGCCCGGCAGAACCGCGATGACTATGACGTCCAAATTGTTGGTGCGGCACGACTGAATCCGGCACTCGTCCGACATTTCGCTGACCACTACGGGCTGCGGCTCGACCCGCAGATTCTTGAAGAATCGGCCTACACCACCGCCAAGCTGGAACCCTTGCCTGCCCTGGAATTATTGCGCTCCCAGGCCGCAAAACTCCGGGGTCTTGTGGTAGAGCACCGGTTGCTCATCTCGACTTTCGCTGACCTGTCGGACACCGCCTCGCGTGACGTCGTAGACCCAGATCATGAAATCATCAGTGCGCTGTACGAAGTCGGGGCCGGTACCGAAGAAGCCGGTTTCGCTGATGAAGCACCCGAGCTCAGCCACGAACCTGAGCCGTTGGATGCCCGCGACCCGGCAGATGAAGTTTTAGTCGTAGACCTCGACCGGTCCCAACAGGCCGCCGTCGACCACATCGTGGCCGGGGAATCCCTGGTCGTGTCGGCCCCGCCGGGCACCGGACAAACCCAGACCGCAGTCGCTGCAGCCGTCGGACTAGCGACCAAGGGCAAACGCGTCCTAGTCGTTGCAGAAAATACGTCCACGCTGACAGAATTTACCAACCGACTAGCGTGCATCCAGCTCGAGCCGCTGGTTCTGAGAGTCCAAGCTGATACCGGACTGAAAGAAGTCACCGAGCAGTTGATTCGGTCGTTACTCAGTGCTGAACGGGCCAAAGAGCCTGCTGTTCGACGGATCCATGAAACGCTGCGCGATGTGCGCCAGCAACTGGTGGACCACACGCACTCGTTGCATGAGGTCCGTGAACGCTGGCAGTGCTCACCCATCCAGGCGATGAACGAACTGGTCAGGCTCGTTAACACCGAGCCTGCTCCGGCCACTTCGGTGCGTCTCAAACGTTCTGTGCTCGATGCCACTGTGGACCGAAAAGAAATCGCCGAGCAACTGCGCTATGCCGCCGAGTTGGGGGCTTTTGACCAGTCCGCAACCGACTCACCCTGGTACGGGGCCCGGCTACGCAATGTCCATGAAGCTGAAGCCGCCCTTGAACTGGCCGAGCAACTGCACCGCGACCTCACCGATGTTGCGCCACGACTTGAAAGCGCGATGACTCATGCGCAACTGACCATCGGCAACAACGTTACCGAGTGGACCAAGCAAGTTGAATTATTGCGCGAAGTCCGCGATACACTCGACAAATTTACGCCGGATATCTTCGACCGGCCGGTCACTGACCTCATTGCCGCGACTGCTACGGGAGCATGGCGGAAAGCGCACGGCATCGACATGTCAGCGATGACACGGACACGTTTGCGCTGGCTAGCCCGCGAATACATCCGTCCGGGCGTCGATATCCCGAACCTGCACGAAGCGCTCATCAAGGTCCAGGACCAACTGACCGGGTGGAACCAATGGACCACATCGAAACGCAACCCGGTGATCCCACCAGGTGTCGAATCGCTCGCCGATGACACTCACAAACTCTACGAGGACCTCAACCGGCTGCAGGACATGCTGGCCCCAGCACCGACCGAAGCCGATCACTTGACCAAGATCGATCCGGGTGAGTTGCACGACGTGCTCAATCAGCTCGTCAACGATGCTGAAACGCTGCATACTCTTCCCGAGCGGACCATCGTCATCGATCAGCTGACCGAACAGGGGCTCGACGAACTTCTAGACGACTTCCAGTCCCGGGGTGTCACCGCAGATCAGGTGACGCTTGAACTCGAGGTCGCCTGGTGGCAGTCGGCCCTTGAAGCGATGATTTCAGCCGATGAGCATCTTGCCGCGATCACCGGGGCCCAGCTTGCCCGGTTAGAAGAAGAGTTTCGGATTGCTGATACCGCTCACTTGGAATCCGGTCCGGCCCGGGTTCGGCATCAGCTGGCCACGAAGTGGGAACAGGCTACCAATGCTTTCCCTGATGCTGCAGGCACGCTTCGTCGGTTGCTGCGCACCGGTGGTGCCAATGTTGAAACCATTTTGAGTATCAACCCGAAATTGTTGCAACCACTGGTGCCGATTCTGACTACATCGCCGCTGGCACTGGCCGACTTACCCGCCGATGTCCGATTCGACACCGTCTTGGTCCTCGACTCAGAAACCATTGGTCTGGCCACCGGACTGGGTGCGATATCACGTGCCGACCAGGTTGTGGCCTTCGGTGATGCCGTCTCGGGCCGCCCGGTGGATTTCCAAGTATCCATCGACCCGACCGCTCGCGAAGCCCAGCCACGTCAGGCCGAATCAGTACACCAAGCACTAGACCGCGTCCTGCCGGTCACCACATTGAACGTGATGCACCGCGGGGTCAACCAGTACCTGGCGCGTACGCTTGGCGATCAGCTCTACGACGGCGCCCTCGACCGTGCTCCGACCCCGCAAGAAGTTGCCACCAGTACCCAGACCGGCATCCATGTCGAGTATCTGACCGAGCCCGGTAGTCCAGGCCTAGGCGATGACGGCGTCGAATCGACCACCGCCGAGGTGACTCGCACCGTCGATGCGGTCTTCGAACACTTCCGCGATCGCCCAGAACAGTCGTTGGCTGTGATCGCTTCCAATCCGACACATGCCCGTCGGATTGCTGAATCCATTCGGTATAACCTGCCCAACCACCGGTGGGCCACCAAATTCTTTAGTGCCGACACCTCACCCAATGGCCAAGGATTCGTAGTCGCACCGATGGAACGTGCCCACGGTATCGTGGCCGACCATGTCATCTTCACCCTCGGATATGGTCGGACTGCCAGCGGGAAAGTCGTCCACCACTTTGGACCACTGTCAGAACACCACGGCATCGAATACTATGCAACGGCTTTCACCCGGGCACGCCACCACCTGACGATCTTTACGGCTATTCACCCCCAAGAGGTCAACTTCGATAACCTCATGTCGGGGGCGTACTTCTTCTGGGAGCTGCTGGTCAACCTGCCGGCCACGGTGGGTCAACCCATCAACGAATCAGCACTGCCTTCGTTGGATCCACTGAGCGACGACTTCGTCCAGCACCTTGGAACCCGCGGTGCTGCCCATAAGTTCGATCAGCGCGGCTTCATCGATCTGCTGCTGTACAACCCGGACTGCCACCGGCCCACCTTCTACGCCAACGACGAGTACCTGCCGGTTGCGGTCGGCTATGACGGATCGACGCGATACCATCACACACCCGTACGGACCCGCACCCGAACCATACCGTCGCAACTGGCGAAATCCGGGTGGCAGACCGCCGGACTGTGGGCCATCGATGTCTTTACCGACCCGCTAGGGGTCGCCGAAACATTTGCGGAGAAACTCCACCTACCGCAACCCAAAGGTTCCAACGAGCCCGTCATATCACACGAGGACCATGAAGCCTAAAGACCAAGACAACACACCAGAACCGAAGCCTCGGCGCGGTCGGCGGCGTGCCACCGCGCCCGGAACCGGACCAGCAAGCGCCGACGGCCCGGAACCCCGGTTAGATGAGCTGAAACCAGCAACGAAGAAACGTGCGAAGCGCACACTGTCAGAACGCGATCGCTGGCTGCTCGACGAAAAACCGCCGCACTACTAGACCCATAGCAACCCGGTCTCGGCCGTCACGACGGCCTGGACCGGCAGATCGTGCTCATCGACGGGAAATGCCTCTGCGTTCGCATCCACGAATTCATAGTCGAAAACCGGCGTAACAAGGTAGGGAAGCCGCTCAGTCAGGTCGGGTAGGACGGCCAGAAACCGATCATAATACCCGCCGCCTTTACCTAATCGGTAGCCGGCCGAGTCCACCGCAAGAGCCGGGACCACGATGACATCGGCATCTGCCACGGCCTCGGGACCAAATCGCTCACCCACCGGCTCCTGAATTGGGCCCAGTGACGACTGCTCCATTGGCACATCAGGGCCCCACCGCACCCAGGACATCGACCGGTCAGCATGCGAAACCGGGACCCAAATCTCGATACCCTCGTCGTAGAAGGCGTGCATGGCCGGGTCTGTATCCGGTTCCGTCCCAAACTGAATCGTCATCGCGACCTTACCGCTTGGACGGTCAGCTGGTCTTAAACCCCGATACCAATCCAGCAGCACCTGGCAGATGGCATCAGACTGGCGCTGGCGTTCTTCATCACCGAGTTGTTTGCGCTGGCGAAAAAACTGTTTGCGCAATTGAGCTTTCAATTCAGCAGTCATGTTCCAATTGTGACACCCTGCGCCACTGGAACAAACAGGCAATCAGCGCAATACACCATACAATGGACGATCATGACCCGTTTTGCCCACCTGCCGACAGTTTGGCCGGTCATCCTCGAACATGGTGACCTGACCCTGGCACCACTGCGCTATTCCCACCGCAAACAGTGGTATGAAGTGCGGCGCCGAAATACCAGTTGGTTGACCCCCTGGGAGACCACCGACCCCACCGGTCATCCGCCATCGATGAGCTATGGCGGAATGGTGCGGGCCCATAACCGGGAGGGCAGACTCGGCCTGGCCTACCCGTGGGCAATCTTTCGCAACACAAACCACGAGTCCCACCAGTTGGTGGGGCAAATGATTGCCGCACCCGTGTTGTGGGGGTCGATGCGTTCCACCAGTCTGGGTTACTGGATCGACAAGGCTCATGCAGGCCAGAATATTGTGCCCACCGCCGTCGCCTTGGCCAGCGATTATCTATTCACCCGGGTTGGCTTACACCGGATTGAAATCAATATCGTGCCAGATAACGCGGCTTCATTACGTGTCGTCGAAAAGCTTGGCTTCCGGTTCGAAGGCCTGCGCAAAGATTACATTCACATCAACGGAGACTGGGCAGATCATCAGTCTTTTGCCTTGACAGCCAATGAAATTCCGGCCCAAGGGCTCCTTTCTCGGCTCAAGTAACCACACTTCCAGACCAAAGCTGGCAACACACGAAGAAAACCCGACTGCTTCGAGAATGCTCGGTATATCGTATGAAGAGTGGACACCCGTCTCCGAGAGCTTGAAGAGTCATTAGCCGCTACACTCGGATTCCTGCCCGATATCGACATTGCCACATCGATTGTGGTGGTGATCGTCGTCGTAGCCGGCTTACTTTTGCTTGCTCGTCGCCCGGATGTCACCCAACGTAGTCAAAAACGACGTGAATCCCGCCAACGAAGGAAAGCTATGAAATCTTCCCCCTCTTCGATGCACTCCGGCGGCACTGGATTCTCAATTCGCTGGGGCCGGCTATCGGTCTTCGCGGTCGGAGCACTGGCACTGCTGGTCGCGGTCATGACCGCGATCGCCGGTATGTTTGGAGCTTCGACCTGGCTGGTCGCAGGCTTGAGCGCACTGATTGCTGCAGCCTGTTACGGCACGCTGCGCGGTTTGGTCATCTTGGATTCCAAGAAACGTGCCCGCGAACGCGAACAACTCAGCATCTCTGAAGGTCTTGAGACCACCATTGCCACGTACGCTGAACCCACCGCTGGTCAGACCCCGGTCGCGACCAATGACGAAGTGTTCGACTTCGCCGACGAGCCAGCACAGCAGCAACAAGACATCGCCCAAGAAGTTGAAGAGCCCGTCAAGGACGCGCCACAACCCATCCCGGCACGCATCCCATTGCCACGGCCAATGTATCTTGATGCTCCCGAAGTCGAACGCGAGACACCAGAACCGTTTGAAGCGCCAGAAGAACCGACTCCCTCGCGTGACGTGCAACTCTCGGAAGGTGTCTCAAGCCAGTACCAAGACAAAATTACTGAAAAGGCAAACACCCGCTTGGATCTGGACAAAGTCCTCAACCGTCGGCGCGCGATCTAAAACTCATGGTTGCTCTGACCGGTGGGTTCGGCCCGTTTAACGCGACCCAACTCACCGGACTGTTCCAAGAGGTAGTCGCCCAGCAGCGACAACAATTACAGCACACCATACTGCACGATGTGCAATACCGTGCAGGGGCGTACTACGCCATCGCTGAAGTCCACGCCCAGCCTCCCGATGGGCCGGTGGCACAAAACTATTACGGCATCACCACCGCCGTGGTCCCGCCCGGAGCCACCGGCTATCACCGGCAGATCCTTGAGACGCCGGTGTTTGTGTGGCAACACCCAACCGACCCCCTGCTTCCGGGACTTGGCCTAGCTGCCACTCCGGCTCAAGTACAACGACACTTCGGGCCCAGACATGAATTGAGCGCATTACAGACGGTGATCTACCGGCCGATGAATCGGGCAGTCTTCCAAGCCCGATTCGCCCCGCAACACCCAGGCGAGGTAGGAAAAACCCTGTTCTTGAAAGTGCTGCGCGCCGGCGAAGCACAACCGCTGTATATGTTGCACGGGTTGTTGGCCGCAGCCGACGTGCCCGTTGTGGAGCCCGTGAGCTTGCCGGTAAAAGAAGTCTTAGCGTTAGCCGGTGGTCATGGCATGCCACTGGGGGAGTATATCCGAAGCGAGGGTGTCCACAACCGATTCGATCCGGTCGAGTTGATCGAGATCCTAGATCGCTTCCCGGCAGCTGTCATGCAGTTACCTCATAGGCCATCTTGGGCCGACCGATACGAAGAATTCATCGCCACAGCAATCGAAGCCATGCCGGAACAATACGACCGATTGCGTCAACTTGAAGCACGGTTACACCAGGCGCACGAACGGCTAGAACTCGGTCCGGTCGTACCAACCCACGGCGACCTCTACGAAGCGCACATCTTAGTGAACCCGGTGACTGGGCGAGTACAGCACATCCTCGATGTCGATGGCGCCGGTCCCGGGTATCGGGTCGATGACTACGCGTGCTTTATTGGACATCTCACGGTTTTGGGACACAATGCCACCACAGCCTGGGGCTGGCAAGCAGCACGTCGAGCGTACGAGCGGTTAGCACCCTACACGCATCCCACTGCGCTCGCGGTGCGATCGGCGGCTGTGGTTATCAGTCTGATCCCGACCTACCAGCGCACTGCTGAAGCCAAGAGTCGAGGCGACGCCTACCTTCGGGTGGCAGAGGCCCTGATGGACCTTGTCTAATCGTCGAAGAAGTCTTCTGGCAGAAAGTCCTGATCGGTGCCCATGGGTTTTTCGACCTTGATTCGATCAGCTCGTAATTTCGCTAACTCGGATTCTTCATGTTCACCCTGGCCCCGTAGAGCTGTCGAAAGCCCCAGGAGGGCTGCTTTGCGTAACTGGGGTTCGATGCCCTCGGAGTCAGCGATGGTCGTAAAGAGCGTGGTAGCTTCCAACCATTTTTGGCTTTCAATGAGAATCTTGCCGGCCAACAGTTCACACCCGTGGCCCATCGCCAGTTCGGCCTCATCTTCAAACATATCGGCAGCGGTCAGAGCGGTGGCCACAGCTTTTTTGGTTTTCCCGAGCATCGCATACGCGCGGGCTTTCTGACGAGTCAGGTCGGCTGCTACGTAGCGCACCTCATCCTTGGAGGCTAATTCGATCGCCTCGTCATAGAGTTTCAATCCTTCAGCGTTTTTCTGGGCACACATCAGCCGGGCCAATTCCCGGAGCCCTTGTGTTTCGATGGCTGGGTCCTCGCAGGTGCGGGCCATTTCAATGGCCTGACGCAAGAGCTCCTCGGCTTCAGCATAAACCGCTGAGTCCTCGGTCTCGGCGAGTTTCATAGCTGCTGCAAGGCTGGTCCGTGATGCCTCTAGAACCCGGTCTACCTTGAGGAACGCATCGATGGCGTCTCGCCAGTGCTTGATCGCGTCACTGTAGCGTTCCTGGCGGGCCACTGCGTTGCCCAAATCGATCAGGGCATGCGCTAAAACGTGGTGGTTACCGGCCAGTTTTTCCCGGGTGACCAGACCGGTCAGGACATCTTCGGCCTCGGAGACTTCACCGGCATCTAATAATTGATGCCCAAGTGCTGCGACCAAACCGGAGGCTTCGTCGACTTCTCCCTGTTCGGCCTGATGCACCGCGACCTTCCACGCCAGCACGGATAACTGGTGGCGTTCCATCCGGCGAGCAACCGAGGCAACCAGCGACGCGGCCGAGGCGGCACCGGGGCGGATTTGGAGTCGCGCATAGAGCTCTAGGGCACGCATGCCAAAGGTCGCTGACTGGTGCATATCATTGCGATGGTGAGCGATAACCGCCTGCATCATCCACATGGCGGCCCGCACGGCTCGATTGCAGCCGGCAGACAAAATCTGTTGAGACAGCTCGTCGGCCTCGTCGACTTCATCATTCATGAACTTTAGGTGAGCCAGAAACATCTCGGTGTTGGCCAGTGAACCGGCAGATAACCGGTAGCCGGCTTCGGTCCGACGACGCTGGATTTGTACGGCTTCTTCGACAAGCTTCAACGCTTCATCCGCGCGCATCTGACTCATTTGGTGAACGGCAAGACCGATCAAAACATCAGCCAAGACGGTATCCAAGCCATCCTGGGAACGTTCCTGATCAGCGACACCTGAAAGTACCGTAGAACCAAAACCATCAGCTTCGGCAAATAAGATCGCACCGAGTTGTTCTTCCATATCCGCTTGATGGGCCTGACCCAACGAGCGCAGCAGAGCAGTGCGTTTGCTAATGGCCGCCTGGGTCGCGTGTTCATCTTCGAGTTTGTGTTGCACCGATGCGATGAGACGGTACAGTCCGAGCTTCACCTCGGGACTGGTGCCAGCACTTGCCAGTCCGTGTGTAGCACACACTAAGGCTCTTTCCAGATCATCCGCGTACGCTGCTTCATGAGCGAGATCTAACCAACCGCGCGCAGTATGGGCGGTTTCCTGGTGCAGATCAATGGGTGAAGGTCCATCGGTCAGTAGAGCCCGAAGTTTCGGTTCGACCGTGGACGGTAGATCGGATTGGCTGTCAGATCCTTCAAATTCAGCCGACGACGTCGAGAATTCCATAGCTCACAGTCTAGTGATCCTCCAGAGTCGGTTGCGACCGCTAGACTCTGAAAATATGGAATTTCAGTGGCGACCCGCGTCTTATGCGCTAATTACGAAAAAGGATGAAGTTTTGCTGAGTCTATGGGAGAGCTCGATTGCCTCCTTCTGGACCCTGCCGGGTGGAGGTATCGAATACGATGAACAACCCGAAGCTGCTTGCATCCGCGAGGTGTGGGAAGAAACCGGCTATAACATTGAATTAACCCGCTTCTTGTCAGTATCCACACATGTTGTGCCACTGGATAAACGGGTACCCGGCAAGACGCTGCCATTGCAGATTTTACGCCTGCTGTACACCGCTGAAATCGTGTCTGGGACCTTGCGTCCAGAGGTCGGAGGGTCCTCCACAGATGCCGGTTGGTTTCCAATCAGCCAGTTGCATAATCGGTCAATAACCAAGGGTCACCGAGTGTCGGAATGGGTCACTGAAGCGCTCCAGACCGCGGCATCGTCCACTTCAGCTTCCCAGGAGCAGTGACCTGGCTGTGTTGAAGACCCGCCCAGCCGTCTTGACCCTTTGTGCTGCCATCGTATTTACCGGATGCACCACCTCGAACGACGTGGATGCCACGCACCTGACGATTGTGACAACCGAGTCAAGCTTGGACCATGCGACCGCACTTGCAGTCGCCGAGTATGTATCTGATCAGGACATCGCCGTCACACTGGAACAGCATGCCGAAGCCGATGAAGTCTTTGCAGCACTGGATACCGAATCTGACCCCGCAGCAGATCACGCGCAGATCGGGGTCGTGACCGTCAATCAGGATCCTTCCATAGAAGAAAACCCATTGCGGATCCCTGAAACGATCGAGGTCTTGAGCCAGGCCCCGGCAGAACTAGGGCTGGTCCCGGCCACGTCAACTGTGACAGCGGCCCAGTTTGCCATACAACACGAGGCTGATGCCGAACAACCGCTGGCTGAGGCCTGTGGCAGCCAGACGTGGTTTCATGCGCACCCTTCCGAACATGAAATGGAGGCGACCACTGCCGCATTAGCTGATCTTGGATGCCAACCAGACTTTCAAGCTGTGGATCCATACGACAGTGATGGGTACACCGAACTGGCACACCGGTTGACGGTTGAACACGACACCGTGGCACTGCTGTACGGAATCGACCCGGTCATTGCAGACGAGGGCCTCACCACGCTAGATGTCGTCAATGATCAGTGGCCGCACAGTAACGTTGTGGCAGTGGCCGATTCCGATCTGGAGGATCCACTGACCGAGCACATCGGCGCGGTCCTAGACGGCCTCGATAGTGAAGCGGCCACGAGTCTACTGCGCGGCTATCACAATGCTCAGACCTCGACATCGGATCTAACATACGAGATCGAACAGGCGATCCGATACTGGTTGGCCACCCAGGGGCTCGTTGACCACGACACTGTGATTGATATCTCTACTGACAATCCATAATTGTCATCTACAATCGAGCTAAACTCGATGGCCCTCAGGAGGACCCCGTTGCCTAGCACCTCAACTCAGCGCGATATCCGCCAATCGTCAAAGCTACTTAATGTTCGATACGACGTGCGCGGTCCGATCCTAGAAGAAGCGCAACGTCTTGAAGCGGCGGGCAAACGGATCATGCGCCTAAATATTGGCAATCCCGCACCGTTTGGATTCGAAGCACCCAGCGAGATCCTCAAAGACATGATCGCGAATTTGCCTGACGCCCAGGGCTACTCAGATTCCAAGGGGATCACCCCGGCACGTCGGGCGGTATCGCAATATTATGAAACCGCAGGCATCATGGATATCCGCAGCGATGATGTCTTCATCGGCAATGGGGTATCTGAAATGATCTCGATGGTGCTCCAAGCCTTGCTCGACGACGGCGACGAAGTGCTCATCCCGTCACCCGACTACCCGTTATGGACCGGGGCGACGACCCTCTCCGGGGGCAATGCAGTCCACTATCGGTGTGTTGAAGAAGAGGGTTGGATCCCGGATCTAGAACACATTGAATCACGGGTATCAGAACGCACCAAGGCCATCGTGATCATCAACCCAAATAACCCCACGGGTGCCGTCTACTCTCGTGAAACCTTAGAAGGCATCTTTGAGATCGCTCGACGCTACGATCTTGTGGTGTTGGCCGATGAGATTTACGAAAAGATTCTTTACGAAGACACCGAGCATATCCACGCCGCCTCGATTGCCGATGATGTGCTGATCTTGACCTTTTCCGGGCTGTCGAAAGCTTACCGGGTGGCTGGGTACCGGGCCGGGTGGGTCGCAGTATCAGGGGCGAAACACCGTGCCACGGATTTCTTAGAGGGCCTGACCCTGCTTGCCAATATGCGGATGTGTTCCAATGTGCCCGCCCAACATGTGATTCAAACAGCCCTCGGTGGGTACCAGTCGATTAATGATCTCATCCTGCCCGGTGGCCGGTTGTTAGAACAACGCAACCTGGCAACCCAAATGCTGCGTGACATTCCTGGGGTGAGTGTCCAAGAAGCCCGGGGCGCGCTGTATCTTTTCCCGAAACTGGATCCGGAAGTGTATCCCATCGACGATGATGAAAGTTTTGTCATCGAGCTACTGCGTCAGCAACAGATCCTGGTCTCTCATGGTCGGGCCTTCAACTACCCGGATACCGACCACTTCCGACTGGTGACATTGCCTTCGGTACATGAACTCACCGAAGGCATTGAGCGTATCGGCGCATTCCTCGCGGATTACCGCAACCGCTACGCCTAAAACTGCCTAGTCGTTTCCGGTTGCTTCGACTGGCTTGGTTTGCGCTTGGACTTGCTCAAGACGCGTCCGGGCACCATCGAGCCAGGCTTCGCAGCGCCGGGCAAGCGCTTCACCGCGCTCCCAGAGGGCCAGGGATTCTTCTAAGCCTGCACCACCGGCTTCTAGCCGTTCAACGGTCTGGATGAGTTCTGTGCGGGCTTGCTCATAGGTCATGGTGTCGACATCGGACACATCGGCCGAAGAGAAACCTTCAACGGCGGGTTGGGGATTGGTTGGGTGATCAGTCACGGCGTTACTCCTGGGTTGTTTCAGTCACGGAGGTGGCGGTTGCGGTCAGGCGGCCTGCAGCCACCAAGATATCAAGTTCATCGCCCACCT
>DATBUK010000025.1:0-76056 GCA_036516155.1 Yaniella sp.
ACCGCGTGGTAGGCGGTGAGTCCGGCGTCGGCGAGCGCGGCGACAGCTTTCGGGTCGGTTCCTTGATCGAGTTTGACGACGGCGCGGGCATTCGTCAGTAGCTGTTCTGCCATCCCGCCGTCGGTGTTCAGACCGGGGAAGGTGGCATTTTCGCAGTGCGAATCTTCACCGACGCGGCATGCCGAGCACAAGCCGCAACTGGTGAGTGGATGCATGATGACGGTGTCGCCGGGTGCCACATTGGTCACGGCGCTGCCGACTTCGCGGACCCAGCCGGCGTTCTCATGTCCGAGGATATAGGGCAGCTCGGGTTTCTGGAGGGGTTCCCATTGACCTTCGATAACGTGCAGGTCGGTGCGGCATAATCCTGCCGCCCCGATATCGACGATGACGTCCCACGGTCCGGTGATGCGTGGTTCGCGGACGTCTTCAATGACGGGTTGTTCATGGTAGCGATGCAGGCGTACGGCTTTCATCGTATCCTTTCCACAACGGCGTTGGTCTTGCCTCTTTCATGGTGCCCGAACTCAGCCGTGGTTTCTAGGGGTTAGTACCGCGGGGCGACGGCGAGATCGGGGCGGTTATGCCGCTTGGCGATCTCCCCGAGGGCGTCTTCGGCCGCACCGGCCAACATCGAATTGGGGTCCATGACCAACCGCTGGAGCCGATCGATGGCGATGTCATGTTGCGGGGTCGCGACGGTCCCGAGCGCCCGGGCAGCGGCGATGCGCACATGCGGGTAGGCGTCGTCGGCAAGCAGTTCGACGAGTTCGTCGATGAATGGCAGCTGGTGGTGGTTGACCAGTTGGACGGCGACTTCGCGAACCTGCCAGTTGTCATCGGCCAGGGCGGTCTGGACGGCGTCGGCGGCTTTGTGGTGCCACGCGTGCAGCAGAGCCTGGCCGGCCCAAACGCGTGCCATATACGGTTCAATCGCATCCATGCCGCCGAGAAGTTTGATGTCGGGGTCGGATTCGGCCTCGGGCGTAGTCTCTTCGGACAATAATCGCATGGCCCAGTCGACCAGGGTGGTATAGCCCAGGGTCTCAACGGCGCCAGCAATGCGGGTCGTGACGGGTTTCGAGAAGTGGTCGGGAGTGTTGGCAGAATGCGATGCGGAATACGACATGTCTCTATTGTGCCCTGTTCAACGGTGGTAGTTTAAGGATTATGCGCTCGCGAAGTTCCATTACCTTACACTTCCGGGCTGAAGCGTACGATCATCCTTCGGGATACGTGGATGCCGGTACCGTCATGAGCTGGCTCGACAAGGCCGGTTATGCTGCCGCCGCCACGTGGGCGGGATCCAATGTGGTCGCAACGTATATCGGCAATATGAAGTTCGGGCACCCCGTGCCGGTCGACACCCAGATCACCGCCCAGGCTCGGCTCATCTATACCGAGGACACGCAGGTCCACGTGCAGGGGCGGCTGACCCTGCCCGAAGTCTTGGATGACGACGGGGAACCGACCGTGGCCACGTGGGTGGTCATGGTGTATCAGGCGGTCGACGCCAAGAGCCGACCAAAACAGATCAAGCAGTGGGAACCGCGCACCGAGGCGGGGCACCGTCGTCGGGAATTGGCCAAGCAGCGTTCGATTGAACACGCCCGCGGGGAAGATGCGCTTGGGCAGGTGTCGTTTCCGGATCCGTCCGAGACGACGGCCGAAGTCGTGCTGCTGTGTTTCATTGCGCATGCGGCGGAAGTGACCCCGGGTTTCCGTCTGCAGGGTGGTGCGGTCATGAACTGGCTCGACGAGGCGGCCTTTGTGTGCGCGTCGCGCTGGGCAGGCAAGCCCGCGGTTGCCGTGTTTGCCGGTGGCGTGCAGTTTTATCACGGCGTCTACGTCGGGGATATCGTCGAGATCGAAGCTCGTATCGTGCACACCACGGAACGGTCGATGTATCTGGTGGTGCGCGCCTGGAGCGGCAAACCAGAAGATCGTGACCTGCGCCCGGTCGCCCAGTCGATTGCGATTATGGTCGTGGCCGAGGAAGGCAAGGCCGAACCGGTCCCGAGTTGGCAACCTGAGACCGAAGCCGAAAAACAACTGCAGCACCACGCGATCGAGCTGGTGTCGATGCGAAATAAAAATGTGTACGAATGGTCCACGGTAGAAACACCCTGACCGGGTAGGAACGTCCTTGCTCAAACTTCTGGCGCGTTTTGCGCGCCCATACGCTGGCCAACTGGTGGCCGTCGTGGTGCTCCAACTGGCAACGGTTTCAGCGATCTTATTCCTGCCCGCTCTCAACGCCGAAATTATTGACGACGGGATTGCGACCGGCAACACCGACGTGATCTGGCGGTTGGGCGGCATCATGCTGGCCGTGGCATTAGTCCAGTTGGCGACCTCGATCGGGTCGGTGTGGTTCGCGGCCAAAGCGGCCATGTCGATCGGCCGGGATATCCGGGCTGCGATTTTCCGGCGCGTGTCGAAATTCTCGTCGTACCAAATGTCGCAGTTTGGCCCCCCAACCCTTATCACGCGGGCCACCAACGATGTTCAACAACTGCAAATGGTGTCGCTGATGGGCATGAGTTTGCTCGTGCTCGCCCCGATCATGGGCGCCGGTGGCGTGGTCATGGCGATCCGGGAAGACGCTGGCCTCTCCTGGCTCGTCTGGGTTGCCGCGCCCGTGGTCATCGCGATCATGATCGGTGCCGGCATGAAGATGATACCGCTGTTCCGGCAGATGCAGGAAGCCATCGACGACGTCAACCACACGCTGCGCGAACAGATCACCGGCATGCGTGTAGTCCGGGCCTTCGTCCGTGAGGCCTACGAAACCCGCCGGTTTACCAAAGCGAATCAGCACCTGACCGACCTGGCCGTCGGCGTCGGCAAAATCTTTGTGCTGTTGTTCCCGCTCATTTCGCTGGTGCTGCACGGGGCCACGGCCGCGGTGCTGTGGTTCGGGGGCCTCCGAGTCGAAGCGGGACTGGTCGAGGTCGGCTCGCTGACCGCGTTCATGCAGTACCTGTTGCAAATTTTGATGGCCGTCATGATGGCCACGATGATCTTTTTGATGATCCCGCGCGCGGTGGTCTCGGCCAAGCGCATCAACGAGGTGTTGGCGACCGAACCCGAACTGACCGAAGGTCAGCTGGACGCCGACGGGGTGGTCGGCCACCTGGAATTTCGCGATGTCACCTTCAGCTATCCGGGGGCCGACGAACCGGTCCTGTCGAACATCAGCTTCCGCGCGGCACCGGGGAAGACGATCGGCATTATCGGGTCGACCGGGTCGGGCAAGACCACGCTGTTGAATCTCATCCCGCGGCTCATTGATCCCAGTGATGGCGAAGTGCTGATCGACGGGATGCCCGTGTCCGCATACAGCCGCGAGGCGCTGGCGCAGATCGTCGGGATGGTTCCGCAAAAGGCGTTTTTGTTTTCGGGTACGGTCGCTTCGAATCTGCGCTTTGGCGCCCCGGATGCCACCGACGACGAAGTCTGGCAGGCTTTGGAAACCGCGCAGGCCAGCGAGTTTGTGTCGGTGCGTGAAACCAAGGAGGCCGTCGGACTCGAATCATCGATTGCCCAGGGCGGCACCGATGTGTCGGGCGGGCAGCGGCAGCGACTCGCGATCGGCCGGGCGCTGGCCGCCAAACCAAAGATCTACCTGTTCGACGACTCGTTTTCCGCCCTGGATGCGACCACCGATGCGAGACTTCGAGCCGCGCTGGCCGAGCAACTGTCGGATGCGACGATGCTGATCGTCGCGCAGCGGGTCGCAACCATCAAGAACGCTGATCATATTCTGGTGTTGGAACACGGCCGCATCGCCGACGCGGGAACTCACGACGAATTACTGACCACCAGCACCGTGTACCAACAGATCGTGGAATCGCAGGTGGGGCATGACTGAGACCGCTGAACTTGAAGCCGGCCCCGATCCGGCCCGCAAACCCACCGCGTTCTGGCCCTCCCTGCGCCGCCTGGCCGCAATTTTTGCGCCCTATAAAACCAAACTGTTCTTCGCGGTCGCACTGACCGTCGTCTCGGTCGTCCTGCAGGTCTGGGCGCCACTGGTGCTCGGCGAGGCCGTCAACGTGCTCTTCCACCACGAAGGCATCGACTTTGCCCTACTCGGTGAGCTCATCGCCCAGGTGTTGGCGATGTACGTCATCGCGATGGGTCTGATGTGGTGGCAGGGTCGCATCCTAATCATTATCGGCGTCGAAACCACCTACCTGCTGCGCCAAGACGTCGAACAGAAACTGCACCGGCTCCCGACGAACTGGTTTGACGGCACCCAGCGTGGCGATTTGCTCTCGCGCACAACCAACGACGTCGACAACATTCAAAACGCCGTCCAGCAGACCGTCTCGTCGCTGCTCAACGGGATCCTGACGATCATTGGCATCACGATCATGATGTTCTCGATCTCCTGGCAGCTGGCGCTGATCGCGCTGATTGCAGTCCCGATCGCGGCCATCGTCGTGGGCATCATCGGCCAGCGCGCCCAGAAACTGTTTTCGGCCCAGTGGGCGAACACCGGAAAGCTCAACGGTCATATCGAAGAGGCCTTCACCGGCCACGACGTCGCGGTGTTATTCAATCGCGCCGAAGCGATGATCGACGAATTCGATGCCCGCAATGATGACGTCTACCAGGCCAGCTATAAGGCCCAGTTTGTGTCGGGCATGATTCACCCGATCATGCAGTGGGTGACGTATCTCGGCTACGTCGGCATTGCGGTAGTCGGTGCGCTGCGCGTGGCCGCCGGCGCGCTGCCGCTGGGATCGGTGACCGCATTCATCCAGTACTCGCGCGAATTCAACCAGCCGCTGGGACAGCTGGCCGGCCTGGCAAACATGATCATCTCGGCGGTCGCCTCAGCCGAGCGGGTCTTCGAATTCTTAGACGCCGACGAAGAAACCGACGTCGACACCCCGATGCCCGAAGTGACCGGCGGAGCAGTTGAATTCCGCAACGTGGCCTTCGGCTACGCCGAAGACACACCGCTGATCACCAGCCTGAACCTGAGTGTTGAACCTGGCCAACTGGTCGCGATTGTGGGCCCGACCGGGGCGGGCAAAACCACCCTGGTGAACCTGCTGATGCGCTTCTACGACCTCGACGCCGGCCAGATTCTGCTCGACGGAACCGACATTTCGACCGTCTCACGCAGTGCGCTGCGTGAACCGATCGGCATGGTGCTCCAAGACGCCGTGCTGTTTTCGGGCAGCATCAAGCACAACATTGCCTACGGCAACCCCGACGCGACCGACGAACAGATTATCGCCGCCGCCCGGGCCGCCCGCGCCGACCACTTCATCAACCAGTTGCCCGACGGGTACGACACGAAGATTAGTCTCGACTCGGATGCGATCTCGGCCGGTGAACGCCAATTATTGACGATCGCCCGGGCGTTTCTGTCCGATCCGCGACTGCTGATCCTCGACGAAGCGACGTCCTCGGTCGATACCCGCACCGAAGCGCTCATCCAGGAAGCGCTGGCCGTGCTCCAGCAGGGCCGCACCTCGTTTGTGATCGCCCACCGGTTGTCCACGATTCGCGCAGCAGATGTCATCGTCGTCATGGACCACGGGGATGTCGTCGAGCAGGGGTCGCACGACCAGCTGCTGGCGCAGCGTGGAATGTACTATGACCTATACACCGCCCAAACCCAACAGCACATTGAAGGAGGCCGGTGAGTTACCCACCCAACAGCCCCGGTATGAGCCCGTCGGGCAGCCCAAATCCATATCCGACAGGCTGGCCGAACCAGTATCCGACCGGTTGGCCACAACAGTCCCCGCGCGGCACCAAAGGCCGGCGTGGACGCAACACCAACGATAAAACTGCCTCCAATCCGGGGCGTCTCCACTGGGGCGATGCGTTCGCCCTGCTGGTCTACATCGGTGGGTTCGTCCTCGGTGGGCTCATGTTAGTCTTCACCATCCCAGGGGTCACCGAATTTGGGGCGCAACTCTACGGTCACGAACCGATCTCATTCAACGAGATCGTCTCCAGCGGCCAAATGCCCGGCTGGTTCTTGATGTACTCGAATACGGTGCTCTACGGGATCCTCGGCGTCGTGATGTTGGCGGTCTCCTGGCGACCGCTCATCCAGTCGTTTCGGTGGTTCGCGACCTGGTGGTGGGTCAAGCTGTTGCTGCTGCCCGTCATCTGGTTCGCCACTCTGATGCTCACGTCGGCGCTGCTGGTGATCTCCGGTCAAGAGGCCGAGATTTCGGCGAACCAAGAGGTCGTGCAAGAAGCCGCCGGTGAATCGTCGCTGCTGATCTCAATCCTGATCCTCGGACTGGTCGGCCCGTTCGTCGAAGAGTACATCTTCCGCCACATCCTCATCGGCAAACTGGGACGCTGGATTCCCACGTGGGTCACCGTCCCGATCTCGATCATTGCGTTTACGCTGTTGCACTTCATGAGCGACCCGAACATCTCGTTTGCAAGTGCGTTGCCCTACCTGTCGATGGCGATCGCCTTCACCGCGGTCTACCTGCTGTCGAAGAAATCCTTCGCCTACGCCTGGCTGTCGCACGCGTTTAATAATGTGATGTCGGTGCTGTTGCTGGAACTGCAATCTGTGGAAGCCGCCGTCATCCTCTAACATGCCCACTTCGTCTCCGCGGTCGCTGTCACGCCAAATCTTGGGGCTGGCCGTCCCGGCCTTTGGCGCGCTCATCGCCGAACCACTGTTTTTGCTCGCCGATACCGCCATGATTGGACGGCTCGGCGCTCCCGAACTCGCCGGCGTCGGCCTGGCAGCAGCGATCGTCCAGACGGTCACCGGACTGTTGATCTTCCTAGCCTACTCGACCACCCCGGCCGTCGCACGCTTCCTCGGCGCCGGACAACTCGACAACGCACTGGCCCGCGGCCGCGACGGGATCTGGTTGGGACTCGGCTTGGGCGTGGTCATCGGGCTGACCGGCTGGTTTGCCGCCCCGCTGCTGGGCCACGTCGCAACCGACGACGCGGCCCCGCACGCGATCGATTACTTCCAATACTCGATGCTCGGGCTGCCCGGGATGCTGGCCGTCCTGGCCGCAACCGGGGTCCTGCGCGGCCTGCAAGACGCGACCACCCCGCTCATTGTTGCCGGGGGCGGTTTCGGGCTGAACATCCTGGGCAACTACGTCCTCATTTACGTCCTGGAGCTCGGGGTCGTCGGTTCGGCCCTGGGGACCTCGGCCATCCAGTGGCTGATGTTCGCCGTGTACGCGCTGATTTTGATCCCGCGTATGCGTCACCACGAAGTCGGTTTCGCGCCAACGGCCGCCGGCCTGCGTGCAACCGCCCAGGTTGGTTCTTGGCTGCTGGTCCGGTCGGCCTCGCTGCGCGTTGCGGTGCTAGCGACCGTGCTGACCGCGACCGCACTGGGTACCGAAGTCCTGGCCGCCCACCAGATCGTCTTCAACGTCTATTCGACGATGGCCTTTGCCCTCGATGCGCTCGCAATCGCCGCCCAGGCTCTCATCGGTAAGGAACTCGGTGCCTCAAACGTCGCCACGGTCCGGGCCCTGACCTCGACCATGATCCGCTGGTCCTTCGGCTTCGGGGCAATCACCGGCGTCCTGTTGGGCGTCTCTGCCCCGTGGTTGCCGCATATTTTTACGACGGACCCTGCCGTCATCGAAGCCACGACCGCGGGACTGATCGTGTTGGCCGTGTCGCAACCGCTTTCGGGGTACGTATTCGTACTCGACGGGATTCTTATGGGTGCCGGCGACGCGAAGTACCTGGGCCTGGTCGGGATTGCCAACATCATCGTCTATCTGCCCGCACTCTACGGTCTGGCCCACCTGGCCGCTGCGGCAACCCACGTCGGCGCCGTCGCCTGGGTGTGGGTCGGGTTTGCGGGCGTGTACCTGGCCGCCCGCGCCGTGGGTCTATGGTTGCGGATTCGTCGGGACACCTGGATGCGCCTCGGGGCGCACTGATGCCCACAGCCGGTACAATGGAACAGCCATGAACCACACAATAGATCCCGATACCACCGCCGTGATGTATAAACCGGTGCTCATCCGCGCCGGTATAGCGTTGATCTTTGGTATCGCCACATTTTTCATTCAAGACCCCACCGACGCCGTCGTGAACTACGGCACCGCGATCTTCTTGCTGTTCTCGGGCTCGGCGATGTGGGAGTATCTGCGTCGCGACCCGGTCCCCGAGAAGATGCGCTCCCCGCTGTCGATGATCGCCGCGATCTGGATGCTGGCCGCCCTGACCCTCGTCGGGATCCAACTGGGCGGATTATCCGGCACCTTCACCTGGATCACGATCGCCGCCGGGCTGGGTCTGTCCGGGATCGCCGAACTGTGGGCGTTCACGTGGCGCAAGACGTTCGCACCGGCTCGCGATCACCTCATCGCCGGGATCGCCGCCATTGTCGTGACCGTGCTGTTCATTGTGATGGAGATGGATTACCACCGGATCTTCGGTATCACCGGAACCTATGCGCTGATCGTCGGCGTGCTCTTTGGCATCAGCGGGACCGGTTACTGGCTCGATACCCGCAAAGCCGTTAAAGAAGACGGTTACGATCCACCCAGGCCGTAACTGTGCCCTCGCAGTGCGGCAGAATTTCGCCCAGAGCCGGTAGTTCTACGTTGCGTAAAACACCGACTAGACTGGAGCCGATCGAATTTTCAAAGGAGCAAATCCGGTAGCCGGAACTATTATGTCAGAGTCACCTAAGAAACCGCGCGGGGGATTCAAGGGCGGTATCAAAGTCCCACTGATCTTCTCCTTCGTCGTCGGCATCATCGCATTCGTGGTTGCTACGATGACGGCCACCGGCGGGCTGAACAACCCGAACCACCCCCTCCGTCTTGATATCGGTCTGATTGCTTTCGGTATCGCCTTCGCCGCGACTCTGGTCGTCGTTGCGCTATTGCAGCTGACCGGTCGCGAAAACCCCGACCACATTTCTGAAGGGTCGGGTATTAACCGCTCCTCCGAAGAGCTCCACCGAGCCGCCGTGGCCCGCGCCCGGGAACGGATGCGCCGCGAACGCGAACAAGCCCAAGCACAGGGTACCGACGGGACCGGCTCGACCGCCTCCGACGACCCCAATCCCAGCGACGACCCAACCCGCTAACATGCAAGATCGGGGGAGGAGTCATCGTGTACCAGCCGCCACACCCCCGCCATCGTGGTCGATCAGACCATCCTCGACGCCAATATTTCCGCCATGGCCGACTTCGCGGCCACCCAGCGCCTTGCCCTGCGGCCCCACGCGAAAACCCATAAGATCGCCGCGATTGCCCAGAAACAACTGGCTGCTGGAGCACACGGGCTATCTGTGGCTACCCTGGGCGAAGCTCAATACTTTTTCGACGCCGGCATCACCGACATTTTCATCGCCTACCCCATCTGGCCTCACCGCAATGAAGCCGCCCTGCTGACGAGCCTTGCCGAACGCGGGGCCTTGGCGGTCGGGACCGATTCGGTCGACGCCGTCCACCACCTGGCAGATCTCACCGAGGAAGATCCCGGGGTGGCAGTGCTCATTGAACTGAATTCGGGACACCACCGGTCCGGGGTCTTTCCTGACCAAGTCGTCCCTATCGCCCAAGCTATCCGCCAGCGCAACATGACCCTGCGCGGTGTTTTTACGTTCCCAGGCCACAGCTACGCACCCGGCGCCCACGCGACTGCCGCGGACAATGAAGCCCGAACACTGCGTGCAGCCCAACGAATACTCCACGAGGCAGGCTTCCCTCTTGAGGTGCTGTCAGGTGGTTCACCGCCAACTGCGACCGCGACCCCAGCAGACGGTACGACGGAAATTCGGCCCGGGGTCTATGTGTTCGGTGATGCCCAGCAGCTTGAACTTGGTCGAATTGGGTGGGAGGACATCGCCTTACACGTGGTCGCGACCGTGGTGGCCCAGCATCCAGCACACGGGACCGCACCGGCCAGGATTATTGTCGATGCGGGTTCGAAGATTCTGGCGGTAGATAGAGCACCGTGGGCAACTGGGCGCGGTCGCGTCATGGGTCACCCCGACGCTCGAATCACGGCGTTATCAGAACATCACGGCACCATCATCTGGGACAGCGACGACCTACCGGCCATGGGCACGCAGCTCCGTTTGGTACCGAACCATGTGTGCGTCGCGGTGAACCTTGTGGATGAGGTGTACGTCGTCGAAAATGATCAGCTCGTGGCGACCTGGCAGGTCGGAGCACGCGGGATGAACGCCTAACTCGAGCATCGGCCCTGGGTTTATGCTGCCCGACGTGCGGTTCGACCGTGTAGGAACCAATAGACCACGACGCTGAGGAACACGACGGCAGAACCCATCAAGAACATTTCCTCGTAGCCGACGAGTTGTACGACCACACCCAGCACGACCGGCCCGGTGGCAATCCCGGTGTCGAGGGCCAGATAGTGGGTCGAAGTCGCCACGGCTATTCGATCTCGTGTCGTGCGACTGACACCGACGGCTTGCAGGCTTGGAATCGCTGCGCCATGGCCAAGGCCGCACAGGATGGCTGCGACGATAAACTGCCACAGGCTGTCTGCGACTGCAAGCACCACAAGTCCTGTTGCGAGCGCGATGAGGGCCGCCGGAATGACTGCGTTTTCGCCGTACCGGTCATGGGCCCGCCCCGCGAAGAGACGTACCGCAAGCATTGCAGCCGCCCAGACTAGAAAGAACAGTGATGCTGCATCGGCAAGGTTGAGGCCGACCATGTACGGGGTCAGGTAGGTCATGACCAGGGCGAACCCGGTTGAGGCCAGAAGCGCGACGATGGCGACCGGTAGGGCGCGGGCGTCGAGGAGGTCTCCGGGGCGTAGACGCCATTTTCGGGCATGTTCTGCTGCGGACGGCTCTCGTTCTCGCACGCGCATCAACACCACCATCACCAGCGCAATGAGGGCGCACACTGCGGTAAAAATAAACACCCAGAGACCAGAGGTGTGTTGGTTAAGTTGAATGGCTGCGAGCGGGCCGATCGCGTTCGACATCGTACCCGCCAGCGCAACGTATCCGAGGCCTTCACTGAGCCGTCCCACCGGGATGATTGAAATAACCGCCGTGGCGATCGTGGTGGAACTGATGCCAAAACCGCTGCCCTGGACGATGCGAACAAGGATGAGCAGCCCGTAGTGGTCAATGAACGGGTAGATCAGCGAACACACCAGTGACAGTGCCAGCGCGATCAGCAGGGACCGTTTTCGTCCGACGAAGTCGAGGTATTTTCCAGTCAGCAACCGTCCGAGTCCGGCACCCAGCACAAACGAACTGGCGGCAAAACCGGCGGCAGCATTATTGACGTGAAAGCGCTCCACGGCATACAGCGCCATGTAGGCCATCAGGGTAAAGTAGATGAGCTGGGCCCCGACCAGCGTGGTGATCGCAAGGATAAAATCCCTGGTCCATAATCGCTGGTTGAACGACGACATTGCTCAACCCCGATCATCACTATGCACAAATTCTTGCGGTGCAACTGGCAGTGCACAACACTTTTATCCTAGATGCGGCGAGGTTTCATACCGGGTAGGTTACGGTGTGGGGAGGCCACCTGCCGCTGCGACGGGGATGTATCGCTAGCGTTGCATAGACATGCCACGGCGTTGGTGTTTAGACTCGACCACAGTACGTTCTCATCACCACATCGCGAAGAGTTGGAAGCGTTTCTCAACCCTGAGCGAGGACGATATGCGAGCAGTAACTTGGCAAGGTCGACGTCACGTATCCGTCGAAGAAGTGCCCGATCCGAAAATCGAAAAACCGACCGACGCGATCATCCGCGTTACTTCTACAGCAATTTGCGGATCTGATCTGCACCTCTATGAAGTTCTGACGCCGTTTATGGAAGAAGGCGACATCATCGGGCATGAGCCCATGGGAATCGTCGAAGAAGTCGGCGCGGGTGTCACCAATCTCAAACCCGGTGACCGCGTGGTGATTCCTTTTAATGTCTCGTGCGGACACTGTTACTACTGCCAGCGCGGTCTGCAATCGCAGTGTGAAACTACTCAGGTCACCGAATACGGGACGGGAGCCACGCTGCTGGGCTATTCGAAACTTTACGGCCAGCTTGCCGGCGGCCAAGCAGAATATCTGCGTGTACCCCACGCTGACTATGGGCCCATCAAAGTGGGCACCGAACTTTCGGATGAGCACTACTTGTTCCTGTCCGATATTTTGCCCACTGCTTGGCAGGCCGTGAAGTACGCGCACATGCCGGAAGAAGGCGTGTTGGCTGTCGTCGGGTTGGGACCGGTCGGTCAATTTTCCGCCCGGATTGGTAAGCAACTGGGCTATGATGTCGTCGCGGTCGATCCGGTGCTCGAGCGTCGCGAAATGGCGGCTAGACACGGTATCCCGGCAGCGGCCCAGCACGACGAAGCCAGGGAACTGGTTAACCAGCGGACCAGTGGTCGGGGCGCAGACGGTGTCGTTGATGCGGTGGGGATGGAAGCCCACGGCAACCACGTGATCGCGGCCATGCAACGAGCGACCGGACTGCTGCCAGACAAACTGGGCCAGAAAGCACTAGAGAACGTCGGTATTGACCGCACCGCCGCATTGACCTCGTCCATCGAGCTTGCGGGCCGTGGCGGGGTGGTCTCGCTCAGCGGAGTCTATGGGGGCGCTGCGACACCGATCCCGATGCTCTCAATCTTCGATAAGCAGCTGACCATTACCGCAGGGCAGTGCAATGTGCGCCACTGGGATCAAGACCTCATTCCTTACGTTGAAGATTCCTCGGATCCTTTGGGCGTGACAGATCTGGTTACCCACCGACTGCCACTCGATAAAGCCCCTGAAGCCTATGACATGTTTCAGAAGAAAGACGATGGCTGCATCAAAGTGGTACTGCAACCATAACGGCCATTGTTATCTCACTTTTTGAGCGGATTCCCAGCTCGCTGATGGCGTGATTGCGCGATGGAGCGCAACCTCAGGCACCCATCCCAATTACTATGGGAAGGAATATGGCAAAAGAATCAGGTCTTCAAGTTAACTGGGTCGGAGCGGTCGGCTCCGGGCTCGGGTCAGTGACTTCGGCTGTCTTGTTATCGACCACCGGCGCAGCTGGTACCTGGATTGGTGCGGGCATTGGTACGTTCATCATTACGGTGGGCGGCGCGATCTACGCCTACTACCTCCAGCGTGCCAAAACCGGTATCGAAAAGACTGCCGATAAGCTCAAAACCGGCGTCCAATCGAAACGACCGCAAAACATCACATCGATTACCGCCGAACGCGACCCGAACGAACCCACAGCTTCGAAGATGTCCATTGCGACAAGTGAAGAGACCGGAGAGACCGGCAGCCGGGCGGCTGGGCAGAAGGCCAAGCCGACGTTCAAAGAAGCGTTGAAAAATATCCGTTGGAAACGCGTCGCCGGGCTGGGCGTCTTGCTCTTCGCGATCACGATGGCGATCATTTTCATCTTCGAGTTGGCAACCGGCCGCCCAGTATCCTCATATACCGGCGGGACCAGTCCAGAAAGTACCGGCACGTCGATTACCGGGGTGCAGGATCCAGCGCGAGACGGACCTGCTGGGACGCCGCAAGAACACGAAGACTCTGAAGAACAACTCGACAGCCCCGAGCAAGAGCAGGTTCCACTTGAAGAAGTTGAACCGGAACAAGCCCCTGGGCGCCCGGAGGACGACGTTGCCCCGGTAGAACCGGAACCTGAACAGGTTCCGGAAGTCGAGGCACCGCAGCCGGAACAACAACAGCAGCCCCAGGACGAACCTGTGGAAGCTCCCCAGTAACTGTTCGGAATTTTTAGGGTACCCCGGCAGCGTCTTTGCGCTGCCGGGGTATTGTTTCTCACCGGCACAACGTGTTTTTATGGGAACATCTCATCGCCGCTTGAAGCTCAAAATAAACCCAGGAGTATTTCATGCGAATTGCAGCCGTAGGAGCAACCGGAAACGCTGGAACGGCAGTGCTGCGCGAACTCGCCGCACGCGATGAAGTCGACACGATCCTTGGCATTGCCCGCCGGTTGCCGAACCGCGAGATGGAACCCTACCGTCAGGCCGACTGGGCGCAGATTGATATCCAGTTTGATGAGGCGCGCAGTGAGTTGGTCGAAGTTCTCAGCGGTTACGATGCTGTCATCCACTTAGCCTGGCTGATCCAGCCGAATAAGGAACGCGATCTTCTGCGGCGCACCAACGTCACCGGAACCCAGCATGTTCTCGAAGCAGCCGCCGAAGCTGGGGTTCGGCACATCGTCGTGGCCTCATCGGTTGGGGCATATTCACCGGTCGATGATGATGAGCTGCGCGACGAATCGTGGCCAACTCAGGGCATTGAAAGCTCCCACTATAGCCGCGATAAGGCAGCTCAAGAGCGCGTCATGGACGCTTTTGAAGCCGAGCACCCAGACATCACCCTGGCGAGACTGCGGCCGGCACTAAAATTCCAGAGCAGCGCCGGATCTGAAATTCAGCGGTATTTTCTTGGCCAGTGGGTCCCTGTCCAACTCCTTCGCCTTGGACGTCCACCCATCATCCCGTTCCCCAAAGATGTCAGAGCCCAGGCGGTTCACACCGACGATGTCGCTCGAGCCTATGTCCTTGCGGCCCTGCAGGGAGCTCACGGCGCCTTCAATATCTGCGCTGACGACGTGCTCGATGCCGCCCGAATCGCTGGCGTGGTGACACGCAATCCGAAATATGGCCGCGTGATCCCCATTCCGAGCAAACCGTTGCGCCCGCTGATCAAAGCCGCACATCGCACTGGAGTGCTGGCAGCAGACGAGGGCTGGTTGGACATGGCACTTCGAGTGCCGCTCATGGATAACAGTCGCGCCAAACAAGAGCTCGGGTGGTGGCCCTCGAAGAGCGGCGCCGAGGCCCTCGATGAACTCATCCAAGGACTCACGGAAGGCAGCGGGAAACGATCGGCACCGATGCGACCCCGCGACCCCGAGTCGGTAGCACCATTCACCCTGCCGGCCCCAGATCACCAGCTCCCAGACCATGTCGACTCCGTGGCGCTACGGCAGTACATGTCCGATCACCTCGCCGGAGCCACCGCAGGGCTGAAGCGCATCCAAAAACTTGCCGAGACGTTTCTCGAAACCCCCGTGTATGGAGACCTGGCAACTGTTGCAGAAGAAATCCGAGTCGAACACCATTACCTGGAAAAACTTATCCAGGCCCAAGGGTTTCCTCGTCCCAGTTTGGCAGCGCCTGCCTTGTGGATTGGGGAACGTCTCGAACGCGTCAAATCATTTGTGCCCAAGGGTGTGAAAGTCACGCCCTCCATCCTCGTGTTTGAAACTGAGCTCATGATGTCAGCGGTCACCGGCAAGCTGCACGGTTGGCGCTCGCTGTTAGATATCGCCACAGATCTCGGCGTGCCGGCAGAAGTGTTCGAAGAACTCGCGGACGACGCGCTGCGACAATACGAGATCCTCCAAGAGGTGCACGCTTACGCTCGTCAAGATGCTTTCGAAGCCGAGCAAGAGACCGCCCCGGAAGATGCGGTACCGACTTCCTAAGCACGGTCCGGTTGCGCGTGGCCGCTGCCTTCTTCAACAGCGTCCAAGAGCAACTCAACACTGAAGGTAAAGGCTTCTTCGACCTGGTGCTGCTCGGCATCCTGCGTGGCGGCCAGCAGCCCGTAGCTCATGACGTGGGCCCACACGAGTTGGCCATACTGTTGCTGTGCATCCGGTCGTATCCCGGCGCGGGCGAGTTCGGTCATTACCCACTGCTTTAACATTGTGCGGCCGGTATCTGCCTTTGGGGATTTCGTCAGTTTTGCGGCAATTTCCCGGTTGTCACGATAAATCTGCCACCAGGTGTGCATCAGCGTGCTCAAGTTTTTCCGCCAGCTCTGCGATGGATCTGGTGGTTCTAGGCTGGAGAAGAGTTCTTCGAATAACGCCGTCAATAGCGCCGACTTATTGGCGAAATGACGATACATGGCACTGGCATCAACATGGAGTGCCTCACCGAGGCGCCGCATTGTCAGCGCCGAGAGCCCTTCGCGCTGGATAATTTCTTGCGCCGTGGTCACGATCAGTTTCTTATCGAGGTGGCCTCGTTGTGTTGCTGGATGATGGTCGATAGTCGCCGAGCCTCCTTGTGGTTTCAGCAAAGACTGTACAGGTCAGAGCGCAATATGACTGATGTGCGACAAGCTCCGTTCGCCGCCCGTACGTTATTTTGCCCTCTCAGAACCCAATGTCAACATATTGACTTCCCTCGAGCTCTCTGGCAATGTGATCGTCAACACTCTCATGACTCGCACTCTCCAGCGGCTGCTGGACATTGAAGGGATGAACCATGAAAAAAATTTTCAAAGGGGTAGCACTGGCTGCTGCCCTGGCACTTGGGCTGAGCGCCTGTGGAGCTGACCCCACAGCCGAGGAAGAGACCGCAGACGCCAGCACCGGCGACGATTCAGATACCATCCTGATCGGCGGATCCCTGAACCTCGACGGCGAACAATCCGCCTACGATGCGTTGATCCTCGAAGGGATTGAAGTTGCCATCGCTGAAGCCAATGAAAACGGCGGCGTGTTGGGCAAAGAGATCGTGTGGGAAAACCTTAACGGCGGGAGCGACACTACGACCATCGCAAATAACGCCGAGGTACTCATCGAACGCGGTGCCGATGCGATCATCGCCCCGGCTGACTTCGACTATGGCAGCCCTGCAGCGCGTGCAGCCCAAGACGCCGGTCTCGTCGGCATCTCACCGGGCGCAACCTCACCGAGCTACGGCTCAGATGTGTTGGGCGACAAACAATTCACGATCGGCTACTGGAACACCGCGATGGGAGCTGCCGCAGCCGAGTGGGCCTACGAAGAACAAGGCTTCGAGAACGCCTACGTCGTGACCTACGACGGCCTGGACTACACCGAATCGCTGAGCCGCTACTTCATGGAGTCCTGGGAAAACGCCGGGGGTACCGTCGTGGCCGAAGACAAATACAGCGGTGGCGGTGACTTCAGCGCACAACTGCAGCGACTCCGCAACGAAATCGACAACGTGGATGTCATCTACATCTCGGTCTACAACCCGGACCTTGCCCAGTTCATCCGCGAAATCCGAGCATCCGGCATCGACACGATGATCCTCGGTGGCGACGGCTATGACGGTCCTGAGCTCAGCGAAAGCCTTGGCGAAGAACACGGCAACAACATCTACTACGTCACCCACGCCTTCCTCAGTGAAGAAGCCAACCCCAATATTCCGGAGTTCATCGAGACGTTTGAGGAACATCAAGGGAGCGAGCCGCTGTCGATCCTTGAAGCCTTAGGCTATGACACCGCCACCGCACTCCTTGAGGCAATCGAAGCTGTGGGCACGACCGACGGGGACGCCCTGGCAGAGCAGATGACCAGCATGGAATTCGATCTGCTCAGTGGACAGCTCAGCTGGGCTTCTGCTGAAGACGGTCACGAACCACAGAAGGAAACGGCCATCGTGTACCTCGATGAGGGCCAGCCGGTCTTTGATAAATGGTTCCAACCCGAGTGGACCCCAGAACCATAATGCCGGTAATTACCGACAGTGAAAGGCTCACAGCCAGCGGTGTCGTGATGGACTTTGCAGGTCTCCGCGCACTCGACGATGTGAGCCTCTCACTTGGCAGAGATGAAATCGTTGGGCTCATTGGGCCAAACGGGTCCGGAAAAACCACGCTGGTCAATGTGCTCTCCGGGGCGCTGACCCCAACCGCGGGCACAGTCACGATCGATGGTAACGAAACCACGGGCTTGGCTCCCCGGAAGATCTCGCGGGCAGGTTTGGTCCGTACCTTCCAGACGGTTCGACTCTTCGGCACGATGAGTGTGTTCGAAAACGTGCAACTTGGTGCGCTGGGGACTGGTATCCGCCGGTCACAGGCAACCCGACGAGCCAATGAACTGCTTGAGCTGTTCACCATCGACCACTTGCGAGACGTGCTAGCGGACTCGCTGTCGTACGGTCAGAAACGAATCGTCGAGATTCTGCGAGCAATTGCCACCGATTGCAACTACTTACTGCTCGATGAACCCGCAGCTGGGCTCAACGAGGAAGAAAGTGATCGGCTGCTCGGCCAGCTGTCGGGTATCCCAGACCAATTTGGTTGCGGTCTGCTGATCATCGATCACGATATGAATCTGATCATGCGGCTATGTCAACGACTCCACGTGCTCAACCAAGGCAAAACGATCGCCGAGGGCGCCCCCGAACAAGTACGGGCAAACCCGACCGTCGTGGAAGCGTATTTGGGAAGCCAGGCGGCCGCAGAAACCCATGAACCCTAGGACACTACAGGTTAACGGAGCAGATATTGAGTCTTCTTGAAGTGACCGATCTCCACGTGAGATACGGGGCCATCACTGCGATCAAAGGCATCGATCTGCACGTGGATCAGGGCGAATTAGTTGCGGTGATCGGCGCAAACGGCGCGGGAAAGACCACGACTCTGGCAGCGATCGCCGGGGCACATCGAGCTTCTGCGGGCACGATTACCCTGGACGGTCGCGAAATTCAGCGCAGACGCAGCGCAGACATTGCACGCCGCGGCATCTCACTTGTGCCAGAAGATCGCGGGATCTTCCCGAGCCTGACCGTCGAAGAAAACTTACGGCTCGGCTCGTATCTGCTGTCGGATCACGCAGAAGTCCACCGTATGCGACAACAGATGTTCGAACGGTTCCCGATTCTTCAACAGCGGGCAGATCAAGGTGCTGGCACGCTTTCCGGTGGAGAGCAACAACAGGTGGCCATCGCCCGTGCGTTGCTGACCAAACCGCGGATACTCATGCTGGATGAACCCTCACTGGGCCTATCGCCCACGCTGGTAGACCGCATGTTTGATGTGATTCAAGAGCTCCATGCAGAAGGGGTGACCATCTTATTGGTCGAACAAAACGTCTCCCGTGCGCTCGACCTCGCGGACCGCGTGTATGTGCTGACTAACGGTGTGATGACCGCGAATGGGACCCCCGATCAGATCCGTGATTCGGTGGACATCGAAACGGCCTATCTCGGAGGAGCGGGCTCGAACAGTTTGGAGGGTGACCATGGGTGAGATTCTGCAGGTCATCATCAACGCGCTTAGTCTCGGCAGCCTCCATGCACTGCTTGCGCTGGGCTTGGTCATGGTCTTTGGGATTCTGAAGCTAGTGAACTTTGCCTACGGTGAGCTCATTATGGTCGCAGGCTATACCTGGTATGCTTTGCAGCCCAGCTGGGTCCCCTTGATCCTCATTATGGTTGTCGCGATCGCGGCTGTGGTCTTTACCAGCGTGGCCACCGAACGTATTGCTTTTCGCCCGCTGCGCTCAGGCACCATGAACGCGATGCTCATTACTTCATTTGCGGTCAGTACGGTATTGCAGTCTTCGGCGCTGATCTTTATCTCCCCCAGACCCAGCGTGATCAATGTTCCCAGCTGGTTGACCACGTACGTCAGCATTGGTCCGGCACAAATCTCGGTGTTGAACTTGGTCATCTTCGGGGTCAGTATGTTGACCTTGCTCGGGCTCATGCTCATCATGCAAAAGACACGGCTTGGTATCACGCTGCGCGCTGCCGCAGACGACTTCCGCATGCTGCAACTGCTGGGCATCCGAGCCGATCAGGTCATCGCGATGGCTTTTGTCATCAGTGGCCTGTTAGCGGGGATCGCTGGTGTCCTCTGGGTGAGCAGGATCGGTATGGTCTGGCCGACCATCGGGATGACACCCCTGCTGATTGCGATCATCGCGATCGTCGTCGGTGGGATGAACAGCTTGAAAGGCGCCATCGTCGGAGGTTTTTTCATGGGTGGACTGCACATCATTATGCAAACCTTTTTGCCACAGAACCTGCTGGCCTTCATGGATGCCTTCATCTTCGGAGTTGTGATCCTGGTGCTGGTGTTCCGACCGGAGGGCATCGTCAAAGCCCGACTCCAAACAGAAAGGATCGGCTAAATGTTTCGCGCAGCACCTGCAGCGACCTCGCGCAAGATCCGACCCATCCTCATCACCCTCGGCGTGCTCGCGGTCATTGCAGTGGTGGTCTCGCTGTTTGGCTCCACGGTGATCAACCGGGTGACCACCGTGATGTTTATTTACGTGGTCGTGGTGTTAGGCCTGCAGATGTTCATGGGAAACTCGGGCATTTTATCGTTTGCGCACGTGGGATTCATGGGAGTTGGGGCCTACGGCTCAGCGCTGATGTCGATCCCGGCAGACAACAAGCGGCAATCATTGCCGAACCTCTACGACCCTTTGGTTGGCATTGAGTTGGCATTTCTGCCCGCCATCCTGGTTGGTGCCACAGCCGCAGCACTTTTCGCGGCAATTACCGGGTTTGCGATCATGCGGCTGTCAGACACTGCCGCAGCGATCTCCACGTTTGCGGTCTTGGTCATTATCAACGTCGTGCTGTCTCAGTGGAATGAAGTCACGAACGGTCCCCGGACACTGTCGGGTATTTTGCGCTACACCGACCTGTGGACCGCTTTCACGTGGGCGGTCATCGTAGTCGTGGTCGCGTTCCTATTCAAAGAGTCCACTCGGGGTATGAAGCTGCGTGCAACCCGTGACAACATGCACGCGGCAGAAGCCATCGGAATCAACATCGTCCAATCCCGCTGGATCGCCTTCGTGTTATCGGCCTTCATTGCGGGACTGGCAGGCGGTCTATGGGCGCACTTCATTACCTCGTTCCAGCCCGATGCGCTGTATTTCAACATGACCTTTCTGGTGTTAATGATGCTGGTCGTTGGTGGACCCCAGACCATTACCGGTGCGACACTTGGAGTGATCATCATTACGATCGTGTCTGAAGGACTCCGTACCGTAGAAAATAATCTCGCCCTGAGCGGGGCGCTGCCATTCAAAACCGTTGGCATGACCGATATTTTGCTGGCCGTGGCCCTGATCGTCATGCTCGCGCTCAGACCGGGTGGCATTCTTCCCACCGTAGAATTCGGGGCCGGGGTGCGACGTGGTCGCGCGAAGAAAACCTCGGGCAGCACCATAGAAAGGTAACCATGATGGAAACGTTTGAGTTTGATGTCGCTCCCGATATCGATCCTGCGAAGCTCACTTACACCTTCGGCGGAGCGGAGCCACAAGCCCAAGTTAAACCGGGCACACTGATCTCGACTTCAACCTTGGACTGCTTTGCGGGCAAGCTGACCAAAGACGGTCAAGGCACCCCTTCCGAGCAGCTGGACTTCCGCTACCTCAACCCGCAGACCGGACCGTTTTATGTCGAAGGTGCTGAACCGGGCGATACCCTGGCGGTGCACTTCGTGAGCATCGAACCGCGCTTCGACTGGGGTGTGAGTATGATGCTGCCCTTCTTTGGGGCGCTGACCGGCACGGGGACTACAGCCACACTCAACGATCCGCTGCCGGAACAAGCCTGGTTCTATGATTTCGACATCGAAAAGAACACCGTCTGGTACACCGCAAATGACAGCGATTTGCGACTGCCGCTGCCGCTCGATCCGATGCACGGCACCGTTGGTGTTGCCCCCGCGGCTGGTGAGGCCCGCTCCGCGCTGGCTCCCGGGGATTTCGGTGGCAACATGGACTCACCGGAAATGCGTGCCCAGACCACTGCCTACTTCCGGGTCAATGTCCCCGGCGCCTTGTTCAGCCTGGGCGATGGACACGCGCGCCAGGGTGAGGGCGAAGTGTGTGGTGTCGCGGTCGAAACGGCGATGAACACGAGATTCATTCTGGAAGTGATCAAGGGCGATGGTCCGGCCTGGCCACGCATCGAAAGCGACGAGTACTTGATGACCACAGGCTCCGTGAAACCGCTTGAAGACGCATTCCGGATCGCCAACGTCGAGATGGTCAACTGGGTGTCCGAACTGCTGGAGATCAGCACGATGGACGCCTATCAGCTCGTGTCCCAGACGAGCCTGAGCCCTGCAGCCAACGTCGTCGACACTGTGTACACCATGGTGTGTAAAGTACCGAAGAAGCTGCTGGGCGAAGCAGCGCTGAAAGCCTACGGTGGCGCTCACGAGTCACTGCGCCAACAGGCACAAGCCTGGGCGAACCAGTAGCTCGGCAGGATTAGTAGTAGAACGCGCCGCTCGGGTCGGAGGAATAGTTTTCCGCATCACCCGGGCGGCGCCACTCGATTCCCAGCGCCTCGGCCAGTTCAATAATGCTATTGGACCGGGCCAACCGGGGCAGATCGGAACCGTTGCGGATCTGTCCGCCGTCCTTTTCAAATTCTGCTAAGAAGTCGTGCGCCCAGGTCAGTTCTTCCTGCGACGGGCTGAGCCCGGCGTTAATGGTAGCGGTCTGTTCGGGCAGGAGGCACAGCTTGCCGGTGAACCCGAATTCGGAAGCAACCGAAGCTCCCTGGATGAGGTTCTTGCTGATGGTGCCTTGGGTTGGACCATCGATCGGTGATGGCAACATGGCGGCCTTCGAAGCGATGGTGAACTGACTGCGCGGGTAGGCCAGAGCGCGGGCTGAGCCACCGAACCCGGTGTCGCGCCGGAAGTCGCCGACCCCAAAGGCCAGCCGGAAGGTGCCGCGGGCTGCTGCGATCGAGTTGATGCGTTGCAGTCCGCGGGCAGTTTCGACGAGCGCCACGATCGGGACACCCGGCAGACGCGCGGCGGTCTCGTTGACGTGGTCGGTCGATTCGACCATCGCCAGCATGACGCCAAGCAGCCCACCATTTTGGTGCGGGCCGTCGAGCTGGTGGGTGATGAATTTCGCAAGTTCGTTGACGTCTTGTTCCCACCACTGGGTGGCAAAACCGTTGATGCGCACCCAGCCGGTGTGGCCGGCTGCAAACCAGTCGGTCACGTTTTTGAGTGCCCGCTCTTTATCTTTTGGTGCAACAGCGTCCTCAATGTCGAACACCACAACATCAGCGGCAGAATCTTCGGCCGACTGGAACCCTTCAGGTTGCACGGCGTTGACCAGGAGCCAGGATCGGGCGAGGTCAGCTTGGACTTTTTGGCCGGGTGAAGGGGTGATGTATGTCGTCATGATGGAACTATTGGGCACCAAGAACTCCTCGTGGCATTGCGCCAATGCCTCTATGCTTCGGTTAATGCGCTGCAATCAGCGGTACAAAGGTCGTTTACAAGAGTACCGCGACTGGCAAATCACTCCAACGAATCAAGCTGCTGGGGTAGTCCATGGAGTGGGTCACAAGACGTCTGCTTTACACCAATCCCGGGCTTAACCATTGAGGGTCCCGGTGCGCGTGGGTAGCATCCACCGCGGCATGCATCACGTCCTTGAGGTTCCGATGGAGCACATAGGCTTGCCGCTGTACTTGGGCTCCCGAGCCGCCTTGTAAAATTTCTGCCACGACGGTCTGGACAGCCTCGTCTTCGTGGTACTCAGCGAGGACAGGTCCAGTCTCGTCCAGCAGCAGGGCTACCGCATCACTGGCGGCAACTGGGTTGCCCGTGAACGGGTTGGTCAGTTGGGCTTCTACCCCGTAGCGGCTGGCCTGCCAAGCCCACGTACGCAGCAGCGTGGTGGGCACGCGCGGTGCTTCCTCGTCGCCCTTGCGGATGGCCGTTTCCACTAACGCCCTGGCCAGCGCGGCGATAACAGCTGCCTGGTCCGCGTACAGGCAGACATCGGCTACTCGGATCTCCAGTGTTGGCTGGCGGTCGCTGAGGCGGGCATCATAGTAGAGCATTCCGGCATCGAACGGCACTTCGGTGGCCAACAGTGCTTCGCGCTGTGCCTCGTATGCTTCAACAGTCTCGAAGAGTTCCGTGGGACCAGAGGTAGGCCAGCGTGACCACGCTTGGTACCGGTAGGATGCGAAACCCGTTTCGCCGCCCTTCCAAAATGGGGAATTGCTGCTGAGTGCCAGCAACACATGGAGCCAGATCCGGATCCGGTCCAGTGCGATGACTCCTTCGTCCCAAGAATCAATCGCCACGTGGATATGGAAACCGTTGGTGAGTTGTTCGGCGGCGGTGATGCCAAACCGCTGTGCGATTCTGTGGTTGCGGGTTCCTGGGACCCTGTGGGAGTTGGTGATTCCCGGAGCGGTGGGTATCGCTGCTACTCGCCCGCCGAAGACCGCGGCTGCGGCTTCTGCTTCCTGACGTCCGGTACGGATTGCTTCCAACTGCTCGGCAAGAGTATGTTGCGGTGGAGAGACGGCTTCTAACTGTTCTTGTTTAAATTCGGTGGTGACTTTATGGCCGGTGCGGGCGACCTCTCCTTTCTGAGCTACCGTTATTTCACCTGCTGGTAGCGGCTCCAAGGAACTCGCATCCACCAACAGTAGTTCTTCTTCAACTCCAAATGTCCGCACTATCGTGTCCCTTCACCTTTGCAACGTACTTCGCTTACTTAATGGCCGACACCATGGCGTTGTAGCCACAGTTCTAACAGTCCCAGTTTCCACAACGTATTCCCACCTGTCGGCACGTAGGACTCGTTGGGATTGGCCAAGAGCGTCTCAACGTAGTCCTTGCGAAACAGCCCGCGCTCCCGTGCTTCCGGGGCGTGCAGCGCGTCCCGAATTTCGCTGAGAATCGGATCCTGCAGGTGACGTAGTGCTGGAACGGGGAAGTACCCTTTGGGGCGGTCTATGACTTCCGCCGGTAATACTCTTCGGCCGATATCTTTGAGGATGCCTTTACCGCCCTGGGCGGTTTTCAGCTCAATTGGGCATGCCACCACCAATTCGACGAATTCATGGTCAAGGAATGGCACGCAGGCCTCCAAGCCGGCAATCGACGACATATTATTGACCCGCTTGACCGGGTCATCCGCCATCAAAAGTTGGGTTTCGAGCCGAAGCACGGCGTCGACGGCAGTCTCAGCCCCCGGGGCGCTGAGACGGTCAACAAGCAACTCGTGACTCACATCGGTCGGCGCTAACCACGCTGGATTCAAAATCTCGGCTAACTCTTGATGCGTGTGATCAACAAACGCCTCACGGAAAACACCAAGCGCCTGCTCCCGCGGCACCGATTCTGCCGCTCGGTGGTAGTTGTATCCGGCAAAGATCTCGTCGGCGCCCTGGCCGGACTGCACCACGTTGCATTGTTCTGCGACCGCTTGGGAGTGCAGGTAAAACGCGGGGACATCGTGGCTGGCCATCGGTTCCATCATGGCCGCTACCGCATCTCCCACCGCTGCGGAAAACTCTGCCGAACCAATGTGTAGGGTGTGATGGTCTGTGTCGAACTCCTCGGCTATCCGATCGGAATATTCGAATTCATTGCCGGACTGTTGTCCTGCCGAATCAAAACCGACACTAAACGTTGGAATGTCTTGCTGCCCGGCCTCTGTCATGAGCGCCACGAGAAGACTCGAATCCAACCCGCCGGATAACAGCACGCCGGTTTGTTCATCTGATGCAATACGACGTTGCACTGCCTGTTGCAGTCCTTCAAGGATCGCTTTCTGCCAGTCCTGCTCATCCCAATCAGCATGCGCAGAGCTGCGTGCATAGTCGGGCTGCCAATAGACGCGCTCGCATGACTCACCGTCGGATTCAATGATGCGCATCGTCGCCGGCGGGAGTTTGGCGACCCCGGTGAGAATGCTGCGTGGAGCCGGCACGATCGAGTGCCAGCTCATATAGTGGTGCAGCCCTAGCGCATCGACGGATGTGTCGATGCCGCCGCTGGCCACCAGTCCGGGCAAGGTCGAAGCGAAGCGGAACCGCCCATTGAGGTGCGCATAATACAGCGGTTTCACACCGAGCCGATCACGGCATAACAGCACAAGATGGCGTTGGAGATCTGCCAGGACGATCGCGAATTCACCGTGGAGATGTTCTACAAAACCTTCACCCCATCTGAGATACGCTGCGATGATGATTTCGGCGTCCGTGCCGGCGCGGAACCGATAGTCTCTGGCAAGCTGCGAATGCAGTTCGTCGCGATTGGTAAGGCGGCCATCGACCACCACTGCCAGCTTGTGCTCAGCATCGTAGGTGGGTTTCGAAGAGACTACCGAACTCTCGACAGTGTTGAGGGGCACTTGAGTCAATGCCACCCAATTGTTGTGCCAAATGCTCTGGTCGTCAGGGTCGTTCCCTCCTAAAGCGCTGGCCATTTTACGTATTGGGGTCGGCTCCGGTCGGGCTCCTTGAAACGTCAGTTCGCCTGCAATGGCGCACAACATAAGTCCTCCAGACAGCGGTTGGGTCTTCCGTTCTTGAGTTCTGCTTGGGCCCCTGTGCCCATCTCGTAGTGCATCTTTCACGCTAACACTGCCAGAACTGAGCAATACAGATTTCCAGCATTTTCATGAGATTTTCATAGGGGAAGCTCGGGGCGAGATGTTGCCATGAGGAAAAGAAGCACGCATGGCTTCGGTACGCGAAGGCCACCGAGGAAGAGGCTGCCAGCGGACCTCAACCAGGAGGAAAACAGTCCCGTAGGGGAGAAGAGAATCCACCGAAAAAGACTGCATTTGGAACAGGAATTATCAGGCGGGGTTGAGTGTTCCAGTAGTGCAGCTAGTACCGTATGAGGACAGCACCGTATGACGTACGCTGCGTTACCAACTGTTCATGGTCGAGCACATGGAACCATAAGGAGGACGTATTGACTAACCAGCATCATCCAGGCTTTTCGGTTCGTTACTTTCAACAAGACGAAGATTTCCAAAACGATGGCCGCCCCGTAGTCGCACTCATTGTGGCCTTGTGGACACCCAAATTGAGCAATTGGTCGGCACAAGCCATCCACGATCTGACGATGCAGGCCGTCAATACTGTCCGCGAGCAAGGCGGCAGGCCGCTAGTTATTGACAGTTCGGCGCCGACCCTTCAAGCACGTGGCACCGCCTGGCATGACGGTGTCGATGCTTTCGTCTATTTGGGCGGACCTGATATTCACCCGGGTTTCTATTCCGATATCGACTTGTCTGTCGATATGCCGTGGATTGACCCATCTGCCGATAAGTTTTGCCTGGATTCCGTGAGTCGTGCTGTGGCAGAAGATATGCCCGTTCTAGGCATCTGCCGTGGATCGCAATTACTCAACGTCTCCCAAGGTGGGACCTTGATCGAGCACATCGAGGGACACCGCCAGGACTTAGGTGAGGGCGACATGGGCTTCATGGACGAAAAGATCGAACTTGTACCTGATTCCCAGATCGCGCAGATCCTCGGGGAAGCGGGAACGATCGGCGTTCGCAGTGCTCATCACCAGACGGTCGACCAGCCCGGTGAAGGATTAACCGTGACCGCCTACGCGCACGATAATAGTATCGAAGCGATAGAGCACTTTGATAAAGGCTGGGTCATCGGAGTGCAGTGGCATCCCGAAGAGGCTTCGGCGAACGTGGAACATCGTCGTCGGATTTTCCAGTCGTTAGTTTCTCATGCGAAAGAACGAGCCATGAGCCAGTCGGTGCTGCAGAACTAAGCAGCCACGGTGCGTGGTAGCCTATGAGGTTTCGATGCCCTGGAAGATCAGATCGACCAGAATGTCACCGGTTTGGTTGGCCCCAGCGGATTTTTCGGCGTCGTACCAGTCGACCAGTGAGTTGATGGTCCCGAATACCAGCCGAGCGAGTACCTTCGGGCCGGTTGTGGTGCGAACGCTTCCCTCTGACTGTGCCTCATCGATCAGACGTGCCAGCCGGGTCGTGAGGTTTCGACGTCGAGCCAGCGCTGCGGTTTCAACTTCGGAGTTACCGCGCAACCGCAGCAACAGGGTGACCGAGGATTGTCGGGTGACGAGGACTTCCACGGCACCACGGATCAGGGCGGCAATTTTGTCCTGGGCGGGGCCCTCAGTTTGTTCGGCCTCTTCCATCACAGCCTCGAGTCCATCGAGGGCATCATCGAGGGCATCCTGGAGGATTTCTTCTTTGGTTTTGACGTGATGGTAGATCGCTGATTTCGAGATGCCCAGCTCGGTGGCCAGCATGCCCATGCTGGTGGCTTCGTACCCGTGGCGGTTGAAGACTTTCACGCACATGTCAACCAGGGTTTGACGATCATAGCCTGGACGGCCGCGTCGGGCCGGCTGAGTTGGTGTGGGGGTCGTGGTCATTCAAGCTCCTTGGGTGAAAGCCATCGCAGTAGCGATCACTAGTCATCTCTCTTATGCTACGGTCGCCTGCCGTGGAAGGCCAGGTCAGGCCCTCCACGGCAGGCGCCGGGGGTGGCTGACGTTAGTTCAGTTCGCGCAAGTCGTAAATACGACGAAGCTTTCCGGACGACCGAGCCAGGGTATTTGGTTCGTTGATCTCGATCTTGCAGCTGCACCCGATGCGAGTCTTGATCTGGGATAGCAGTTGCTTGCCACCCAGTTCTGCTTCTGCACGGGTGGCGCTTTCACGACGCTCAATCTTGATGGTCATTTCATCCATCCGGTTCGGGCGCGTGATTTCCAAGGCGAAGTGCGGCGACAGCGACTCGATCTCGAGCGCGATCTCTTCGATCTGTGTCGGGAAGATGTTGACGCCACGCAGGATAATCATGTCATCGGAGCGCCCGGTGATGCGGTTGAGACGACGGTGACCCGCACGAGCCGTGCCGGGTGACAAGCTGGTCAGGTCGTGGGTCCGGAAGCGGATAATCGGCAGTGCCTCACGGGTCAAGGTGGTCAGCACCAGTTCACCGGATTCGCCGTCTTCGAGGACGTTGCCCGAGACCGGGTCAATGATTTCTGGACGGAAGTGGTCTTCCCAGATGTGGCAGCCATCTTGGGTATCAACAGCTTCACCAGCCAGGCCAGGACCCATCAGTTCTGACAGGCCATAAATGTCGCATGCCTTGATGTCGAAGATCGACTCAATCTCCTGGCGCATGCCCTCGGTCCATGGCTCGGCTCCCAGCACGGCGACCTTCAGCGAGGTCTCGGCCGGATTGATGCCGGCTTTATGGAAACCATCGGCCAGGGTCAGCAGGTAGGTCGGGGTACACATGATGACTTCAGGCTCAAGATCCATGATCATCTGAACCTGTTTTTCGGTCTGGCCGCCGGACATTGGGATGACCGGGCAACCCAGGCGTTCGGCGCCGTAGTGGGCGCCGAGCCCACCGGTGAACAGGCCGTAGCCGTAGGCGTTGTGGATTTTCCAGCCGGGCTGGACACCGGAGGCGCGCAGTGAGCGTGCGACCAGGGATGCCCACATTTCGATGTCATTTTCGGTGTAGGCCACGACCGTTGGCTGGCCGGTGGTACCCGATGAGGCGTGGATACGACGGACATCTTCCATCGGGACGGCAAGAGCTTTGAGCGGGTAGTTTTCGCGCAGGAACTCTTTGTCGATGTATGGGAAGAGGTTAAGGTCTTCAAGCGATTTGAAATCGTTGGGGTGAACTCCGTGCTTGTCATAGAGCTCTTTATAGGCCGGTACGTTGTTGTAGGCGTGGTGCAGCGTCCAGCGCAGACGTTCGTACTGAAGTTCTTCAATTTGTGCACGACTGTACAGTTCCTCGGCGTCGAGTTGACTCCGATCAGCGGGCGGGGCCGGTGGGGTCCACGGCTGCGGAACTTCATTGGTGAGGTGTGCAACACTTTGAGTCGTCATGAATTGTCCTTTACGTGTCTTGTATCGCTGACGTGAGTTAGTGACGCGGGTTGGGGATCGTCCGGTACCGACCTCTGAACTCGGCGACTAAGTTTTCTTGCTCGTCGTAGACCGTGATGTCACACAGACCAGACCGACCGGTCGAGGCTCGCATCGTCCCGATCGCTGTCAGGACGGCGCCGACAGTGGGAGACGACAGGAAGTTCACATCGACTCCCTGTGCCACGGTGATGGTCGAACCGTCACCGTCCGGATGGTTGCACGTCCACGCGAAGATCGTGTCGGCAAAAGCAAAGACCATTCCGCCGTGGGCGATCTGAAAGCCGTTGAGCATCTCTTCGCGCACTTGCATGTGCCCTTTGGCATAGCCCGGTGCGTATTCTGTGACAGTCACGCCTAGCCACTCGGAGGTTCTGTCATACCCAAGTCGGGGGTGGTCGTGTGGCCCAAACTGTCCCCGCTGTATCTCGGCGGCATCTCTTGACGCACCGACGGTACTGAGAGTATGTGACATAGAAATCTCCGGATGTGAGCTATATAATTATCTACTGACCATTCATACGGTAATGATCGATGTGATGCACGTCAAATCCGCAACTCTTGACCGTTGCGCCACCGGGGTGCATTCCCCCGCGCGGAGGGAGGGGTCTTTTGTGGGCGCGGGACTCGTGGTGAGTTGCATGCCACAATCATCTTCCGTATACTGACTGAACGTTCGGTAATTATCCGTTAGAGTTTTAGTTCCAATCACTATCCGTCCGAGGTGTCATATATGTCTACAACGCCTATTCACGAGACGCCCGTCACTCATCTTGATGATGAGCGGGCAGGCCAAGAACGGTTCGATCAGATCATCGCCGAGGACTCACGCATTGAGCCTCGCGACTGGATGCCCGAGGGCTACCGCAAGACGCTCGTTCGTCAGATCTCCCAGCACGCGCACTCCGAAATTATCGGGATGCAGCCTGAAGCCAACTGGATCACCCGGGCGCCTTCGCTGAAGCGCAAAATGATTCTGATGGCCAAGGTGCAAGACGAAGCCGGTCACGGTCTCTACCTGTACTCGGCAGCTGAAACCCTTGGAACCTCTCGCGACGAGATGGTTCAGGATCTGCTCGACGGCAAGGCCAAATACTCCTCGATCTTCAACTACCCAACGTTGACCTGGGCCGATGTTGGAGCGATCGGTTGGCTCGTCGATGGCGCTGCCATCCAGAACCAGGTACCACTGTGCCGTGCTTCCTATGCGCCGTACGGTCGTGCGATGGTGCGGGTGTGTAAAGAAGAGTCCTTCCACCAGCGCCAGGGTTGGGAAATCCTCTACGAACTCTCCAACGGCACCCCAGAACAAAAAGCCATGGCACAAGATGCGGTGAACCGTTTCTATGGCCCTGCACTGCAGATGTTTGGTCCACCGGACGATAACTCCCCGAACTCCAAGCAGTCGATGGCTTGGAACATTAAACGCTTTTCCAACGATGAGCTCCGTCAGCGCTTCGTGGACATGATTGTCCCGCAAGCCGAGGCACTGGGCCTGACCCTGCCGGACCCAGATCTGAAGTGGAACGAAGAACGTGGTCACTACGACTTCGGTGAACTGGACTGGGACGAATTCATGTCCGTCATTAAGGGCAACGGCCCCTGCAACGTCCAGCGTCTGCAGCACCGTCGTGAAGCACACGAAAACGGTGCCTGGGTGCGTGAAGCAGCCGCCGCCTATGCCGAAAAACAAGCTCGTCGTGAGGCAGATGCTGCCGACCGTCACCTGATTGGAGCCTAGAAACATGTCAGAACAAAACATTGACGCCTCATGGCCACTGTACGAAGTATTCGTGCGGTCGTCGCGCGGTTTGTCACACGTCCACGCTGGATCACTCCACGCCCCGGACGACACGATGGCCCTGCGCAACGCACGTGACCTCTACACCCGTCGTAACGAAGGAACCTCAGTCTGGGTGGTCCCAGCCGATGCAATTTCGAGCTCGGATCCTGACTCCAAGGGCGGCTTCTTTGAATCCCCCAAGGGCAAAGCATTCCGGCACGCGACCTACTACACCAAATCTGAAGGGGTGAAGCACCTATGAGTTTCGCATCAGCAGACTCCGCCACACGGATTTCCGTTGGCGATGCGATGACCCCTGAAGACATCATCGAATCAGACCTCAAAGCTGACGAAGATGTCGCAACCTATGCGCTGTACCTCGGTGATGACGCCCTGATGCTCGCCCAGCGTCTGGGGCACTGGATCTCCCGCGCCCCAGAGATGGAAGAAGACGTCGCGCTGGCAAACATCGCCCAGGACCAGCTCGGTCACGCCCGGTTTTTACTGTCGTATGCGGGAACCGCATGGGATAAAACCGAGGACGACCTGGCCTACTTCCGTGACGAACACGAGTTCTACTCCGTCCGACTGGTCGAACAGCCAAACGGTGACTTCGGTCAGACGATTGCGCGTCAGTTGATCTTTGCGATCTACGAATACGAACTGTTCGCCCGACTCATGGAGTCCAAGGACGAGACCCTCGCGGCAGTGGCGGCCAAAGCGCATAAAGAAGTGATGTACCACCTGGACCATGCAGCCCAGTGGACACTGCGTCTTGGTGATGGCACCGAAGAGTCCCACCGTCGGATGCAGGAAGGCCTCAACTACATGTGGCCATATGTCGCCGAACTGTTCCAGGACGACGACCTGGTCCGCGACCTTTCCGACCGCGGCATTGCCGTGTTGCCATCGTCGTTGCAGGAATCCTTCGATCAGCGCATCGCCCCGATCATTGAACAAGCAACGTTAGAGCTCCCCAATGTACCCGCTGCATTCGGGGGCAATCGTACCGGCAAATACTCTGAGCATCGCGGCCATATCCTGACCGAGATGCAGGTACTTGCTCGTAAATTCCCAGGAGCTAAGTGGTAATGACTATTTCAGCAGAGCTTCGACCCGCAGACCCTACAACCCAGGAACTCTGGGATGCCGTGAAATCAGTACCGGATCCAGAGGTTCCCGTACTGACCATTGAAGATCTTGGCATCCTTCGGGGAGTTGAACTCGTTGACGGCAAACCAGTCGTGACGATCACCCCAACCTACTCGGGCTGCCCCGCCATGGACACGATCTCAGCGAACGTGACCGCGGCGCTGGAATATGCCGGGTACGAAGACGCTGAAGTCAAGCTGGTCCTCACACCGGCCTGGACCACCGACTGGATGTCCGATGAAGGCAAACGCAAACTCGAAGAGTACGGCATTGCCCCACCAACCGGAAAATCCGCTGTGAACACCGGACCGGTCGTTGTCCCAATGGCCGTCAAATGCCCCCAGTGCCACTCCCTGAAAACTCGTGAAATCACCCGCTTCGGTTCCACCGCGTGCAAGGCGCTGTACACCTGCAATGACTGCTTAGAACCGTTCGACTATTTCAAAGTCCATTAAGGAACTCACTCCATGACTGAAACCTTGAAGGCACCCGCACGAAAACGCGCACGGTTTAATGCCCTGAACGTGTCGGAGATTCGCCAACTGACCGATGAAGCCATCGAAGTGGCCTTCGAAATTCCCGAAGAGCTCCAAGATGACTACAACTACGTGCCGGGCCAATACGTGGCGCTTCGTGCGGAGATCGACGGCGAAGAAGTTCGCCGCTCGTACTCGATTTGTGCCGAACCCGTCCCGGGTGAAATTCGTGTTGCCATCAAAAAAGACTTCGGCGGGCTGTTCTCGACCTGGGCCCACGAAGAGCTGAAGGTTGGCGATACGATCAACGTCATGAACCCCCAGGGTTCCTTCACCTCGAAGATGCACAGCACCGCGCTCAACGATCCGGAAGCGATCGCCGAAGAACATGCCACCCAGGGTGGGCATTTCGTTGCGATTGCTGCTGGCTCCGGGATCACCCCGATCATGGCGATCGTATCGACCTTGTTGAAGTCCACCGAAGATGCGACCTTTGACCTGGTCTATGCCAACCGCTCAGCGATGGACGTCATGTTTGCCGAAGAACTCGGGGACCTCAAAGATAAATACCCCACGCGGTTGTCGATTCACCACGTGCTATCACGTGAACAACGGATCTCACCGCTGATGTCGGGACGTATCGATGAGGAAAAACTCGACGAACTCTTCGACCGCATCATCCCGGTTGAAAACGCCGTCGAATGGTTCCTGTGTGGCCCATTCGAACTCGTGCAGATGACCCGCGATAAGCTCAAAGAACGCGGCGTCGACGAAGACGCGGTCCGTTATGAGCTGTTCACGACCGGTGACCCAACCGAACCCCGTGGCCACCGTGGTCGCCCGGTTGAGGTTGATCCCAAGGGTGAAAACCGCACGATTGAATTCTCTCTCGACGGGCTGTCATCATCGGTCGAAACGCCTGTATCAGCCAATGAGTCAGTACTCAACGCGGCCCTGCGCGTCCGCCCCGATACGCCGTTTGCGTGTGCCGGCGGGGTCTGCGGAACCTGTCGCGCCAAGGTTGTGACCGGAACCTTCGAAATGGATGAAAACTACGCGCTGGAATCCGATGAGGTTGAAGCCGGTTACGTGCTGACGTGTCAGACACGTCCGACCTCCGACAAATTGATCGTTGACTACGACGCTTAGGACCGACATGATCGAACTTGAAATTCACGACAATATCGCTGAAGTCACGCTCAACGCGCCACAAAAGATGAACGCGTTGGACGAGCAGGCGATCAAAGATCTCGCCCAGGCCTATACCGACGCCGCCGACGCTGGCGTGCGAGCTCTGTTGCTTCGCGGTGAAGGCCGCGGCTTTAGCGCCGGCCGTGACATCTCAAATGTCGATCCAGCCGACGATGACGCCTACGACTACCTCGGCAAATTGGTCACGCCGGTTCTGAAGCAGATGGCTGAATTCCCAGCCCCGACATTTGCTGCCGTGCAGGGCGCATGCTTGGGCGTCGGCCTCGGCCTGGCCATCGCGACCGACGTCGTGTATGTCGCAGACGATGCAAAAATCGGCTCACCTTTTGCCAACCTTGGCGCCACGCTGGACTCGGGCGGGCACGCGTTGTTCACCGAGCGTCTCGGAGCCCACCGCACACTGGACCTGATCTACACCGCTGACTTGATGTCGGGGGCAGAAGCCGTCCAACAGGGCCTGTTCTCCCGTTCCGTACCAAAAGACGAGCTCCTCGAATTTACCCGGAAAAAGGTCGCGAAGGCCGCCCAGGGTGCCACCGGCGCATTCCTCGCATCGCGCGAACTGGTCGCCCAGATTCGAGATCAGCGCATCGGTCTGTGGGAGTCGATGGAGCAAGAAAACATCGCTCAGGGCAAGCTGTGCTCGACCGCGGACTACGCTGAAGGATTTGCCGCATTCCAAGAAAAGCGGAAACCAGAATTCAGCGGTGAACTGTTGAGCAAGTAGCCGGGCAGACAGTTTCGGCACCTCATGAACTTCAGCTGGCTGTGGTCGCAGGACGGCAGCCAGCTTCCGTTCGTCACTACACTTATTAAATGTTGTTTCAGAGTTTTATTGAAGGAGCTACGTGGTAGCAGAAGCATTCTTAGTCTCGGGCAAACGCACTCCAGTTGGTCGGCACAGTGGAGCGCTCAGCTCGGTGCGACCAGATGATCTGGCCGCGCTGACCATCAAAGCCGTCCTGGAGGATACCGGGATTGATCCTGCTGACGTGGACGAGGTGCTGTTAGGTAACGCCAATGGTGCCGGTGAAGAAAACCGCAACGTGGCCCGCATGGCCTGGCTGTTGGCCGGCGGCGACGAATCAGTCCCGGCGATGACCATCAACCGGTTGTGCGCATCCGGGATGTCGGCCATCGAGACCGCCTCTCGGATGGTGGCGACCGGCGATGCCGATATCGTCATCGCCGGTGGTGTCGAATCCATGTCGCGTGCTCCATGGGTACTAGAAAAGCCCACCCGCGCGTTCGGTCAGCCAGGTGAGATGTTTGACTCAGCCCTTGGTTGGCGTTTCGTCAACCCGCGCTTTGAATACGGCGGGGATCTGTCCCGCGATGGGAAAATGACCTACGGTATGACCGAAACCGCCCAAGAGGTCGCCAACGTCGACGGTATTACCCGTGACGAAGCCGACGAATTCGCGGTCAACTCCCAGGCCAAAGCCGTAGCCGCTCAGGAAGCCGGCCGGTTTGATTCCGAAATCGTCCCGGTGGAAGTCAAGGACCGTAAAGGCAACGTCACCGTCGTGGATCAGGATGAAGGTCCTCGCCCCGGCACGACCGTTGAAACCCTGGCGAAGCTGCGCCCAGTCACCAAACTCGGTGACGTCGTCACCGCTGGCAACTCGTCGAGCCTCAACGATGGCGCCTCCGCAATTGTGGTTGCCTCCCAGGCAGCGATCGACAAGTACAACCTGACTCCGCGGGCGCGCATTGTGGCCGGTGGCTCAGCCGGACTGGCCCCAGAAGTCATGGGTCTCGGCCCGGTCCCAGCAACCGAAAAGGTCCTGGACAAAGCCGGCTGGACCGTTGATGACCTCGATGCCGCTGAAATTAATGAAGCGTTTGCCACCCAGTCGCTGGCATCGATCCGTCGACTGGGCCTGAACCCGGACATCGTCAATGCCTGGGGCGGCGCGATTGCATTGGGCCACCCACTGGGGTCCTCCGGTTCACGCATCGTGATCACCTTGTTGTCCCGCCTGGAAGCCGAAGAGCAATCTCGCGGACTGGCCACCATGTGTGTTGGTGTCGGCCAGGGTGCAGCAATGCTGGTCGAACGCGTCTAATAAGCCCACCGCATTTCGTATGAGGAGCAACATGGTAAACACTAGCCTTCCATCAATTGTTGGCGTGCTCGGCGGAGGTCGTATGGGCGCCGGGATCGCCCACGCGTTTCTCACCTCGGGCGCAGAAGTCGTCGTCGTAGAACGCGACGACGAATCAGCCGCAGCAGCCCGTGAACGGGTCCTGCGCGATGTCAGCGGATCCGTAGAACGTGGCAAAGTTGACGGCAGTGTCGACGACTACGCCGCGAAACTTACCGTCACGACCGAACACAGCGACTTTGCCAACGCCGGACTGGTCATTGAAGCCGTACCCGAAGATTTCGATTTGAAGGTCTCATCCCTGCAAGCTGTCGAAGCACATTTGGGCGACGACGCCTACCTGGCGAGCAACACCTCCTCAATGTCTATCAATGGTCTGGCCGAGAAACTCCAGCGCCCGCAGAATTTCTGTGGCCTACACTTCTTCAACCCGGTCCCAGCTTCGAAGCTGGTCGAGGTCGTCATCGGGACACAGACCTCGCAACAGCTCAAAGCGGGCACCGCACAGTGGGTTGAAGGCATCGGCAAGACCGCCGTGACTGTCAATGATGCCCCCGGCTTTGCCTCATCGCGTCTTGGCGTGGCCCTGGGCCTGGAAGCTATCCGCATGGTCGAAGAAGGTGTTGCCTCGGCCGAGGACATCGATAATGCGATGGTACTGGGCTATAAGCACCCGATCGGCCCGCTGGCACTGACCGATATCGTCGGACTCGACGTGCGCCTTGGCATCGCCGAATACCTCGAGGAAAAACTCGGACCCCGGTTCGCACCACCACAGCTGATGCGCGACATGGTCGAACGCGGTGAACTTGGCCGCAAGTCGGGTAAGGGCTTCTACACCTACGACGACTAAGCGAGATATACCTACACTCAGGGCGTGGTTTCTTGGTCGTTCCGACCGAAACCACGCCCTGAGTTGTTAAGTACGGCTCTTGAACCTCGGGTTATCGATACACAATACCGCCGTCGGTCAGGATCGCCTGGCCGGTAATGTAGTTCGCGTCTTCCGAAGCAAGAAACGCGACCAGGTTCGCCACGTCCGCTGGTTGCTGCGTGCGACCCAACGAAATAGACGAAGCGTATTGTTCTAGCGCTTCACCTTTTTCAGTGCCAAGCACTTCCATGAATTTCTCATCCAACCGATCCCACATGCCGGTCGCAGCAATTCCCGGACAGTACGCATTGACGGTGATGTTATCTTTCGCTAATTCCTTCGATGCGGTTTGGGTCAGTCCACGGACCGCAAACTTCGAAGCACTGTAGGTTGCGAGGAAATCGAACCCCTCGTGACCGGCCATACTTGAGGCATTGATGATCGTTCCGCCGTGTCCCTGTTTTCGCATTTGCTTCGCTGCGGCCTGGATCCCGAACAACACGCCCTTCACGTTGACGTCAAATACGAAATCCATATTTTGGCGTTGATCTTTTCGATCTCTTCAACTTCGCCTTCAACTCCGGCGTTGTTGATGTACACGTCGACCTTGCCGAAAGTATCGACAGCATGTTGGATGAGCGCCTCATGGTCTTCGGGTTTCGTGACATCCGCGACCTTTGAACTGACTTCAAAGTTCTTGTCTTTAACTCGGCGTACGTCTCGTTCAAGACTTCATCATTGAGGTCGCTCACCACAACGCCATACCCCTGGTGGCAGAGTTTTTCGGCAATACCTTTCCCTAGACCTTGGGCGGAACCGGTAATGATTGCAACTCGATCGACTGTCATTTTCTGCACCTCTACAAAAACTCTACGGGGCGGTATCTTCGGAGACAATGGAGCGAACATGCTGAATCCCGGTCTCCGACTGTCGGAAACCGGGATTTAGCAGCCCAGCGGGCGGTTACTTTCGCGGTCGGGCTTCGTCAGATGCGGAGGCCGATTCGTCTTTGAGGACGACCTGGACGAGCTCCTGGGTTGAGGTCACCTCACCGTGTTCGATGCGTTCGCGAATGTCTGCGACCTTTTCGTCTGGGACGACGGGGACTTCCTCTCCGTCGCAGTCTACGAGTTTGCCGTCAATGAAGACGTCCCCATCTTCCAGATCTGCCAGCTGGCTCTTGGTCAGGAAGCGGATCGGTTTGGCAGCAAAGACCGATGGGTCTGGAGAGTTCCCGATCTTGAGCTCGTTGAACACAATGTTGAGGACCACCGCGACGATAGCCGCCGAGGAAATGCCGGATTCGAAAATGGTTTCGATCCAGGATGGGAAGTTGTGATAAAACTCAGGTTGGACCACGGGGATCATGCCGAAGGCTAGCGCGGCAGCAACAATGATCAGGTTCATGTTGCCGTCGTATTTGACCGTAGACAGGTTACGAATACCAGACGCTGCGACAGTGCCGAAGAGCACGATGCCTGCACCACCAAGAACCGGCATCGGGATAGCCGCCACGATTTGTCCCAACCATGGGATCAGCCCAAGGGCCACCATGATGCCGCCGCCGGCCGTGACGACCCAGCGTGATTTCACGCCCGACAGGGCCACGAGTCCGACGTTCTGTGCGAACGCTGATTGCGTGAAGGAACCGAAGATCGGTGCGATGGCAGATGAGAGCATATCGGCCCGGAGTCCGTCAGCAATGCGACGTGAATCGACTGGAGTACCAATGATCTCGCCGACCGCGATGATATCTGCAGTCGTTTCGGTCTTGATCACCAGGATCACAATGATCATCGAAATAATGGCGGCGATATCGAAGGTCGGCAGACCAAACTCGAAGACCATTGGGAATGCGACCGGGGAGCCTGAACCCACCGCACTAAAGTCAGCCTGACCGAGGAAGAAGGCGATCAGCGTCCCAGCGATTAGGCCCAACAGGATCGAAAGCCGTGAGAGTGCGGCAACGCCGACCTTCGAGAAGATCATGATGATCACAAACGTCATCACGGCCAGGCTGATGTTCATCACCGAACCATAGTCATCGGCGTCTGCGTTCCCGCCCATGGCCCAATTCGCGGCGACAGGAAAGAGTGTCAGACCAATAGCGGTAATCACGGTACCGGTGACCACTGGCGGGAAGAACCGGATGATTTTCGCAAAGAATGGCGCAATGAGGAAGCCAATAATACTGGCGACAATGATCGCACCGAAAACATCGGTCAGTGAGCCGTTACCCGACAGGATCGCAAGCATCGTCGCGACCGCAGCGAAGGAGACCCCTTGCACCAGCGGCAATCGGGACCCCAAGAATGGCAGCCCTGCTGACTGCAGCACGGTTGCGAGTCCACCAACAAATAAACTTGCGGTCACGAGCGTGGCGATCTGATCGGCCGAGAGCCCCGCCGCATTGCCGATGATCAGCGGTACTGCGAGGATGCCACCGTACATCGTCAGGATGTGCTGCAAACCAAAGGCTACCGTTTTACCAAACGGCAGTTTTTCATTTTCCGGCGCATCTGGATTTCGGACGTAATCGGGTTTTAGTAAGCGAGATTTCAAGACGTCCCCATTCTCTGGGATTGATGCAACTGGTGATGAGCTTTCACAGTGCGAAATTGTGGTTCCGAAAGGTATTCATACAGTAAGCCAGTTCACATCGCGGCTGTCAAGGGTTTGTTGAGGAAATGTTTGACATAGATCACACTTCGCCCTACACTTTAATTTCACGAAGCAAAATATAACTTCCACAATATGAAATTAGGGGTATGTGGTGACCGAAACTTATCCGACCACTCAACAAGTTGATCCCTCGGCTGCAGACTATGTGTTGAATTGCTCGACGCTGCTCACCGAACTGCCGCTCCTTGAGCGGCCCGCTGCCGCCCGCGCGCTCGGGTTTACCGAAGTGGAATTTTGGTGGCCATTTGATGGCCAGCCAGTGCCGAGCGACAAAGATGTCGATGCGTTCGTCAAATCGATTGACGAGGCCGGCGTGCGCCTGGTCGGGCTGAACTTCTGGGCCGGGACCATGGCAGACGGCGATCGCGGCCGAATCTCAACGTTCGGGGAAAGTACCGCATTCCGCGAAAACTGCGCAGTCGTGGCCTCGATCGGTGAACGCACCGGGTGCACCTCCTTCAACGCGCTGTACGGTCTACGCCAACCGGAGGTAACTCCCGAAGAGCAACAAAGTGTCGCCGTGCAGAATCTGATCATCGCAGCTGACACTGTGGCTCCGATCGGTGGGACCGTCTTGGTCGAACCGGTCTCGGGTGCCGAAGGGTACCCGCTGTTGACCGCAGCAGACGCCCTTGAGGTCATCGACCAGGTTCAACAGGGTGTCGATGACACGCGATCGGCGCAAAACATCGCACTGCTGGCTGACTTCTATCACCTCGCCGTCAACGGCGATGACGTGGCAGCGGTCATTGAGGCGCACACCGATCGCATCGGACACATTCAAATTGCCGATAACCCGGGACGTGGCGCGCCAGGGACCGGCGAGCTGCCGCTCTTTGCATGGATTGCCCGAGCTCGCGAGCTCGGCTACACCGGCAAGATCGCGCTGGAATACAAGCAAGATCAAACCACTGCATTTGACTGGCTGCGCCAAGACTAAGCCAGCCCCTCGCACACCTGAACGATAGTGAATCAAGGATGTTGATATGACACAGCAGAAAATCGCGTTTATTGGACTGGGGATCATGGGGCTGCCCATGGCCAAAAACCTCGTGACCGCCGGATATGACGTCACGGGATACAACCGCTCCCCACAAAAGGCCGAAGACCTCGCGGCGGTAGGTGGTACCGCTGCCGGATCAATTCGTGAAGCCGTCCAGCACGCCGACGTCGTTATCACGATGTTGCCTGACTCGCCCGATGTCTCCAACGTCGTGACCGGTCCAGAGGGCGTCTTCGTGAATGCTCAAGCCGGGGCGTACTGGATCGATCATTCGACCATCCGTCCCGATGTCGCGACCCAATTAGCAAAAGAAGCCACCGCGTGTGGCCTCAAAGCCCTGGACGCACCGGTATCGGGCGGCGAACAGGGCGCCATTGATGCAGCCCTTTCCATCATGGTCGGCGGGGCCCAAGACGATTTCGACGCCGTGGCACCGATCTTCCGAGCAGTTGGCAAAACGATTGTTCGTGTCGGACCCTCGGGTTCGGGCCAAACGGTAAAAGCCGCAAACCAGCTCATGGTCGCAGGCAACATTCAACTGCTTGCCGAGGCCGTCGTGTTCCTAGAAGCCTACGGGGTAGACACCACCTCGGCACTTGAGGTGCTTGGCGGTGGGCTGGCCGGTTCGAAAGTGCTGGAGCAAAAGGGCCAGAAAATGCTGGATCGTGAATTCAGTCCCGGCTTCCGCCTGGAACTGCACCATAAAGACATGGGGATCGTCACCTCCGCGGCACGTGAAGCCGGGGTTCACATTCCGATCGGTGCAGCAGTGGCACAACTCGTCGGCGCAATGGTGCAACGGGGCGATGGTGGCCTCGACCATTCGGGACTCTTCCGCCTGGTGGAGGCGCTGTCTGAGCGCCAAGACCATTGACCTTTCAACGCATTTCTCAAGGAGACTGACATGACGACCATGCGTACCGTCGATGCCATCGCACTCATTTTAGAAAAAGAAGGTGCCACCGAGACTTTTGGTCTGCCAGGTGCCGCCATCAATCCACTGTATTCGGCAATGAAAGCCCACGGCGGTATCCGCCATACACTAGCCAGACACGTCGAAGGTGCGTCACACATGGCCGACGGATACAGCCGAGCCGCAGCCGGTAATATCGGCGTGTGCATTGGGACGTCGGGTCCGGCGGGTACCGATATGATCACGGGCATGTATGCTGCAGCAGCAGACTCGATTCCGATGCTGTGTATTACGGGCCAAGCCCCCGTGGCTGTGTTGCATAAAGAGGACTTCCAGGCCATCAACATCGATGAGATCGCCAAGCCGCTGTGCAAAATGGCGACCACCGTCCTGGAACCAGGCCAGGTCCCGGGGACCCTGCAAAAAGCGTTCCAACTGATGCGCTCCTCCCGCCCCGGCCCGGTCCTGGTCGATTTGCCGCTAGACGTCCAACTGGCCGAGATCGATTTCGGCATCGACACCTACGAACCACTGCCGGTGCTCAAACCTGCGACCACCCCGGCGCAGGCCGACAAAGTCCTGGACATGCTGTTTGCCCACGAACGTCCAATCATTGTGGCTGGCGGCGGGATCATCAATGCGGATGCCCATCAAGAGCTCGTAGAACTTGCTGAACTATTAGATATCCCCGTGGTCCCAACCCTGATGGGTTGGGGCACGCTCCCAGATGACCACCCGTTGATGGCGGGCATGGTCGGGATCCAAACCCACACGCGCTATGGCAACGCGAACTTCCTAGACGCAGACATCGTACTGGGGATCGGCAACCGGTGGGCGAACCGTCATACCGGCGATCTGGAGACCTATCGCAAAGGTCGGAAGTTTATTCACATCGATATTGAGCCCACCCAGATCGGACGGGTCTTTGCACCGGACTACAGTGTGGTCTCCGATGCCAAGCACGCCCTGGAAGCCCTACTCGAGGCCGCACGCGCTCGCAGTATCCCGGACTATTCGGCGTGGTCGACCCGGTGTAGTGCTCGCAAAGGACAGCTCCAACGCAAAACACACTACACTGACAAGCCGATCAAACCGCAGCGGGTCTATCAAGAAATGAACCGCGCATTCGATCGCGAGACCACCTACGTCACGACCATTGGACTCAGCCAGATCGCCGGAGCACAAATGCTGCACACGTATGCGCCACGCAACTGGATCAACGCCGGCCAAGCAGGGCCACTGGGGTGGACTGGACCGGCCGCACTGGGCGTGGTCCGAGCCAGACCTGAACAGACCGTGGTGGCGCTTTCCGGTGACTACGACTTCCAGTTCATGATTGAGGAACTCGCCGTCGGAGCACAACATCACCTCCCATATATCCACGTCGTGGTTAATAACTCCTACCTGGGGCTCATCCGGCAGTCGCAGCGTGCCTTCGACATGGATTTCGAAGTCTCCCTGGCCTTTGAAAACATCAACGCAACACCCGACGCGCATGAAAGCGGTTACTCCGGATACGGGGTCGACCACCTCAAAGTGGCCGAAGGACTCGGCTGTAAAGCACTGCGTGTCGAAGACCCAGAAGACCTCAGCGCAGCCTTCGAACATGCACAGGAGCTCATGGCAGAACACCGCGTGCCCGTGGTCGTGGAAGTCGTCCTGGAACGGGTCACGAACATTCCCATGGGGACCGCGCTGGACAACATCCAGGAGTTTGGTGACCTGGCCATCAGCGTTGACGATGCACCCACCGCGTTGATGCTGATGGAATAGCATGTCCGCACCGTTGGGTACCGGGAGCATTTTGATCGCCCCGGATAAGTTCAAAGGGTCCTTGACCGCAGGCCAAGTTGCCCAAGCCATCGCAACCGGCCTGCGGCGGGTCCTCACCACGGTTGACCTTCGATGCCTTCCCGTCGCCGATGGGGGAGAAGGCACCGTGGACGCCGCGCTCGCAGCGGGATTTCAACGACGCCAGACCGAGGTAAGCGGTCCCCTCTCGAAACCGGTGACCGCGTCCTGGGCGTGGCGGGACCATCGTGGGCGTCGCGAAGCCGTCGTTGAACTGGCTCAAGCATCGGGGATCGAGTTGATCCAACCAGACCGGACTACTGGGCGTGCCGCGACGAGTCGTGGGACCGGTGAGTTGCTGCAGGCCGCCCTTGAGGCCGGTGCCCAGCGCATCATCCTCGGGCTCGGAGGCTCGGCCTGTACTGATGCCGGAGCCGGTATGCTTGCCGCACTTGGCGTACGACTCGAAGATACCCGGGGACGACCCATCCCAGACGGTGGTAGTGGCCTGGCCAGGGTGCATCACATTGATTGTTCAGGGCTGGATCCTCGATGGAAGCACACCGAGGTGATGGTCGCCAGTGACGTCGATAACCCGCTGACCGGGCCCAACGGTGCGGCTGCCGTGTTCGGTCCGCAAAAAGGACTCACGCCTGAAGACGTGACGGCTATCGATCGCGGCATCGGGCACTTCGCCACTGTCTTAGTACAAGCTGCCGAAGCCGAATGGGGCTCGGCAGCGGGTGCACACGTGGTAGAAAGCACCACGGCGTCGGGGTCGGGCGCCGCCGGTGGTACAAGTTTCGCCGCAATGACCATGCTGGGCGCACAGCGCCGTCGGGGCGTGGACGTCATCCTGGAATTGACGAACTTTGCTGCCACCCTTGATGGTGTGTCACTCGTCATTACCGGTGAAGGCAGCCTCGATGCCCAAACCCTGGCGGGCAAAGCCCCGATCGGCATCGCCCAGGCCGCCGCTGCCCGTGGGATCCCGGTGTTTGCCGTTTGTGGACGAAATCAACTGACCGAAGCACAGCTGCAACAAGCCGGCTTTCGTGCCGTCCACGCGCTCAGCAACCTTGAACCAGATCCGGGGGTCTCAATGTCCCAAGCCATGCCGCTGTTAGAGACTGTTGGTGAGCAGATTGGTGCTACTTTAGTTACAACTTAAGGCATTCAGAAAGAGAGGGTCGGGATGACACAACCCGAGTTTGATGTGGTATTTCGAGCGCCCCAGGCGCTGTACCAGGGACGGATCGCGGCGTTAGAGGTCGCGGTGCGTCACGAGAAGATCGCAGCCATCGAGCCACTTGGCACCGGGCTCCAGGCTGCCGAGGTGATTGAGGTACCCGAACAGCAGGTTTTGCTACCTGGACTGGTGGATACGCACGTGCACGTCAATGAACCCGGACGCACCGAATGGGAAGGTTTCGAGACCGCGACCAAGGCCGCTGCAGCAGGTGGGGTCACAACGGTGATCGATATGCCGCTCAACTCGGTCCCCTCGACCGTCAATGTCGATGCGTTGAACCAGAAACAAGACGCAGCGCGCGGCCAAATCTTCATTGATACGGGTTTCTGGGGTGGCGCGATCCCCGGCAATACTGGCGACCTGAAACCCCTGCACGAGGCTGGGGTCTTTGGGTTTAAGTGCTTCCTCGAACATTCGGGCGTCGATGAATTCCCACATCTTGAACCCGAAGAAATGCGCACAGATATGGCGGAAATCGCGGCATTCGACGGACTGATGATCATCCACGCCGAAGACGCGCACACACTAGCCCAAACCCGCAGCCAGGGCGTCAGCGGGGGCCCGAAGTACACGGACTTCTTGGCCTCGCGCCCAAGGGAAGCCGAAAAGGTCGCGATCCGGTCGATCATCGACGGGGTCCGGGACACCGGCGTTCGGGCGCACATTCTGCACCTATCCGATGCCGACAGTTTAGAACTCATTGCAGCGGCCAAGGCCGAGGGCCTACCACTGACCGTTGAAACCTGTCCGCACTATCTGACGTTTTTGAGCGAAGAAATTGGTGACGGCCAGACCGCGTTCAAGTGCGCACCACCCATCCGGGAAGCAGAGAACCGGGACAGGCTCTGGCAGGGACTGCAAGATGGCACGATCGATATCATCGTCTCGGACCACTCCCCATCGACACTGGAACTCAAAGAACACGGGGATGGGAACTTCGATACGGCCTGGGGCGGTATCTCTTCGCTGCAGCTCGGCCTGTCGGTGATCTGGACCGAAGCGTTACAACGCGGTGTCGACCTTGCGCAAGTCATCTCCTGGATGGCGTCCACCCCGGCAGACATTGCACGCGTCCCTTCCAAGGGCCGCATGGCTGTGGGATATGACGCTGACCTGGTTGTCTTTGATCCGCACGCGACCTGGACCGTTGACGCAGGAGCACTCCACCACCGAAACCCGATCACCCCCTACGACGGGCGAGAACTGACCGGAAAAGTCATCTCTACTTGGCTGCGTGGTAACCAGGTAGAGATGACGGAAGGTAAGGGACAATTTCTTCGTCCTTAAAGCGAGCTGGGTTTCGGTGGCAGCCACGAACCGTGTGCTGCCACCGAAACCCAGCGTCGTGCAATCAGCCCGGTCGGCTCCTGAGATCCCAGAGGTGTTTAGAGCATGACCTGGCGATTGACGTCCTTATACAGCAGGTAACGGAAGTTCGAGGGCCCTCCCGCATAGCATGCTTGCGGAGTAAACGCCCGAAGGGAGAAGTAATCGCCCTCCTGGACTTCGACCCAGTCGGCGTTCAACCGGTAGACGGCTTTGCCTTCCAGGATGTAAATCCCGTGTTCCATCACGTGGGTTTCGGCAAACGGAATGACCGCGCCGGGTTCGAACGTGACGATATTGACGTGCATGTCGTAGGCGAGATCATCCGGATCTAACAACCGGGTCGTCCGCCAGGCGTTATTGGTGCCTGGCATCCCGGCTGGCTCTAGGTCCTGCTCGTTGCCAAACTGTGCGGTCGGCGCATGTCCGGCCAGCGGCTCGTAGCGTTTGCGGATCCAGTGAAACCGTGCCGGCTCGTCGCCGGTAGCTCGTACCTGCCATTGGTCGCCAGCCGGCAGGTAGGCGAAACCACCCGGGGTTAACTCGTGTGTTTCGCCTTCGTGGGTGACCTCGAGGGTCCCCTCCATGACGAAGAGCAGTCCTTGGACTTCGGGTTGCGGTTCGGGATGGTCCGAGCCGCCACCGGGTTGCACCTCAAGGATCAGCTGGGCAAAGGTTGTCGCCCCACCGCTGACCGGCCGGTTGAGTATCCATGATCGGGTGTCCTCCCACTCGGGCAGTACCGAGGTCACGATGTCGCGCAACACACCTCGGGGTATGACCGTATATGCTTCGGTGACAATCGCCCGATCCGTCAGTAAGTCGGTTTGCGGGGGATGGCCACCGTGGGGCGCATAATACGACGGGGATGCGGTCATGAAATGTTTCTCCTTGAGCTGTTCTAGTTGGTTCCCGACATCTGCGGGGTCAGGCCGGTCGCGGCCAGGGTATGCAACACGTCATCACTGATACCCAGGCGTTGCTGGATCTCCGACGAGTCGGCTGCCCCACATGAGGTGCTGCGTAAGATATAGCGCGCCAGGGCTTTGGCCGTGGCTGGTTCATCCATGATCGATCCCGATTCGGCTCGCACGTACCGTGACAGCCGTTCAACCGCCGAATCGAGCGAGCGATTGAAGAAATCAAACGTCGAAATGAACCGGGTGGGTAACTGCGCGGCGTGCAGGTCCCAGCCCTGGTAAATACCACGTTGCAGGTGACGTGCCACCAGACGCGCATGCAGCGCCCACGCGTCACGGACTTGTTGTGCGCTCCCCAGAGGCAGGATGTTCGTCGAACCGTCAGACAGGTGCACTCCGGTCCCGGCGACCGCGGTGAGCATCACGTTTTTGGCAAAGTCTGCGGCCGGGTGATCCATTGCCTGGTAGGCGGCAGCGATTCCAAGAGATGCCGAGTAGTCGTAGGTCCCATAGTGCAGGGACGTGATGCGACCTTGGCCCGCATGGATGACCCGTGCGACCTCGGCCTGGCCCTCGGCTCCCACAATGAGCTGGGGCGTTTCGACCTGCACTTCGTAGCGCAGCTGCCCCTCGTCGAGTCCAAGACCGGATTCTAATGCGGCTGCAACGTCGTTCATCGCTTTGACCTGGTCGACCGTGGTGACCTTCGGCAGCGTCAACACGGTGGAATCCGGCAGCGAACCGACTTCTTCGACCAGGGTCGAAAGGTAGAGATCCAAGGTGCGCAGCCCGCGGGCGCGGACGTCAGCTTCCATGCATTTGAATCGGATGCCGATAAATGGTGGAGCTATCCCGTCCCGCAAGCTTTGGGCTACACCTTTGGCGGCCTCGACGGCGTGCTGATCCTCTTCCGCATCTGAGCGACGACCGTAGCCGTCTTCGAAGTCGATGCGCAGATCTTCGATGGGCTCCTGGGTGAGCTTGCGTTCGACAAGCTCAGCCAGCCGCTCGACGTAGGAGGCATCATCAGTGCTCTGCTCGAGGACCTGTGCGACCAGATCGACCATCGAACCCTGCTGTTGCACCGCATCGAGGGCCTGCTGACCCCACCGCTGGGCAACATCGTGACTGAACTGATCAGCCGGGGTGTAGACGGTGTGGACGGCTTGGCGTCGACCGTCATCACCCGGATACCCTTCGGCGAGGAGCTCGTCGGTGGCAGCAAGCTGCTGATCCACGTGGTCGAGGAGCCGTTGATCCAGCGTCACTAGTCGATCACCTCGTAGGCTGGGATCGTCAGGAAGGTGACGAAGTCTTCTTCACGGCCTGAGGTCATCTGTTTGACGATGTCAGCGGCTGGTTGGTAGTAGCGTTCGAAGCGTTCATCGTCGTTGACTTCCTCGCGCAGGCGAGCGACCTCTTCTTCAAGAATGGCGGTGACACGCTCGGCGGTGATGACTTCACCGGTATCTGCCGCGGTGACCTGATTGGCGATTTGCTGCCAGATCTGGGAGCGCGAAATTTCCGCGGTGGCAGCATCTTCCATCAGGTTGTGGATCGCCACAGCCCCGCTGCCGCCGAGCCAGGCGGCAATGTAGGCGACCGCGACGTAGAGGTTGTCACGGACACCTGCTTCGGTGACCTGCCCTGGAGCAGATTCGACATCCAACAGATCTGCGGCGGTGACGTTGACATCATCGCGCTGACGATCCACCTGGTTTGGCTTGTCACCGAGGACCTTGGTGAATTCCTCAACACAGATATCCACGAGGTCTGGGTGTGCGACCCAGGAGCCGTCAAAACCGTCTTCAGCTTCACGCTTCTTATCGGCGTGCACCTTCTCGAAGGCGTTCTTGGTGGTTTCTGGTTCGCGACGGTTTGGAATGAACGCGGCCATGCCACCGATCGCAAATGCCCCGCGGCGGTGGCAGGTTTTGACCAGCAGGTCGGTGTAGGCGCGCATCATCGGCGCGGTCATCGACACATCGGCACGGTCGGGCAGAATAAACTTCTCGCCGGCTTCGCGGAAGGTTTTGATGATCGAGAACAGGTAATCCCAGCGACCGGCGTTCAGCCCGGCGGCGTGATCGCGCAGTTCATACAGGATCTCGTCCATCTGGAACGCGGCCGGAATGGTTTCGATCAGCACTGTTGCTCGCACGATGCCGTGTTCGAGGCCGAGTTCAGCTTCGGCGAAGGTGAAGATGTCATTCCACAGGCGTGCTTCGAGGTAGGACTCCAGCTTGGGCAGGTAGTAGAACGGGCCCTCACCATTGGAGTGCAGCAGTTCGGCGTTGTGGAAGAAGTGCAGTCCGAAGTCGACGAGCGCTCCGATGGCACGTTCACCGTTGACCTCAATGTTCTTTTCGCTCAGGTGCCAGCCGCGTGGTCGCACGACGACGGTGGCGAGTTCTCCATCTTCGCGCAGGGTGTAGGACTTGCCTTCGGGGGAGGTGAAGGACAGCTGACGGCGAGCAGCGTCGTAGAGGTTCAGCTGAGATTCTAAGACGTTGCTCCAGAACGGTGCCGAGGCATCTTCGAGGTCAGCTAGCCAGACCTTGGCGCCGGAGTTCAGCGCGTTGATCGCCATTTTTGCTGGGGCGACGGGACCGGTAATTTCGACGCGACGGTCGCGGAGTTTCTCCGGTGCCGGGGCGACCTGCCACTCGGATTCGCGGATCTCGCGGGTTTCGGGCAAGAAGTCCATGCCGCCGGCTTTGGCTGCTTCAGCGCGTGCGGTCACGCGAGCTTCGAGCAGCTCGTCGCGAGTGGTCGCAAAGCGCTGGTGGAGTTTTTCGAGGAAGTTCAGTGCTTCTGGTGTGAGGATCTCTTTGGCCCCTGGCAGGTCCTGACGGCCGGTGACTTTGATGGTTGCAGTTTCGGTGGTCATAGGTATGCACTCCTGTGGTGTAGTGGTATCTATTGCGAAGAAAAAGACTAGGCATTGGTACTGACGGTGTGTTTGATGGCTTCTGCCACTCGGGTGGCGACCGCGGGGTCGAAGACCGACGGGATAATGTAACTCGAATTGATTTCCTCGTCGCTAATGCATGAGGCAATCGCTTCGGCAGCGGCCAGCAGCATGTCATCGGTGATATCGTGGGCTCCTGCATCCAGCAGGCCGCGGAAGAAACCCGGAAATGCCAACACGTTATTAATCTGATTGGGGTAATCCGACCGGCCGGTCGCAACTACCGCAGCATGACGCGCTGCGATATCAGGGGCGACTTCTGGTTGCGGGTTCGACATCGCAAAGACAATCGCATCTGCGTTCATGCGTTCGATGTCTGCTTCGTCGAGCAGATCTGGGGCTGAGACACCGATGAACACATCGGCACCTACGACAGCCTCTTTGAGTGTGCCGGCGAACCCTTCGTGGTTGGTGTTGGCAGCAATCCAGTTTCGGTGTGGATTATCGTGTTGTGAACCGTGTTCAAGAACTGCGTCCCGGCCTGCCGCCAGGATATGTTTGGCACCCGAGGCGATGAGCAATTTGATGATTGCGGTACCTGCTGCACCCACACCCGAGACGACGATGCGAACATCCTCAATGCGCTTGTTGACGACCTTGAGCGCATTGACTAATGCGGCCTGGGTGACGATGGCCGTGCCGTGCTGATCATCGTGGAAGACCGGGATATCGAGCTCTTCGCGCAGGCGTGCTTCGATTTCAAAACACCGCGGCGCCGAAATATCTTCGAGGTTAATGCCGCCGTATGCGGGGGCGATCGCCTTGCAGATTTCGATGATCTTTTCGGTATCTGTCGTATCAAGAGCTACGGGCCAGGCATCAACGCCGGCGAACTGTTTGAACAGGACCGCTTTGCCCTCCATGACCGGCAGCGCAGCTTCTGGTCCGATATCACCCAATCCAAGGACTGCGGTACCGTCGGTCACGACCGCGACGGTATTGCGTTTCATGGTCAGATTGCGTGCGTCGGCCTTATTATCTGCGATGGCCTGGCAGACTCGGGCCACACCCGGCGTGTAGGCGCGGGACAAATCATCGCGATTACGAAGCTGGACTTTGGAGCTCATTTCGATCTTGCCGCCCAGATGGATCAGGAAAGTGCGATCGGAGATGTTGCCGACTGAAACCCCGTCGAGTTCGTTCAGTGCCGCCCGAATGGTGTCCCCGTGTGCGCGATCTCGGGTGTTGCACGAGACGTCAACCGTCAGCCCAGAGTGCGTGGATTCAACGACATCGACGGCCGTGATCTGCGCACCCGTGTTAGCAACGGCATTGGTGACGTCCGAGGTGGCAGTGAAGCTTGCCGGTGTCGAGGCTCGCACCGTAATCGAATAGCCGGGGCTTGGGGCAGCCATAATTAGCTCCTCGCTCAAAAGGTGATAATTCCGTATGGTGGAAAGTAGTGTTTGCTATGTGAAATACAGTATCCCCGATCACATTCATTTCAGCAAGTGGAAGTTTTCTTTCGCGTTCCAGTGTAATGTGGCGGACATCACCCCGACGAAGATGTCGTGATATGAGAAGTGAGGATGGCGGCATGATCGACGCGCAGCAGAACAACATTTCGACCCCACCGAAGCCAGCAAAGACGGGTGTGCAGTCGGTGGAGCGGGCATTTACGCTTTTGGGTTTGATTGCCGATGCAGGCGGCCAAGCCACGCTGAGCGAACTGGCAGAGCGGGCTGATTTGCCCATGCCCACAATCCACCGCTTGCTGCGCACGCTCGTCAATCTCGGTTGTGCCAGACAGTTGCAAGATCGCGGATATGCGCTCGGGCCCACGCTGATGCGTCTTGGCGAGCTTGCTGGTCGACAGATCGGTGACATTGTTCGTCCGCATCTGCAGAAGCTTGTAGGTGAGTTGGGGGAGACGGCGAACATCGCGGTTCTTGATGGCGACATGATGGTGTATGCGGCCCAGGTGCCCTCGGCGCATTCCATGAGGATGTTCACCGAAGTGGGTCGAAGGGTGCATCCGTCAGCGACCGGTGTCGGGAAAGCGGTCTTGCCAAGTATTGAAGAATCACGTGTTGCACAAATTATTCACTCTTCGGGTATGCCGCAGCTGACCGAGAAATCGATTACCGACTTCGGGGAACTGAAGGCTGAGCTTGAGCGTATTCGTGAGCGCGGTTATGCCATTGATGAGGAAGAGCAGGAGCTGGGGGTGCGGTGCTTCGCTGTCAATGTTGATGGTGCCCCAACCCCGATGGCTGTCTCGGTTTCTGGTCCCACAAGCCGCCTGGACGAGGAGTTTGCAGCGCAGGCGGTGCCGCTTTTGCAGGCTGCAGCCCGTGATATTAGTGCCGACCTCAATCGTGTCGAACTCTAGAACTCTTTGACGCATCTACTCGGCGTCGAAGCCAATCGTGGCATAGCACGTAGTGAAAGTTTGCACAAAAGTATTGACTGTGCTGAGTAACCGGGTCATACTTGGATTCCATCCATTGGATAAAGAGTTCCATAATTCGGAAGGAAGCTCCCATGTATGACTCCCAGAACAGTCCTTTTTCTTATTCCTCCAACGAGATAGATCCGATTTACAGTGCCGGTGGCGATGATCCTGATTTCGCACCGAATGCCCGCATGACCCCGTTCATCTGCACGGTTCCGCTCCTGCGTCGAATGCTCCCGCAATGCCGCCCGGTCGAATAAGACGTGCGATACGGTCCCGAGAAGACAACAAGCCGGTAAGGGTCTCGATTCCCATGTGAGAATCGAGACCCTTACCGGCTTAATGGGTCGCTATTCGTGAGCTAACAGGCCTAGCAGAAGCCTGCGATACCAATCCAATCGCGCTCATCGAGTTCGACATCAGCCCGTGCAACCGTTGCCTCAATAAGGCCGTACGGACGATCCGCCGCATGGAAGACCTCGTTGGGGTTATCGATGTCGAAGCGATCCAGGTCGTAGAGGAAGTGGTGCTTATTTGGACACGAGAACTTAATTTCATCGATCTCTGGAACCGACGCGATGACTGTTTCTGCCATCTGGTACAGCGTGTGCTGTAGTGCGTAAGAATAGTGATCGGTGAACTTCTCTAAGATGATCTCTTTGACGCGCTTGTATGTGGCTTCGAAGTCGACATCCGTGGTGTTGTAGCGCCAGCGAGTAGCAATATCGGTCGCCAGGATGCGATCCTCGGTTTCAGGCAGCGTCGTGTAGCGATCTTTCGGATACCCAACGAAACCTGAAGCTGTTGTCTTCAGGACTGTCAGGTCGTAGAACCCGGAGATCACGACGTCGCGGTCGCCGTCGCGCATCACGACAGCCGTGCGGATTTCTGGGGCGGACTTATAGAACGAATGATCATGATCGTTGATACGCGACCATCCGTATTCTTCGGCAGCCCACCGACCGCCAGTGACCCAGTCGAAGTTGCTGGTGAAGTGATCGGCAAGCCCCAGGAGGAACTGCTCGGGTGACTCAATACCGTTTTCCTTTGCCTTGGCAAACACGGTGTTTTTCTGGGTGTCAGTCGCCACCACGTGCTCGTTATTGCCTTCAGTGTGGGCCAGCTCGAAGTCGCCACGCAACTGCGAGGTGACGTTCAAATCCCGGATGCTGTGTCGCGAACTCTCGCGATACACTCGCACCACATGGTTTTCGGCTTTGCCGTACTGATTAGCGGCGAGGCGAACAGTGCCGGATCCTGCCTGTTTTGTCTCCGTGGTATTGCTGGTCATTGCATGGTCTCCTAAATGGTTCCGTTAAATCCTTGCGGCAACCGCTGACGGAATCTCCGGTCAACTCCTGGGTCAGCTGCCGCGGTAGGTGGAATACGCGAACGGACTCAACAGCAACGGAACGTGATAGTGCTTCTGCCCCGCATCGACTTTGAAATCGATGGTGATAGACGGATAAAACGTTTCAACGTTCCGGCTGGCGAAATAGTCGCCGGTTCCAAAGGTGATCCGGTAGATTCCGGATTCCAGGGTTTCTGGGCCCAAATCGGGCACGCGGCCGTCGTCATTGGTGACAGCCTGAGCAATCTCGGCACCATCGCTGTGCTGCAGGGAGATCGTGATCCCTGGAGCAGGCGTGCCAAGAGAGGCATCAAGGACATGGGCGGTAACAAAACTCATGAAAACAATCCTTCTAAGCGGAGACGAGCGATTTGATTGAGCTGTTCTGCGGTTTCTGCCATCTCTTGTTCTGGAGAGTTGTCAAGACGACGGCGCAGTTCAGCTAAGATTTCCTGCGAGCTTCGACCTGCCGCGCGGATGAGGAATACTTGATCGAACCGTTTCTCGTATTCAGCGTTGCCTCGGTCTAATTGCGCTTGGACGTCCTCATCAATGCCCAACCCGGCTTGTTCATGACGCGAAAGGGTCGCTTCTTTCGTCTCACCTTCGGCACGTTCGCCGATGCGCGGGTGATGAGCGAGGGCTTGAATCACTTCGGCAGGCGTCAACTCATTGCCGGATTGTTCCGCACGATCAAGGAGCTCATGCACAGTGGTGTAGGGGCGATCTTGTACGATGTCGTCTATCCAGCGTTGGACATCGAGGCACGGCCTTACGAGCTGTTCAGCCTCGGCTTTCGAGAGGGCATTAAATGTTTGCACGTCCACGCGATATATCCTCCACCATGTGAAAATTGTATTCCATGTCGCGTAATATAGTGAACTGCCTCACGCCCCAAAAGTCAAGCCTCAGCAGGGGTGTCCCTTCAGTGCGGTCTGCCTATCGAGAGCTGACGTGTCTGTGCATGTGAGCCATAAAGGCCGTCCCGAAGTTTTCCACATATCTCATGTAGGGCAGTGCCCGATCCTGCTCGGTGTAGTAGTTCTGTAGTCGTGCATTCGATAGACTGGCGGTACGGGGCCAAGCATATGTGGGAGCGACATGGCATCACTGAAAAGCAAGCCAACGAGGCTGTTGCTGATGTCGAGGCGCTGTGGTTTGATCCAAACCCGAGCAGCCGCTCAGGTAGGAGTCTTAGGGTCATCGGCTATAGCTACAGCAGAAGAAGGGTCCTGACCATTATTTTGGTTCGGAGTGAGACAGGCCGATGGTATTGGGGTGCAAACGGCTGGGAAGCTAATAGTTCGACAGACGTCGCTATGCAAGGAATATTTATGGGCATCGAGAATGAAATTCAATCCATCCAACAAGAGTCCGAAGCAACCAGAGACCTCCCCTTGCCAGATGAGGTCGTTGGGGAACGGCGTGGCAACTCGGTGGTGAAGTCAGTTCGCTTGCCGGAAGCTGAGTATAAAGAAATTGAACAATTGGCTGACAAAAGCGGTATACCCGTTAGCGCATTGATTCGTGGTTGGATCTTGCAAGGTTTAGCGGCAGAACGAGACCTGTCCTTACATGGCGCCATTGAGCGCGTGGTGGGAGAGGCGGATCGTTTGCGCGGAATAGCGCGTAAAGATGATGTCGCTTAGCCGCGAAGGGAAAGCTTCGGGCCGGGAAGATACCGCATGGTATCTTCCCGGCCCGAGTCACATGGTGTGAGTTGAAGCGTTTGGTCCTTACTTCGCGTATTGTTCTGGCCAGGTCTTGGTGACCAGGGTCAGCACATCGTAGGTCGCAACAATCTCGTCGTTCTGGTTGTGCAGTACAGCATCCCAGCGGACTTCACCGTATTCATCGGTGACACGAGGGGTGATCTGCTTGGCGGTCAACGTGACGCGAACCGAGTCGTCGTAGGTGACCGGGGTGATGAACGACAGGTTCTCCAGGCCGTAGTTGGCGAGGACTGGACCTGGTGCGGCATCAACGAACAGGCCGGCTGCCCACGAGACCAGCAGGTAGCCGTGAGCCACACGACGTGGGAAGAATGGGTTTGCCATGGCGGCTTCTTCGTCGACGTGTGCGTAGAACTTGTCGCCGGTTTCTTCGGCGAAGTCCAGGATCTCCTGCAAGCTCACGTGGCGCAGTTCTGAGGCGAACTGATCACCGATACGCAGGGTATCCAGTGGCTTACGGAATGGGTGTTCGCCCGAGCCATTATCGACCTGTTCACGGGTGACGGTGTTGGCCTTAGCGCCCTGGTGCCATACGCCGGTGACGGCGGTGAGCATATCGGGTGAACCCTGTAATGCGGTGCGCTGCATGTAGTGCTTGATCGCGCGGACACCACCGAGTTCTTCGCCGCCACCTGCACGACCTGGGCCACCGTGGACCAGGTGCGGCATTGGCGAGCCGTGACCGGTCGAGGTCTTGGCGGTGTCACGGTTCAAGACGTGGACACGACCGTGGTGGGAGGAAATGCCCAGGGTCGATTCGGCGACGAAAGTTTCGTCGTTTGAGGTCACGGTGGCTACCAGTGAACCAGCGCCACGAGCAGCCAGACGGACCGCCTCGTCGACCTCACCGTTATAAGTAATGACCGAGGTGACCGGGCCGAAAGCTTCCACGGTGTGGACGGCATCGGTGTCGGCGTCTTCGAATTCCAGGATGGTCGGCGGGAAGAACGCACCGGAGTCGTCATACTGATCGATCTGATCTGGGCCACCGAGACGGACTTTGCCGCCGGCATCGATCAGCTGCTTGGTCGCTGCAGCAACGTCGTCTTGCTGTTCCTTGGAAGCCAGTGGACCCATCGTGGTGCCCTCAGCATCGGCTGGACCAATCTTGACCTTGTCGTTCAACCGGTCAGACAGCGCGGTAATGAAGGGTTCTTTGATGGACTCTGGGACGATGACGCGACGGATTGCGGTACATTTCTGACCGGCCTTGGCGGTCATCTCCACAAAGACAGCCTTGACGAAGGCATCAAATTCTGGCGTATCTTCTTTGGCATCCGGGCCCAGGATCGCAGCGTTGAGTGAGTCAGCTTCGGCGGTGAAGCGGACGCCGCCGTTCTGGACACTCTCGTGGCTGCGCAGCGTATTGGCGGTGTTCAACGAGCCGGTAAAGGCCACGTGGTCGCGGTAATCCAAATGATCCAGCAGGTCGCCGGCCGAACCCGACAGTAGCTGCAGGGAACCTTCGGGCAAGATGCCTGATTCCAGCATGATGCGTACGGCGGCTTCGGTGATGTAGCCGGTCGAGGTGGCAGGCTTGACGATTGTCGGCACACCAGCGACGAAGCTGGGTGCGAATTTTTCGAGCATGCCCCACACCGGGAAGTTAAAGGCGTTGATCTGGACAGCTACACCGGGGATACGATTGTAGATGTGCGTGCCGAGGAACGAGCCGTCGCGGGATAGCGTTTCGGTTTTGCCATCGATGACGACGTTGCTATTTGGCATTTCCCGGCGGCCTTTTGAGGAGAACACAAAGAGCGTCGAAATACCACCGTCGGTGTCGATGTAGTGGTCGCGCTGGGTCGCACCGGCACGGTAGGAGATTTCGTAGAGTTCTTCCTTGCGGCCGTTCATGTACTGGGCGAGCTCTTTGAGTTTCAGGGCCCGCTCGTGGATGGTCAGTTCACCTAGTGACTTTTGACCTACGGTGCGTGCGTAGTTGACCATACCGGCGATATCGATGCCTTCAGATGAAACCCCGGTGATGACTTCGCCGGTGTTGGCGTCGACGGCTTGTGCAACTTTTTCAGGGTTTTCAGGGGCCTGCCATTGACCCTGTGCGTACGAAGGCAGGATGGTTTGGGATGGTGCATTAATTGTCATGAGGTGAAAAACTCCTTCATTACAGTCTGAACGGTCGTTCAGTAATTACGGTCAGTATAGCGCAGATTACATTGACCGGCCAGTTGTTTATGCGTTACAGGTCACCACTACAGCACCTATTTGTTGCGACCATCCAGAAACGCTTGCATCCGATCGAATTTGGCTTCGGATTCAAAAAGTATGGCTTGTCCCAGGTCATCCACCCATGGGTGCGCTGACGGCGGCATCTGGAAGACGCGCTTCGTCACTTGGACTGCGAGCGGATCTTGTTTGGCAATATTGTCGGCCAATTCGTGGGTCGCGGTCATGAGCTCTTCGGGCTCATGGACTGAGTTCACCAGCTGGTATTGCAGCGCTTCTTCGGCGTTGAGGATGCGTCCGGTCAGGAGCAGTTCCAAGGCGATGGATTCGCCAGCGAGTTCCTTAATCCGCCACATTGCGCCGGCAGCTGGAGAAATGCCAAGACCGGTTTCGGGTTGACCGACGCGCACCGTGGTGGTCGCGACTCGGAAGTCAGCGGCCCACGCCAGTTCGGCCCCACCGCCAAGCGCGAAGCCATCAATGGCCGCAATGACCGGCATGGGCAGCGCCTTGATGCGGGAGAAGATTTTGGAGTTTACTCCGCGCAAGGCATCTGCCCGGCGGCGTTCGCGTAGCTGGCTGATGTCCGCTCCCGAGGCGAAGATGCCGCGTTGGCGGGTTGGGTCTTTCGGGTGCGGGGTGGTCGTACCGGTAATGATCAGGATCGTGGGGTGATTTTCGAGCCATTGGCACAGCGCATGGAATTCATCGACCATGGTTTGATCAATCGCGTTGAGAACTTTTGGACGGTTCATGGCCGCGACGACGCGGTCGCGTTTGCCCTCGTCAATGCGGATGTCGAGGGCCTCGAAGTCAGCTGTGAGCTCGCGCAGGTCGTTGAAGTGGTCAAACATGATTTCCTTTCGTGTGTGGTGAGCTACTGAACATGCAATGGCGCTGGGCCCCACCTGATAGTGGTGCCCAGCGCCATGCTGCATTTCGTGCGGTATGTAGTTTAGAGCTTAGCTGGTGCAACTTCTGCGGTGACGTCCGATGTCAAAGCATCCGCATCATCAGATAGGTCGCGACCCTCTACGGATTTTGGCACCATGACCACTGCGATCAGTGAGATGGTCGCCAGTCCGGCGATGTAGACACCGATCATCCATGACTGTCCGGTGGCATTGAGGATCAGTTCGGAGATCATCGGTGCAAATGCGCCACCGATAATCGAACCGAAGGCATAGCCAATCGAAACGCCCGAGTAGCGAACCGAAGCCGGGAACATCTCCGCGTACAGTGCCGATTGAGGACCATACGATGGGCCAAGACCCACGGTCAGCAGGACGATCGCCAGGGTGAATAAGAACAGCGATGCGGTGTCAATGAGGAACCACATCGGGATGGCCCAGGCAATGATCCAGGCGTAGCCGATGATGAACGTCTTGCGCTTGCCGATCTTATCGCCGATCCAGCCACCAAACATCGTGAACACGAGCCAACCGATACCGCCAACGATAGAGGCGACCAGGGTCGCAGACCGTGGCATGCCGAGCACGTTAGCGCCGTAGGACGCGAAGAAGGCGATGACCAGGTACCCGGCGGCGTTATTTGCCGCAAAGATCAGCGCAGCCAGGATGACGGGGCGCTTGTGGTTGCGCAGCAGTTCGCCAAGTGGAGCTGATGACTCTTTGCGACGTTCTTGCATTTCGGTAAAGACCGGGGATTCTGACACGGCCCTACGGATGAGGTATCCGATCAGGATCAGGACTACTGACGAGAGGAAGGGGATACGCCAGCCCCAGCTGAGGAACTGTTCTTCGGTGAGGAAATTGGTAATGAAGAACATGAACAAGGTCGCCAGGATCATGCCCAGTGGGACACCGATCTGTGGGTACGACCCGAAGAATGAGCGGCGGTTTTTCGGTGCGTGCTCAACAGACATCAGGGCGGCACCGCCCCATTCGCCACCTGCCGAGAAGCCCTGCAGGATACGCATCGCAATGAGCAGGATTGGGGCTCCCACACCGATCGCGGCGTAGGTGGGAAGTAGACCAATCGCTGCGGTGGCGACACCCATGCCCATCAGGGTCAGCACTAGCATCAGTTTTCGGCCGTATTTATCGCCGAGGTGGCCGGCAATAATCGCACCGAGTGGTCTAAAGAGGAACGAAATGCCTACCGAAGCCCACGACACAATCTGTGCGAGGCCGGGATTATCTTCGGCCAGCGGTTCGAAAAAGAGCGGCGCCAGCACGAAGGCCGCGGCCTGGGCATAGATGAAGAAGTCATACCACTCGATGGTGGTCCCGACGAGGGTTCCTGCAAGGACGCGGCGCTCTTCGGAGCGCGAGTGTGTTGCATGAGCAGAGGTAGTCATAGTCTCCCCAATGATCTGGTGATTGGTGTGGCAGACCCGTCAGTGCGGTGAGGTTGGCCGGGGTGTGGCCATCAAGTCCAGCTGTGGTGTAACTCACTGAACGATCGGTCTGGAAAGATATTATGACACACTGTGAGTGCAGTCACAAGTTCAGCGCAAAAAAGCGACGATTATGACCTCTGGATACAGCAAACGACATAGTCATATGAGTTTTCACATGACTAGGTCGCGTTGCGAAACTGTTCTTATATGTCGGTGCGGTAGTGCTCCAGCTTGTCTTCGTCGATCTCAGCTCCGACTCCGGGGAGGTCTCGGATAGCAATGCGGCCGTCTTTGATTTCGATCGGATCGGCTAGCAGGTCGTCGGACATGTCGAGGAAGTTCGAAAGTTCGCCCGCGCGTGCTGATGAGGCGCGGTGGGCAGCACCGAAGGTGACGGTCGCCATCGAGCCGATCTGGGTGTCAATCTGGTTGCCCATCGTCACATCGACGCCTAGGCCGGTGCACAGGCCCAGGATTTCGGTGGCTTCGGTGAACCCAGAGCGGGCCGTCTTGATGCAGATCGCGTTGGCGCCGCCCGAGAGCAATTCGCGAGAAGCGTCCCCTGCGGTCGGCACGGATTCGTCGGCGACAATCGGGATCGGGGAGTGGTCTACCAGGCGGCGACGACTCATCGCTTCTTTGGCGTCGCATGGTTCCTCGAGCATGGTCAATCCGAGGTCGGCGGTTTGTCGTAAGACTTCCATCGCCTCGTTGGCGGTCCAGCCGCGGTTGGCGTCGAGGTAGATTTCGACGTCGTCGCCTAGGCCTTCGCGCAGGACGTGGCATGCTTCAATGTCGAGTGCCAGCGGGCGGCGGCCGACTTTGAGTTTGAAGGTCGTGATGCCGTAGTCCTCGCCGAAACGTTGGGCTTCTTCGAGGAGCTCTTGGGCGGGTTTGAAGCCGAGCATGTGGCTGACTCGCATGGAGTCGGTGTAACCGCCGAGGAGTTTGTGGACCGGGGTCTCAAGTGCTTTGCCCATCAGGTCCCAGAGGGCAATATCGACGGCACCTTTGGCGACCTGGTTATTGATGGTGCGGTGCATGACCTCGTGCACTTTTTCGCGGTCAAAGGGATCCAGGCCGATGATCTCTGGGCCGAAGATGTCTTCGACGATGACTTTGATCGACGTCTGAGTTTCCCCGTAGGTGTAAGGGCGCGGTGGGGCATCAGCTGTGCCGGTGATTCCGGCGTCAGTGTGAATCCGCACCACAATGTGGTCTGCGGTCGTGACCTCACCCGAAGCAAATTTCAGTGGCTGCGTGTATGGAATCGCATAGGGGATAGCTTCAATAGCCGTGATCTTCAAAGTCCCTCCCAGGGCTTAGTGTGTTCAATCATCTTGGGTCTCTAAATCTTCGGCAGCCTGGCGGATCAGCTCGATGATCGAGGTCAACAGGGGACTCGTGTTCCCTGCCTTCCAGGCCACAGCCATGCCTACCGAAACCCCTTCAGCCAGTGGGCGAATGACGAGGGAAGAGTTCAAAGGCAACGATTGGGAACCCGGCAGGAAACCGATCCCAAGGCCAGCCCCAATCAGTGCAATCAGTGTCGAGGTTTCGGTGGCTTCTTGGACAATGCGCGGACGAAAACCGGCTTGGCGGGCCAATTCGGATACCACAGATGCCACTGAGGACCCCTGCGGGTAGCTTACAATCTGTTCCTCGGCGAGTTCTGCGACGCCGATGGGCCCGTCTTCTGCTGCCAGGCGGTGATGACGAGGCAGTGCCACCACGAGTTCGGAAGATCGAATCTCGTCGAGTTCGATTTCTGCTGAGCGTACCGGTGGGCGTAACACCGCGGCATCGAGTCTGTTCTCCAGGAGAGCTTCCTCCATTTGCGGAGTGAGCATTTCACCGGAAATTTGAAGCCGAACCAGCGGGAGTTGTTCAGTCGCACGGCGCACAATCTCTGGCATCAAACGGTAGGTAGCGGTCCCAGAAAAGCCAAGGCGCAACACTCCAGCTGCCCCTCGGCCCACTTCAGCCACATCCGTGGTGGTCGCCTCGACATCAGCCAGGATTTGGCGGGCGCGTTCAAGTAACAGCGCGCCGGCCTCGGTGAGCTCGACCTTGCGGGTCGTGCGCTCTAGCAGCAGCGTGCCCAGCTCTGCCTCGAGCTGTTTGATCTGACTGGACAGCGGTGGCTGTGCCATGTGAAGGCGGTCCGCAGCACGGCCGAAATGTTTTTCTTCTGCGACGGCAACGAAGTAGCGCAGGTGGCGTAGTTCAACCATGGCTGCTCCTTTACTGTTGTGCCGTATCGCCGGGGAAGGCTACTTCCGATGTGATTAGGGTACGGCGGGGAGCCATGACAAGTGAAAGACATGTTTTGGGATTATTCATATGTACAGAATATCAATAAGGGAAATTATCGTACTTCTGTATCTTGATTCGAAGGTTTAGAGTGAACTCAGTCATCGCACCCCGTGACCACGGGCATCGGTTCGAGCGGGGTTTTGCTCGCAGCGCACAGTACTCATCGCACGTGGAGCAGCCCTGCGCGCGAACCCCGTGGTGCTTAGGGTTAGCCTGGAAAGCAGAGTTTCAGTACAGGGTGCTGATCATCAGTGAAAGGATTTGAGATGTTATTTCTTGCCCGTATGGATGTAACCTTCCCGGAGACCATGGATGCAGACACCAAGGCTGACTTTCAGGCTCGCGAAAAAGAGTATTCCGGCAACCTTCAGCGCCAAGGCATCATGAAGGGCATTTGGCGTGTGGTCGGTGAATACGCGAACTACTCTATCTTCGATGTCGTCGGTCACGACGAACTCCATGACACCCTGTCGGGTTTCCCAATGTTCCCCTACATGAACGTCAACGTCACCCCGCTGGCCAAGCACCCGAATGCGACCGTCGACGACTTCTTTGCGGCGGGCTCCTAAGTCGTTTCCTAGAGCTGGCGAAGATCGTAGATCCGGCGGAGCTTTCCGCTGGACCGTGCCAGCGTCTCGGGTTCAGCAATCTTGATTTGGCACGTGCATCCGATCCGGTTTTTGATTCTGGTTCGGAGTTCCTGGCCACCGGCTTGCGCCTCCGCCATCGAAGCTGTCGCGCGACGTTCGATTTTGACGGTGAGCTCATCAAGCCGGTTCGGTCGGGTAATCTCCAACTGGAAATGCGGCGACAAGGTGTCAATCTCTAACGCAATTTCTTCGATCTGACTGGGGAAAAGATTCACACCCCGCAAGATGATCATGTCATCTGAGCGGCCAACGATTCGATCCATTCGACGATGACCGGCACGGGCTGTGCCCGGTCGCAGGGTCGTCAGGTCGTGGGTGCGGAATCGGATAATCGGCAGCGCTTCCCGCGTGAGCGCAGAAAACACCAACTCACCGGATTCTCCCTCGGGTAGGACCTCCCCGGTGAACGGGTCCAGGATTTCTGGATAGAAATGGTCCTCCCAGATATGACACCCATCTTGCGTTTCTACCGACTCACTGGCCATCCCTGGTCCTAAAAGCTCGGACAGCCCGTAAATATCGCAGGCTTTCATACCGTAGATCGACTCAATTTCGGCGCGCATGCCATCGGTCCAGGGTTCAGCTCCAAGAACGCCGACCTTCAGCGACGTCTGTCGCGGGTCGATTCCTGCTTTGGTGAAACCATCTGCCAAGGCCAACAGATAGGTCGGTGTGCACAAGATGACATCTGGCTGCAGATCGGTGATCATTTGTACTTGCTTTTCGGTCTGACCACCCGACATCGGGACGACGGCACATCCGAGACGTTCCGCGCCATAGTGCGCGCCCAAGCCGCCCGTAAACAAGCCATAGCCGTAAGCGTTATGGACAATATGACCCGGCCGCACCCCGGAGTTCCGCAAGGAGCGAGCCGCCAGCGTCGCCCACATCTTCAGATCGTTTTCGGTATAGGCCACGACCGTGGGCTGACCGGTCGTGCCCGAGGACGCATGGATTCTTCGAACCTGATCCATCGGCACTGCTAGCGCCTTCAACGGATACGCGTTCCGCAGGAATTCCTTATCGATGCACGGGAAGTGCGTGATGTCTTCGAGCGAAGTGAAATCGTTCGGATGCACCCCGTGATCATCATAGAGCTGCTGATACGCCGGCACATTGCGGTATGCATGATGTAAGGTCCAGCGCAGTCGTTCAAACTGCAGGTCGCGGATGCGGTCGAGACTGAAGTGTTCCTCAGGATCGAGCTGACTGCGGTCCGTTGGGGGATCGGTTGGAGTCCACGGTTGAGGAAAAGCGTGCGTAGTCATAGAGCGTTCTCCGGTGTAAGGGTCGAGCCTAAGCGCCCGTAGGCCGTTTTGCGACCCACCTGCGCCTCGCCAGCCTTTCGCTTCGGTGACGGTGCGTATACGGAACCGCCCCGATGCAATAAGGTTGTGCGGTACATCACAATATACGCGTCGGGGGTTCACCGGGTCTACTACGAAGCTGGCCCGACGGAAGGAGTGACAGCATGCCGCGCACCGGCCATTTATGGAGGACTCGAAGCGAGCGCGAGAACTCACAAGAAGACCAAGACTCGATCAGACGCGTGCTAGAGGCTGCCTTTGGTACCGATGCAGAGGCGAATCTGGTCGACGACTTACGAGCAGAGGGCACCCACTGGATCCCGCGGTACTCAGTCCTGGGATTTACCGCAGCCATCCCGGATTCCGAGTTTGAGACGACCGCGGCCGCTCATGCGTTGATACACCGCTGCACAGTGGGTGGTCAGCCAGGCCTTATCCTTGCCCCAACGGGCGTGCTTCCGCAGCATCAGGGTGAAGGCGCCGGTTCTGCAGTCATCCGGGCAGTGATTGAACTCGCCCGACAAGATGGCGAGCCCTTTATTCTCGTCTACGGATATCCGCACTTTTATCCCCGGTTTGGCTTCCGCCCAGCCACAAAAGTTGGGATCACCGCACAGTGGGCGACACAACCAGAAGCGCTCCAGGTACTCGTTCTTGATGGCGAAGCCACCTTGCCAGCCGGTGAGGTTCAGCTCCCCGAAGCCTATGGCGTCTAGACCCTCGCGAGGTTTCCACGAATGTCTCATCCTCAGAATCCCGTAAGGGTCCATGATTTACTCGCCGACTTTTCGCTCGAAATCACTGGCAAGGATGCCGGCTCTCTACAAGAAGCCGCTTCCGCGATCCCGCAGGGGACCCGCATCAACGTCACCTTCTTAGGACACGAGGACCTTCAGACGCGAGTTGCCGCTGCCAAGACAGTGCGTGACTTGGGGTTTGTGTCAGTGCCGCATATTTCTGCGCGGAGGATTCACAGCGAATCAGATCTGAAGAGCTTTCTCAGTGCCCTGGCCGAAGTGGACGCCGTGGATCACGTATTTGCCGTCGGAGGTGATCCCGCGGATCCTGTGGGCCCCTACGCCTCGGCTCGGCAAATGTTGGAATCTGGGATCTTCGAAGCCTTTGAGGTGCAAAAAGTTGCGATCGCCGGCTATCCAGAAGGACATCCTGATATCGCCCCCGACGTGTTAGCTCGGGAATTAAAAAGTAAGCTCGACCTGATCGCTGAGCGTCAGTGGGACACCACGATAGTGACCCAATTCGGGTTTGATGTCGAACCAATTGCCAGCTGGCTTAATGAGCTTGCCGCATTAGACATCCGCGTTCCGGTACGGATCGGGGTGCCAGGCCCGGCCGGGGTAAAACAGCTTTTGAGCTACGCTCGCCGGTTCGGCGTCGCATCGTCGGCCGGCATCGTGAAGAAATACGGTTTTTCGTTGACCAATTTATTGGGCAGCGCCGGACCCGATACGTTCCTGAAGCACCTCGCCGAAGTGGCAGCCTCGACCGCCTATGAGGGGCGGGTCGGTGTGCATTTCTATACTTTCGGCGGTGTGGCGAAAACTGCCCAGTGGATCCAAGACTTCACTGGCAAACGCTAACAGTGTTGTAGCCACGGAGCCGTGGAAAAAGACGGTATAAAAGGGCCGTTGCAACGTCTAAGCGTTGCAACGGCCCTTTCGTCTCCGACTCTTCAAATCCGTCAGTTATGACCTCAAGAGTCGAAGCGGAATGTTCTAGCGCAACCCGGAAGCCACATAGCGGGAGTAATCCCGCGCGGCGGTGGTGCGCAGGGTTTCCTGTACGGCTGCTGCGGCTTCTTGCATCGTCTTGACCCAATCGAGCGCGGTCGCGCCCGTGACCCCTTGGGGCAGGTGACCCAGACGAATGACAAGACCTGAGTTACGCAGTTCTGTGCTATTTGGATCAAATACTGGAACCACTACGCTGGCCAGGTTGACGCTGGTCTCTGCGGGATCGATGCTGTTGCCAAAGAATTGACCAGAGGCCGCAAACGTTGAACGAACAGCGCGATCACGTGCTGGGGTAAGTTCCCCGCTGCCGTATTCGGCGAGGGCCGCGCCGAGTTTTTCGTAGCCGTTTGGGTCGCTGTCGAGACGGGAAATCGCGTAGCCTTGACCGCGAATCTTCTCTGCGAGACTGCGGTAGTTTTGGATGACTTCTTCTTCCGGCGGGAAGATTCTTGCCACCCACTGGTCTACCTGGTCGGGGCTCCATGCCACGGCTGCTTCACCCAGTGGTGGGATCAGCGGTATCCGAACCCCGATGCGCTCATCAGCGTCAGAGGTTCCACCATAAGAGGTCGCACCGATGGTCTGATCAATCGAACTAATTTGCACTAAAGCGTGCGCTGAGCACTGGAAACGCTGCGCCAACAGGTCCAGTTGTGGTCGGGCCGCCTCAGCGATTCGCACAGCCGAAATCATCGATTCATCAACGTGTGCGCTCAATCCGGTAGTCGAAAAGCCACCATAGCCGCCCTGGAAGAACAGCAGCGGGGTCACGGGACGGTTCACAGATACGTCGTCGTAGGCAACCAGGGAGATGTAGTGATCGCCGGCTTCGATTTCTTTTTCGAGACGACCGTGCACATACGCGACAGCATTGTCGATCATCGGTACGCCGTGTTTCGAAGGCGTCCACGCGACCTTGTCGAACTTGTTGGGATCTTTCGAAGCCAATGTGCGGCAGTCTTGAAGCTGATCAGCAGCCAGTACACTAATGCAGAGACGTTCTGCTCGACGGAGCTTAGCGTACGAATTTGAAGTCGTCATTGGCATAAATGACACCAATGGAGGATCAAGCGAGACAGAGCTGAACGTTCCGACTACCATGCCGACAGGCTCATCGTCGACAACGCCGGTCACAACCACGACACCGGTGGGATAGTGACCCATCACGTCGCGTATGACGCGCGAATCGATGGTCGGTTGAGTTTCTAGGGTAGCTTCACTCATTGGGGTACTCCTTGCTGCTGTAGCCTTTAGAGCGATTATGCACTTAATGCGTAAGAATATATTTTGACCTGTGCCGCCTAGCCTAACTGTGATGGATGCCACGCGCAACATTTTTAGGAAAATAAAAAATTTTCCGCAAAGAATGCAAAACAACTTGACAGTGATATGAATCACGAGCAATATAAAGTGTCAGTGTTAGGTCCATTGACCAGTAATCGTTTTTCATGGAGGAACCATGTTGCAGCGCATCCGAGCCGGGGGAGCTATGATGACAGTCTTTTTGCTGTTCATCCTGGCCTTCTTCGGATACCCGCTCTTAATGTTGATCTATGGCGCATTTCGGAGCGGCCAGCCGGGAACCGATGGCGAGATGGGACTCTCCGGATTCGTCGACGCCTATGGCGACCCCGCGACGTGGGAGACCCTGTGGGCTTCGGTCATGTACGGTGGCGGGGTCCAGGCCATCGGGCTGGTGGGCGGATTCATCTTTGCATGGATCGCGACCCGCACCAACACACCCGGTGCGCGGTGGATTACGATCTCCATGGTCGTCATCTTCGCCATCCCCACCCTGTTCTTCGCCATTAGTTGGGGCATGCTGACGGGGCCCAACGGGCTGGTCACCAGCGTCTTCGGTTTGGGCGAAGACGGTCAGCCAAAACTGGATGCGCTCAGCTGGGCCGGACTGATCTCAGTCAGCGGACTCAAGAGCGTTGCAGTGATGTACCTGTTGATGCTCGGACCGGTCCGTGCACTGAACCGCTCGCTTGAAGAAGCAGCGATTCTGTCCGGTGCCAATCGTTTCCGACTTTTCATTGACATCAACATCCCCATCTTGCTCCCCACCCTGTCAGGACTCGCCATCTTGGGCTTCGTCAATGCGCTGGGCCAACTGGATGTAGCACTCATCCTCGGTGTACCAGCCGGCATTTATGTGTTCCCCACCCAGATCTATGACTTCCTGGCGACCACCCCGATTCGCTATGACTCAGCAAGTGCACTAGCAATCCTGCTCATTGTGCTGATTTATCTGTTGGTGTTCATTCGGTCGAAAGCCATGGGCGGACGCAACTTCATCACGGTCACCGGAAAAGCATTCCGGATCGAACGCGAAGACATTGGCCGCTGGAAGTGGCTCACGCTTGCCCTGTTCCTCGGCTACGCGGCGCTGGCACTCGTGCTGCCACTCGTACAGCTCGTCATCGCGTCGTTCCAGCCGGTCATGGGCGTCGCCGGGTTCACGGTCCGACACTATCTGGCACTTTTCGACTCGACGCAGGCATTCCAAGCGTTGCAGAACACCCTGTTCGTAGGGGTCCTCGCCGGCTTCTTTGCAACCGTCGTAGCGGTCTTGATCAGCTACATCGCACTGCGCTCGCGGTCCTGGGTCGCAAAAATTCCAGAGGGGATCGTCTGGGCAGTTGTTGCGGTGCCGGGCATTGTTCTGGCGCTCGCAGTCACCTGGGCCTATCTGTCTCTGCCAGGCCTAAAGAACCTCTACGGGACCATCTGGATCGTCTTGATTGCGCTGATCATCGTGGTCACCCCGATCGCGCAGCGCGCTACCTCAGGACCGGTCGGACAACTCGGCGTAGAACTTGAAGAATCGGCACGGGTGAGCGGCGCTTCCGCGCCGATGATGATGCGAACCATCGTCATCCCGCTGATCGGGCCGACCTTCCTGGCCTCCTGGTTCATCACCGGCGTGATGGCCGCAGGAAGCCTCGATATTCCAATCCTGCTGTCAAGTACCCGCAGCGAAACCGTCTCACTGCTGGTCTACAACTACTACACGCAACTTGGAAACGGCTCCCTTGCGGCAGCCCTACTACTGGTCCTCATCGGGCTGCTAGCAGTGCTTGGCGGCATCATGTTCCTGCTGGCCAAAGCATTACGCAAGATGAGCGACAAGCGTGCAAAGAATCGCGGAGATATGGTCGAACAGCTCGAGACCACGACTCCCCGCACGCCAAAGACTGACGAAGATCTCGCAGCGGAATACACCTCAACCGAAGACCGTGCCGTCACTGCGGCCTCGAACCATTAGGACAATCATGGCTAACGTAAGCATTCAGTCATTAGAAAAACGCTACAACGCAGATGGCCCTGCTGCAGTGCCCTCGCTGGACCTCGAAGTACAAGAGGGCGAATTCCTGACCCTGCTCGGCCCCTCAGGCTGCGGGAAAACCACCACGCTGCGCTGCGTTGCTGGTTTGGAACGTCCAACCGGCGGGAAAGTATCGATCGGCCAGCAGGTCGTCGACTCACCACAGGACCGAATTCACGTCCCACCCAATAAGCGCGATATCGGCATGGTCTTCCAAAGCTACGCCCTGTGGCCACACATGTCGGTTGCAACCAACGTGGGCTATCCACTTCGAATGCGCAAAGTTTCGATCCCCGAACGCACAAAACGGGTACGCGAAGTCCTCGACCTCGTGGGCCTCGGTGAATTCGCCAGCCGCATGGCCACTGACCTATCGGGTGGTCAGCAGCAGCGCGTAGCGTTGGCTCGCGCGCTGGTTGCCAACCCGCGACTACTGTTATTCGATGAGCCACTGTCCAACCTGGATGCCCGTCTACGCCAAGACATGCGCACCGAGCTGCGCGAAATGCACCGCCGCGTCGGCACCACCTCGATTTACGTCACCCACGACCAAGAAGAAGCCGTCTCACTGTCGAGCCGCATCGTCTTGCTCAACAAGGGCCAGATTGAACAGGTAGGCACCCCACGTGAAATCTACTGGAGCCCAATCTCGCAGTTTGTGGCCGACTTCGTCGGATACGACAATTTCTTGAGCGCCCAGGTACTCGACGCCGATGCCAATGGCATTGGTGTCCGAGTCAACGACACCGAGATGCGTCTCGACTGCCCGGCCCGCCCCGACGTCACAGTCGGAGACCATGTCAATATCGCGATGCGGTCCTCGTCGGTGGTGATGGGTATTCCTGCCGAAACCATGCCGAACCGCTTCCAGGGTGAGGTCATGGATATCGTCTACCTGGGCGACGACTACATCTACGATCTGAAAATTGGTGGCCAACGTCTGACGGTGTCGATCCGGACGGCTGAAGTCGCCCAAATCTGGCCTAACGGGTCTCCGCAGGTCGGCGAGCATGTCACTGCCGCGATCCCTGTTGGTTCCTTGGCTTGCCTGCCACTGGAAGCTCCAGTCCTCAACTCTTAACCCACCTTGCATCAGTCAGTCATTACTTATCTTGAGAACGTGTTGTTCTAGAACTAGAAGGTCGAACCATGAAAAACCGTAAACTCCTCACAGCAGTTGGATTAGCTGCAGCCCTTGCTCTCACCGCCTGTGGTGGCGACTCAGAAGCCTCAGAAGGTCTTGGCGAACGCGAGGGCACCGATCCTGTCACCGCTCTTGGTGGCGAAGAAGCAGCCGCCGAATTCGAAAGCATGTATGCCGCGGCGGTTGAAGACGGCCAAACCACGATCAACGTCTATACCCCACTGACCGCCACCTGGCCGGATGTATTTGCTGCATTTGAGGAGCGCTTCCCCGAGATCTCGGTTGAACCGCTGCAAATTGTTGGTGCCGAACTCGACACCAAGGTCACGCAGGAACAAGCCTCGGGTCAGACCATTGCCGATGCTGTTATCACCGGTGATACCGGTGCGGTCAACCTGGCTGACAAAGATTTCTTTGAGCCGTACCAGCCGTTCAACGCCGAAGATATCTCAGATGACCCGCAGTTCTCGCTAGAGACCGGCACCCTTAGCCTCGTGTCTGCCTCGCCTCGTGGATTCGTCTATGACACCCGCCAGGACGAGATTGTGCCCGAAAGCTGGGAAGACCTCCTGGATCCATCACTCAAAGGCAAGATCGTCATGGACGAGCCAGCGACTGACGGTGGCGGCCTGCAGATGGGCGACTTGATCCTCAACGATGACGAGCTGGGTCGCGACTACCTCGAAAAACTTGCTGAACAAGATCTCACCATCTCGTCAAATACAGCCGAGTGCCACAACATGGTGGTCCAGGGACGCGCATACGTCTGCTTGATGGGTGCGATGGGGAACTACCTGACCCTGTCCGGCGAAGGTGCGCCAGTCGACATTGTGTACCCAATCGAGGGTGGTAACTGGGCGACCTACTGGTATGCAGGAATCATGGATGGCGCAGAAAACGCTGACGCCGCGAAACTGCTCTTCGCCTGGCTCAACAGCCCCGAAGCCAACGAAGTCAAAGCTGAAGCCGGCCACGGCCCGGTGACCAACGCCGAAAACGTTGAGCTGGCGTTCGACAACCCGAGCGAAGTGGATCAGCTGCCTCGCCCAGACCTCCGCGATGTGACCGGACGTCAGGCCGAAAGCCTGCCGATCCTGGACGAAATCTTCAACTAAACGGTAATGCAAAAGCCGGGCCGGTTCCTTGGACCGGCCCGGCTTTTTCGTGAGTCAACGTAGAGAGATACAGCTATGCAACAGGGAATGTACGTCGTGACGCTCGGGACCGCAGGGGGCCCACTGATCCGGCGGAACACCGGAAATGGGCATCATAATGGGATTGCGACGGCGATCGTGGTGGACTCGACCTGCTACCTTGTGGATTGCGGCCACGGGACAGTCCACGGCCTGGCTCATGCCGGGTTGAGCACGCGTAACCTCGGCGCCGTGTTCATCACGCACCATCATTCAGATCATGTGATTGATTTGAATTCGGTCATGGTGCTGGGAGGACTCGCGCTGCGCGGCATGGAAGACCGGCACATCCCGATCATTGGGCCAGGAGACCGGGCCATCTTGCCACCTGCCTCGTACGACGGCCCGACTCCGGAAGCTGTCTTCCCGCAAGAGCCCACCGTCGGCACCCGCCGTCTGGTGGAATTGCTGCTGCAGGCGCATGTCACCGATCTCAATGATCGTCGACGTGATTCCCGCGCCCCTGATATGTCACAAATCTTCCAGGGCGTCGATATCGAGCTGCCCGAGGATCTGGGCTTTCATCCAGACCACAACAGTCACCCGCCTATGGAAGCGCTGACGGTATATGAGGACGACAAGGTCACTGTCACAGCGATCCTGGTCGATCACCGGCCTATGGCCCCGGCATACGCGTACCGGATCGACTCAGCCTATGGCAGTGTGACCGTCTCCGGCGATACCGCACCCAGTGACAACCTCGTGACGCTTGCCCAAGGCAGTGACTTGCTCTTACACGAAGCCATCAACTTGGAGGCCGTCGCCAAAAGTTATCCGAATGCCACACCAAAAGAGCTCGAGGCGAGTATGGGCCATCATCGGCGCGCGCACACAACCGCCCAAGACGCAGGACGCATCGCGCAACGTGCGCAAGTTTCAGCGTTGGCGCTGCACCACTTGGTCCCGGCATCATCGCCACGTGAGGTGTGGCTGCGTGCGGGCCAGACCTACGACGGGGCCCTGTTGATCCCCCAGGACCACGAGGTACTGACCGTGCAACGCGGTGTGGTGGAGACGGCGGAGAGCTCCTGCGCCACGGCGACGTAAAATGTATTTTATCTTGTAAAATGCATTGCCTCGATGTAATGTATATTCCATTGTGATTTATGTTACCCGCATGGTCATTGTGTGATGAGGAGAAGCAAATGCAGGACAATACCGCCAACAAAAGCCTGATCGCCACGGAAGTCCTCGTGGTTGGGGCTGGACCAGTTGGTCTCACCGCTGCTCTCACCTTGGCCGAAGCCGGAGTGCAAGTGACGGTCGTAGAGAAAGCGGCTGCTCCGGGTGATCTGCCACGCGCCATCAGTCTGCAAGATGAGTCGTTTCGGATTTTGGAACAGATCGGTCTGGCTGAACCGCTCAAAGCCGAGTCTCTGACCGATACCGGCAGCCGGTATTTCGGGCTCAACGACCAGCTGTTGGCTGAGGCGAAACCCATGCCCTCACGGTTGGGACACCCTGCCAAATCGCAATTTGACCAGCCTATTCTTGAGCAACTGCTGTTTGATCGCGCGGTGGCACATCCAAAAGTCGACATGCGGTTGTCGTCCGAGGTTATCGAGCTGACCCAAGACGTTGATGCGGTCTACATACAGGTCGAAACGACTCAAGGTCGGGAAACCCTGGCTGCCAAATGGCTCATCGGAGCCGATGGCGGCAAAAGTTTTGTCCGCCGCGCTCTGGGAATCGAACTTGAAGGTACAACCCAGCCAGAGCGTTGGCTCGTGGTCGATATCCACAATGAACCGACCCAGCGCGACCCCTACGCAGAATTTCACTGCGACGGCCAGCGCCCCTACGTGCTTGTGCCCGGGGTCAAGGGCCGCTTGCGGTTAGAGTTCATGCTGTTTGACGGTGAAGATGCCGAACACATGGCCTCGCCCGAAAAGGTCCGCGAACTCATGCGGCCCTTCCGGGCAGAACTGCCAGATGAAGATATCCGTCGCGCAGCCGTCTATGTCGCCCATCAGCGTGTTGCGGAGTCCTATCGCAGCGGCCGGTGCTTCCTGGCCGGTGATGCTGCGCATCTGATGCCGCCGTTTGCCGGGCAGGGACTCAACGCCGGACTCCGAGACGCTTCGAACATCGCGTGGAAACTGTGGGAGGTGCTGCGTGGCGGCGCTGGAGACCAACTGCTCGATACTTACGAGCTGGAACGAAAAGTTCACGGCACCAAGATGATGAAACTGTCCCGCCGTATCGGTGCGGTGGTGATGGCGACAAACCCGGTTGCGACGCGATTGCGCGATCTCGCAGTTCGTGGTCTGAAAACTCTGCCGACGGTCCACAACTATCTAGCCAGAATGAAATTCGTGACCCCACCGGACTACACCGAGGGGCTGACCATTTCAACAGGCGCAGAGCCGCAACTCGCCGGCGCCCCCGTCGGCAAAGCACTGAGCCAACCAGACGTTAAAGATACCGCCGGTACCGTGACCGGACTGGACGCTCACCTGCCGTATGGCTGGAGTCTGCTCGGGGTACAAACCGACCCCGCACAAGCACACCCGTATTTCGAATCGCTGGTTACCGCCCGGGTACGCATTGACCCTGCACACCAGATCTCCACGCCAACCAGTGGGACCGGCGTGACTTCGCTGGTCGAAGTCGCACAGTGCTTTACGGGCCAGCATCAAGGACCACTGTTTGTCCTGGTCCGCCCCGACCGATACGTTGCCGCAGTGTTCACCCCGGCAGAACAAGACACCGTCGTCGAAGCACTGCGGGGCTACATCGATGACCGTATTCGCACAGTCGGCAGCATTGCCGCCTAAGAGTTCTTCCCGCTTTGCCTAGCCCAGATATTTTGCAGGAGTTTCGCATGACTATCTCGACGTCAGTTCATACCGTCCAACCGCCCTTTGGTGACCTCTACTGGAAAGAAGAGTTCCCGAAAATCACCGTGGACGACGATACGCTGTGGGAGCTCACCCAGAAGGCCGAGCTGCCCGTGCTGTTGGCGTCCCTGGCGATAGCCCTAGATGACTTTGAACTCCTGAAGCCAGAATATTCTCCGCCGCTACCGCCGCTGGGTGTCGCACTCAAACCACACGGTGGACTCGATCCTGAGGCTGTACAACGTGGCCAGCAGGAAGCTTTTGAAGCGTTCAAGCGCCTCAGGGACGTCTCTCCGGTATCAGTGGCACAACTGAGCCAAGAAAAAACCGACCGACTCCTCGACTGGTTTACCCACGGCCGAACAACCCAAGACCCCTCATGGGCTGGGCAACTCAAACACGAATTCCCCCTTGCGGCAGACCGCAACGGCTCAGCCGACTGGCATTATTCTCAGTACAGTGACCAGCATACGGAACCGTTTGAAACGCTGATCGTCGGCGCCGGGATTTCCGGTATTGCCGCAGCATATCGGCTCCAAGAAGCCGGCCTACCCTACACCTGGATCGAAGCCTCCCATCGCGTGGGTGGTACCTGGTGGAAAAACCATTACCCGGGTGTGCGCCTCGATACCCCAACCTACGGGTACAGCTTCTCGTTTGCACAGCGAACCGACTGGCCACACCAATTTGCGAAAGGCGAGGAGGTCCTGGACTACCTCGAAACAGTGGCAGAAAAAGCTGGCCTAGCCGACGATATCCAGCTCAACACCGCGCTGGTGCGTGCCGAGTGGATCGAAGATGAGTCCGTGTGGCTGTCCACGTTCCGCAACCCGGATGGCACCCAAAGCCAACAAACCTTCAACGCGATTATGACTGGTGTCGGACAGCTCGACCACCCATTCATCCCTGAATGGCCAGGCCAAGACACCTTCACCGGTGCACAAATGCACTCGGCTGAGTGGAACCACGACGTCGATCTGAAAGGCAAACGGGTCGCGGTGATCGGCACTGGCGCAAGCGCGTATCAGATTGTGCCGTCAATCGTTGATGACGTCGAACAGCTCTACCTGTTCCAACGCAGCGCCCCGTGGATGTTGCCGGCACCGACCTATCACGACCCGATGTCTGACACAGCCCAGTGGCTCCATGACAACGTGCCGGTCTATGGTCATCTCTTCCGTCTGTTCGTCACAGCCGGTGGAATCGATGGTCGAATCCACATCGCTGAAGCTGACGAGAACTGGCATGGCACACCTCAGAGTGTTTCACAGGCCAACGAAGATTTCCGCCAGGCGATCATTGAGCGCATGAAAGAACAGTTCGAAGGTCGGCCTGATCTGTTAGAAAAAGCCATCCCGCACTACCCGCCGTCGGCAAAGCGCATGCTCCGAGACAACGGTGTCTGGGCACGGGCGCTCAAAGCAGAACAAACCGAAGTCATTTCCGAAGGGTTGGACTCGTTTACCCCGACCGGACTGGTCACCGGTGACGAGCGCGAACTCGACGTCGATGTGGTCATCTATGCCACCGGTTTCCGACCATCGGATTACCTCGATCCGATCGAAATC
>DATBUK010000026.1:0-17889 GCA_036516155.1 Yaniella sp.
CTCCGTTGAGTTTTGTCACCAACGCGTCTTCTGGTGGCCGTGGTGGGTTATGGCCGGAAAGTCTCTCCCACAGCTGTGGGGCAATATCGAAGTGGATCACTTGTCGAGCTGCGTGCACACCGGCATCGGTCCGTCCCGCGACTGTCGTTTTGATCGGTTGGCGGAAGATCTTCCCCAGGCCCATTTCGACCGTTTCTTGCACGGTTGGTAGACCCGGTTGAGTTGCCCAACCGTGGTAGCTGGTGCCGTCGTAGGCAAGATCAACTCGGATGCGGAAAGTGGTGTCGCTGTCGTGCATAGCAGTCAGTGTAGTCGGTGCCTTCTGGGTTAAACACTCAAGCCCCGCACAATGGCGGGGCTTGAATGGTGAACACTATCGTCAGAGACTTATTTGTCTTCCTCTTCGGCCTTTTCGGCGTCTTCGGTGACTTCTTCGGTCTCTTCAGCTGACTCCGTTGCGGCGGTGTCTTCTGCTTGGGTCTCGTCAGCTTCAGTTGCTTCTGTTGCGGTCTCCTCGGAGGCTGCTTCAGCAACGCCTTCAGCTTCAGCTACGACAGCCTGTTTTGGTGACACAGGCTCCATGACCAGCTCGATGACGGCCATTGGCGCGTTGTCACCGGAGCGGTTGCCGATCTTGGTGATGCGGGTGTAGCCGCCTTCACGCTGAGCCATAGCAGGCCCGATGACGGTGAACAGCTCATGCACAACAGACTTGTTGGTGCGTGAGTTGCCAGCGATGAGACCCTGCACGGTGCGACGTGAGCTGAGGTCACCTTTTTTTGCGTGGGTGATCAGACGCTCTGCATATGGTTGGAGGCGCTTGGCTTTAGTGAGCGTAGTCTTGATGGACTTGTGCTCAAACAGGCTGAGCGACAGGTTAGCCAGCATACGACGCTGGTGTGCCGGTCCGCCGCCCAGGCGCGGTCCTTTTGTTGGGGTAGGCATGAATTCTCCTTGTATGATGTCCCGGCGTTAGATGCCGAGAATCAGTGGTTCAATTAGGTCTTAGAGTCCGTACTCGTTTGACTCCTGGGAGTCAAAGGGCGAGTCGAAGTTACCCGGGCCGCTATCTTTGAGCGACAGACCAAGTTCGTCTAGCTTCTCTTTGACTTCGTCGATGGATTTGGCACCAAAGTTGCGAATATCCATCAGATCGGTTTCGGAACGTGCCACAAGTTCACCAACGGTGTTGATGCCTTCACGCTTGAGGCAGTTGTAGGACCGAACGGTCAGTTCCAGGTCTTCAACAGGCAGGGCCAGGTCGGCTGCCACGCTGGTATCGACCGGCGATGGACCGACTTCGATACCTTCTGCTTCGACGTTGAGCTCGCGTGCCAGACCAAAGAGTTCAACCAGGGTGGAACCAGCTGAGGCCAGAGCATCACGGGGCGCCATGGATGGTTTGGTTTCCACATCGATGGTCAGCTTGTCGAAGTCGGTGCGCTGCTCGACACGAGTTGCATCAACTTTGAACGTGACCACCAGAACTGGTGAATAGATGGAGTCAACCGGGATACGACCGATTTCTGCATCTGGGGATTTGTTCTGTGCAGCGGTGACATAGCCGCGACCACGCTCGATGGTCAGCTCCATGTCGAATTTGCCCTTTTCGTTGAGGGTCGCAATATGCAGATCCGGGTTGTGGATCTCCACACCTGCAGGTGGTGTGATGTCAGCTGCGGTGACGACACCTGGTCCCTGCTTGCGCAGGTACGCAACGACTGGTTCATCGTGGTGCGATGAAACCGACAGTTGTTTGACGTTGAGGACAACTTCAGTAACGTCTTCTTTAACACCCTGAATGGTGGTGAACTCGTGGAGTACCTGATCAATCCGAATCGAGGTGACAGCGGCACCTGGAATCGATGACAGCAGGGTACGACGCAGTGAGTTTCCGATGGTATAACCGAAACCTGGTTCTAGTGGTTCGAGAACGAACCGGGAACGGGTTTCGGATACGGGTTCTTCAGTCAACGTGGGGCGCTGTGCAATGAGCACTGACATTTCCTTTCGGCGCGATCCGCCATTTGATACGCGCAGTTGGGGGAAACGATGGAAATTATTTCTGGGATTTTCCGCATCCGGTGGTCAACATGGCTGTCAACCTGGTTGCGGTGTGCTCAAAAGCCTTAGACGCGACGACGTTTGGCCGGGCGTGCACCGTTGTGTGCGACTGGGGTGACATCCGAAATGGAGCCAACTTCCAGACCGGCGGCCTGCAGCGAACGAATCGCGGTTTCGCGACCGGAGCCAGGGCCTTTGACGAATACGTCAACTTTGCGCAGCCCGTGTTCCTGGGCGCGCTTGGCAGCATGCTCAGCCGCTGTTTGAGCAGCAAACGGGGTCGATTTACGGGAACCTTTGAAACCCATCTCTCCGGCAGATGCCCAGGAGATGACAGCACCAGTCGTATCGGTGATTGAAACGATGGTGTTGTTGAAGGTTGATTTAATGTGGGCTTGGCCCTGAGTAATATTCTTCTTGGAGCGACGTCCCTTACGTGGGGCCGCACCGCGTGGCTTTGCCATAGAATGCTCTCCTACAAAAAGCTTGGATTAGTAAATATGTGGTGGGACGAGAAATTACTTCTTGCGTCCTGCAACAGTCTTCTTCGGGCCCTTGCGGGTACGTGCGTTGTTTTTGGTGCGCTGACCGCGGACTGGCAGACCACGACGGTGGCGCAGACCTTGGTAAGAACCAATTTCGACTTTGCGACGAATGTCTGCTGCAACTTCACGGCGGAGGTCACCTTCGACTTGAAGGTTGCCTTCGATGTAGTCGCGCAGTTTCACCATTTCGTCATCAGTAAGATCTTTGACGCGAGTATTCGCGTCAACGCCGGTCGCATCCAAAATCTGGACTGCGCGGCTGTTGCCAACACCATAAATGTAGGTGAGAGCGATGACGACACGCTTTTCACGTGGAATATCAACGCCTGCTAGACGTGCCATATGGCCGTTCTCCTGTTCTTTATGACAAAGGTCTTCGACAACACGTCCTTACCCGGGAATTGATCCGGCCAAGCGGTGCATTGCGGGATGTGAAGAACTCGACACATCCCAGACAGTGTCCATACTTGGCGGGTAAGTCTTCGGCCTTTGCCTTGTCCGAAGGTTGAGACAGTGCTCTGTGTTGCCGCGGCTCAGTTTCTGAGCCTCATTGCAATGCGCTGGGTGTTAGCCCTGGCGCTGTTTGTGGCGTGGGTTAGAGCAGATCACCATGACATTGCCGTGGCGGCGAATGACCTTGCAGTCATCGCAGATCCGCTTCACGCTTGGCTGAACCTTCACAGGGTTCCTCCTTGAGCGTTCCAGTGGTGGATAGGTTTATTTGTAGCGGTAGACAATACGGCCTCGTTCGAGGTCGTATGGGCTAAGCTCGACCACCACACGGTCTTCTGGCAAGATGCGAATGTAGTGTTGACGCATTTTGCCGGAAATGGTGGCAAGCACAATGTGGTCGTTATCTAGCCGGACCCGGAACATCGCGTTCGGTAACGCTTCTGAAACGGTTCCTTCAACTTCAATGACGCCTTCTTTTTTAGCCATGTCCTCCACAATCTGTTATCTTCTGTCACCGCGATGTATCGATATCGACCATGGCAATCACAAAAGCCTGTGTTAATGCACTGCATATCTGACCCAAATGTTTCGGACACACCGAAACCTCCAGGCAGAAACAGCCAAAGATCTATGTTAGCGCATTTGGTCAAATAATGCCAAGCAGTCTTGACACAGCGCTAGTTCTGTGGGATTGGGACCGGGGTGACACCAAAGGGAGCAAGCCCTGCCGCTCCCCCATCCGGCGCGGTGATAACCCAGATCCCTTCATTGTGCCGAGCCACCGAGTGTTCCCACTGGGAGGCGTTCGCTCCGTCTGTGGTCACAACTGTCCAGTCGTCATCTAGGGTTTTCGTGTCAATACTTCCCCGAACCAGCATCGGTTCGATCGCCAAGACCATGCCGGCTTTGATTCGTGGACCGCGCATACCTGAACGATAGTTGAAGACATCTGGCGCTTGGTGCATCGCCGAGCCAATCCCATGGCCGACATAGTCTTCTAAGATTCCATATGATTCACCGGGTTGCGCCCGCACATAGTCTTCAATCGCGTTGCCGATTTCGCCAACATGTTTGGCTTTGGCATAAGCCGCGATACCGGCCCACATAGCGGCTTCGGTAATCTCAGAGAGCCTACGGTCTGCGGCGTCGACATTGCCGACCAAGACTGTGCGAGCCGAATCCGAATGCCAGCCGTCCACGACTGCTCCGGCATCGACGGAAATGATATCGCCGTCTTGCAGGACACGATCCGAGGGGATCCCGTGCACGACCTCGTCGTTGACGGAGGTACAGATGGTGGCAGGAAAACCGTGGTAGCCGAGAAAATTTGATGTGGCGCCGTGTTCGGCCAGGACTTCGCGGAAGACCTGATCAAGCTGGTTGGTGGTGACACCGGGTTGTGCTGCTGCAACGACGGCGTCGAGTCCTTGATGCAGAATCAGCCCGGCTTGGTGCATGATCGACATCTGGGCATTTGTTTTCAGTTCAATACGACGTCTCATATGTGTTGCGTCTACCTTTGTCTTCCCGTCGTCACGCCGCCATCAACGGCTGTGACCTGATTGTGGCCAATTGCTAAGCATAGTGTGACTGTCTCAGCTGTACCAACCGGTACCGCTGTTCTTGAACGAAAAACCGACCCGGAGGCCGGGTCGGTTTTTCTCAGGTATGACGTCGCTTAGCTATCGTTGCGTCGCTTAATCACCGGCAGTGTGCCGGTGCGAGCGCGAATGTTGTAAATGGTCTGCAGCAGGCGTTCGGTCACGTCATCGATGGCACCGGTGCCATCGACTCGTCCGACAATGCCGCGGTCAACGTAGGACTCGATCAAGTCTGCGGTCTCTTGGTGATAAAGCTCCAGGCGGTGTTTGATGACTTCTTCGCTATCATCGGAACGGCCTTCGGTCGCCGCACGTGCCAGCAAACGTTCGAGAATCTCTTCGTCGGGCACTTCGAGGACCAAAACCGCGGTCAGAGCCTCATCTTTTTCTTGCAAGATTTTTTCTAAGGCCTCGACCTGACCGGTGGTGCGCGGGTAGCCGTCGAGCAAGAAACCGTTTGCAACATCTGATTGGTTGAGACGGTCCTTGACCATTCGGTTGGTGACATCGTCTGGGACAAAGTCGCCGGCGTCGAGATAGCGTTTTGCTTCTTTGCCGAGCTCGGTCAGCTCTTTGACGTTATAGCGGAAGATGTCTCCGGTTGAGATCGCCGGGATGGCCATCTTATCGGCAATGCGCGCAGCTTGCGTGCCCTTGCCTGACCCTGGAGGGCCCATGATGAGCAAACGTGTCATGTGTTGTCCTGTCCTTGTTCGGGGTCTGGGTTCTGGTCTCAGCTTAGCGGAGCAAGCCCTCGTAGTGGCGCTGTTCCATTTGTGCGTCGATCTGTTTAATTGTGGTCAAGGCTACACCAACCATAATGAGGATAGATGTACCACCGAATGGGAAGTTCTGGTCAGCACCGATCAGCACGAATGCGATCAACGGCAACATCGCGATCAGGCCGAGGTAGAGGGCACCAACAAAGGTCACCCGGGAGATCACGTATTCCAGGTACTGCACGGTGGGGCGACCAGCGCGAACACCTGGGATGAACCCGCCCTGGCGTTTCATATTGTCGGACACGTCTTGCGGATTGAACGTGATGGTCACATAGAAGTACGTGAAGAAGATCGTCATGAAGAAGAACACGATCATGTACAGCGGGTGTGTACCGGTACCGAAGTACTGCTGCAGCCAGACGACCCATCCTGCTGGTTCGGACCCATCGGTGGGCATATTGAACTCGATGAGGATCTGGGGCAGCATCAGAATTGAGGATGCGAAGATGACCGGGATAACGCCGGCCATATTGACCTTGATTGGAATATAGGTCGTCGTCGATCCGACGGTGCGTCGGCCAATCTGGCGGCGAGCATACTGGACAGGAATACGTCGCTGGGAGTCTTCTACGAACACGATCAGCATCATGACTAAGACGCCGATGACCATGACCAGGCCGAAAATGCGCCAGCCCTGGGTCTGCCAGATTGCTCCAAGACCTGCTGGGAAACCAGCGGCAATCGATACGAAGATCATCAGCGACATGCCGTTCCCGACACCGCGTTCGGTGATTTGTTCACCCATCCACATAATGACAATGGCACCCATGGCCAGGGTCAGAACCAGCAGCAAGGTCGTCCAGATCCCGTCATCGGTCAACAGGGAGACGTTACAGTTCAGTAGCGCCCCGGATCGGGCCAGGGTGGCAATTGTGGTTGCGTTGAGCAGTGCGAGTCCGACTGTCAGGTAACGGGTGTACTGCGTCAAACGGGCTTGGCCCTCGGGGCCTTCTTTTTGAAGACGTTCGAAAGCTGGGATGACGACCCGCAGCAATTGGGTGATGATCGCTGCGGTGATGTAGGGCATGATCCCGAGCGCAAAAATCGAGACCTGAAGAAGGGCTCCCCCGGAGAACATGTTAACGAAGGAGTATAGGCCTCCGGTGGTATCACCTTGGGCCAGACACATTTGCACGTTGCCGTAATCTACTCCCGCGGCGGGGATAAACACACCGATCCGGTAGATAGTAATGACACCTAGTGTAAATAGGATCTTGGTCCGCAGATCGGGGGTTTTAAAAACCCTGGCTATCGTGCTGAACAAGTGTCCTCCTGACAGTAGTGCGAGACCGCACTTTCTTTGAGATCCGACCGAGTGGGGATCGTATGTACACAGCTGTGCCTATTCTAGGCACGATCAGAATTCTAACGTTAAAACATGCGGCCCTCGACCTGTGACAAGACGCGTCAGGTCGAGGGCCGCATGAGCTTTTCACCGTTCAATATGCGACGGTTTTAGGCGGTTGTGGTTGTTCCTCCGGCGGCAGCAATCTTTTCGACTGCCGATTTGGAGAACGCATCTGCGGTGACGTTGACGGCCACCGAGATGTCGCCAGAGCCAAGAACTTTGACCGGCTGATTCTTGCGAACCAGGCCTTTTTCCACGAGGTCAGCAACGGTGACGTCGCCGCCTTCTGGGTAGGCTTCGGTCAGTTTGTCGAGGTTGACAACCTGGTAGTTGATTTTGGCGGGGTTTTTGAAACCGCGCAGTTTTGGAAGGCGCATGTGCAGCGGTAGCTGGCCACCTTCGAAACCTGCAGGTACCTTGTTGCGAGCGTATGTGCCCTTGGTACCGCGGGTAGCGGTCTTACCGCCCTTACCGCCTTCACCACGACCGTAACGCAGCTTGCGCTTGTTGGCGCCTTTTGCGGGACGTAGGTCGTGAAGTTTCAGCGCGTCTTGTTGTTCTTCAGCCATTAGTCGACCTCCTCGACCTTTACCAAGTGGGACACGGCGTTGACCATGCCCACGGTGACGGCGTCGGCTTTACGGGTCACGGATTTACCGATACCGCGCAGACCCAGTGACCGTAGGGTGTCAACATGCTGTGGTTTGCGACCGATGGCCGAGCGTACCTGGGTGATAGTCAGGGTTGCGTCGGATGGCGCAAGGTTTTTGCGTGTTGCTTCGAAATTCGACATGCTTACGCACCTGCCTTTTCTTCAGCACGCTTTGCACGGGCCTCAGCCAACGTGCGGAGCATGGATGCTGGAGCGACTTCATCGACCGGCAGACCACGACGAGCTGCGACCTCTTCTGGGCCTTCCAGCTGACGCAGTGCGTCGACGGTAGCGCGCACGATATTGATCGCGTTTGCCGAGCCCATGGATTTCGACAGGACGTCGTTGATGCCTGCAGCCTCGAGAACCGCACGGACTGGGCCGCCCGCGATAACACCGGTACCTGGGGATGCTGGACGCAGCAAGACAACGCCTGCAGCATCCTCACCCTGGGAGACGTGGGGAATCGTGGTGCCAACCAGTGGGACGCGGAAGAAGTTCTTCTTAGCTTCTTCGACACCCTTGGCAATGGCTGCTGGTACTTCCTTCGCCTTGCCGTAGCCGACACCGACCATGCCTTCGCCATCGCCGACCACGACGAGGGCGGTAAAGGCGAAACGGCGTCCACCTTTGACCACTTTAGCGACACGGTTGATCGTGACAACGCGTTCCAAGAACTGATCGCGGTTGTCGTCACGGCCACCCCCGCGGCGACCACCACGTTCACCGCGTTCGGAGCGCTGGCCCTGGCCGCCTTGGCCACGACGTGCACCACGGCCACTACGTTCTTGACGTTCGGTGGTCTGGCTGTCGGAGCCCTGCGAGGTTTCCGAGACAGTCTCTTCGGTTGTGTCGGTTGCCTGTGTATCTTTTTCGTTGTTTGCTTCGGTCACAGCTTCAGTCCACCTTCCCGTGCGCCGTCAGCAACAGCGGCAATGCGTCCGTGGTATTTGTGACCGGCACGGTCGAAGACCACCTGAGTCACACCCGCGTCGGTTGCGCGCTGTGCAATCATTTCGCCCACTTTACGAGCTTTTTCAGTTTTTTCGGCGTCCAGGCCGCGTAGGTCTGCTTCCATAGTGGAGGCGGAGACGAGCGTGACACCGGCTTCGTCGTCGATGACTTGGGCAAAAATGTGGCGTGCTGAACGGTTCACAATGAGCCGTGGGCGTGCAGCGGTACCCTGGATCCGTTTGCGTACACGTGCGTGACGGCGACGGCGGGCAGCGTTTTTGCCTTTGCCTTTGATACTGACAGTTGACATTACTTACCTGCCTTTCCGGCCTTGCGGCGGATTTTCTCACCCTCGTAGCGGATACCCTTGGCCTTATAAGGTTCGGTAACGCGCAGCTTACGGATGTTGGCGGCAGTTTCGCCGACAAGTTGTTTATCGATACCTGACACGGTGATCGTATTGCCCTCGATGGCAAAGTCAATGCCTTCTGGGGCGGCTACATCGATGCTGTGGGAGAAGCCCAGTTGCAGCTCGAGGTCGTTTCCTTTGGCCAGTACGCGGTAGCCGGTACCGTGCAGTTCCAATTTCTTGGTGTAGCCTTCGGTGACGCCAACGATCATGTTATCGATGAGGGTACGGGTCAGGCCGTGGAGCGAACGAGATTCGCGTTCTTCATCCGGGCGGGTGACGGTGATGATGTTGTCTTCAACTTTGGCCTCGATCGGGCCGCTGATGGTCATCCCCAGCTCACCTTTGGGTCCTTTGACGGACACGTCAGAGCCGTTGATGGCAACTTCTACGCCGGAAGGTACGGTGATCGGAAGCTTTCCAATACGTGACATTGTTTCCCTTCCTTTCTGTTACCAGACGTAGGCGAGGACTTCCCCACCCACACCTTTCGAAGCTGCTTGACGGTCAGTTAGCAGACCGGATGATGTTGACAGGATGGCAATGCCAAGTCCGCCCAGCACGTGTGGCAGGTTATTGGATTTGGCGTAGACGCGCAGTCCTGGTTTGGAGATGCGGCGAAGGCCGGCGATGGAGCGCTGACGCTGTGGACCGAATTTCAGTTCCAGTACGAGGTCTTTACCTACGCGTGCGTCGACTTCTTTCCAGTCTTGGATGTAGCCTTCGTTTTTGAGGATTTCGGCGACGCCGGTCTTCAGTTTCGAAGACGGCATGCTCACGGTATCGTGATGCGCCGAGTTAGCGTTGCGCAGACGGGTCAACATGTCTGCGACGGGATCGGTCATACTCATATGTGGCTTTAGCCTTTTCTCGTTGTGGTTTCCTGAACCGGTACACCGGAGCAGGACCTATAACGTAGTTGGATTACTGGTCTGCCTTGAAGGGGAAGCCCAGCGCACGCAGTAGTGCACGGCCTTCTTCGTCAGATTTAGCGGTGGTGACGACGGTGATATCCATACCGCGGACACGGTCGATCTTGTCTTGATCGATTTCGTGGAACACGGACTGTTCGGACAGACCGAAAGTGTAGTTGCCGTTGCCGTCAAACTGGCGTGGGCTCAGGCCGCGGAAGTCACGGATACGTGGCAGTGCGAAAGTGACCAGACGGTCCAGGAATTCCCACATACGGTCGCCACGCAGGGTCGTGTGGGCGCCGATGGGCATGCCCTCGCGCAGTTTGAACTGTGCGATGGACTTCTTTGCGCGGGAGATCTGTGGTTTCTGACCGGTGATCAGGGTGAGGTCTTGGATGGCACCGTCAATGACTTTGGAGTCACGTGCGGCTTCACCGACACCCATGTTGACCACGATCTTTTCCAATCCTGGTACCTGCATGACGTTGGCGTAGTCGAACTGCTCTTGGAGTTCGGCTTTGATTTCGTCACGGTACTTGGTCTTGAGACGTGGAGTGACCTTGGAGGCTGCGTTCTCAGATACCTGTGTCATTACAGCTCCTTTCCAGAGGCCTTGGCATAACGGACCTTGACGGTCTTGGTGACGCCATCTTCTTCGACTTCTTCAAAGCGGTAGCCGACGCGGGTTGGCTTTTCAGTTTCGGGGTCTACGACTGCGACTTTTGAAATATGCAGCAGCGCTTCTTCTTCTACCCGTCCACCTTCGGTTGCACCGTCTGAGCCTTGGCCAGCGCGGACGTGCTTGGTCACACGGTTGACGCCTTCAACAAGGACAAGATCTTCTTTGGGAAGCACGCGAAGGACTTTGCCCTGTTTGCCGCGGTCTTTACCTGATAGAACTTGTACGAGATCGTCTTTTTTGATCTTTGCCATGGATTAAATCACCTCCGGTGCCAGCGATACGATACGCATGAACTGGTTATCGCGTAGCTCACGGGCAACTGGGCCGAAGATACGGGTACCGCGCGGTTCGTTATCCTGACGGAGGATGACGGCTGCGTTCTCATCGAATCGGATATAGGAGCCATCGGAGCGGCGTACCGATTTCTTGGTACGGACCACTACGGCTTTGACGACATCGCCTTTTTTGACGGCGCCGCCTGGGATGGCATCTTTGACGGTGGCGACAATAACGTCGCCGATGGATGCATAGCGGCGTCCTGAGCCACCGAGAACACGGATGGTGTGAATTTCTTTCGCACCGGTGTTGTCGGCAACTTTGAGCCGCGATTCCTGTTGAATCACTTGCTTACTCCTGCTTGTCTCGCTGGTTCTCATCCCTCGGTTGGGCCGAGCCTTGCGGAACGGTCATGGAAATATTCTTGCTGTGCTTACCCCCGACTAGGTGAGACATATGTGGTGAAGCTGCACTCAGAGGCTCTTCACTCACACAGTGCTTTTGAGCCGAGGCCGAGGCACGTTTGTGCAAGAAGCTGTGCTGACTTTTCGTCAGATGCTCGGTGGATGGCCGGGCTATGAAAAGGGCACAGCTACAACATGTTACCTCATACTAGGTTGTTTTGAAAAATCGTTGTGCGCCACTCCGCCCCACCGCTGGCTTTTGCAAGGAATCTTTGTTAAACACAACATCCGCACCAGGTGTCTGATGCGGATGCTGTGCTGTGGAGCGCGCGGTTTATTTGGCGCGTTCTACGATGTCGGTGAGACGCCAGTGCTTTCCTTTGGAAAGTGGACGGGTCTCGGCTAGACGGACACTGTCACCGATACCGGCGGTGTTTTCTTCGTCGTGGGCCTTGACGCGTTTGGTCCGGCGCATGATTTTGCCGTACAGGGCGTGCTGTTTGAAGTATTCGATTTCGACGACGATGGTTTTGTCCATCTTGTCGGAGACAACTACTCCACGCAGTGTTTTGCGATAGTTACGCTCTGGAGCGGCTGCGGTGTCAACAGACTCAGTCACTGTGATTCCTCCTCAGCCTACTTGCGGCTTTTCTTTTTGTCTTTGATGTCTTCTTCGCTGGCTTCAACTTCTTCGCGGATGCCAAGTTCGCGTTCGCGAAGCACAGTCATAATGCGTGCGACATCGCGTTTGACGATCTTGATCCGACCGGAGTTTTCAAGCTGACCGGTGGCCGCTTGGAAGCGCAGGTTGAATAACTCAGCTTTGGCTTTTTCGAGTTCTTCACGCAGACGTGCGTTGTCGAAACCGTCCAGAGCATCGGTTGATAGTTCTGGTGAACCTAGTGCCATGGTTATTCACCACCCTCTCGGCGTACGATGCGAGCTTTGAGTGGCAGCTTGTGTGCGGCCAAACGGAGAGCTTCGCGGGCGACCTCTTCACTGACACCAGACAGTTCGAACATGATGCGGCCAGGTTTGACGTTGGCTACCCAGAATTCTGGGGAACCTTTACCTGAACCCATGCGAACTTCGGCTGGTTTTTTGGTCAGTGGACGGTCTGGGAAAATGTTGATCCAGACGTGACCACCGCGTTTGATGTAACGAGTCATGGCAATACGAGCTGCCTCGATCTGACGGTTCGTTACGTAGGCGCGGGTGGTCGCTTGCAGTCCCCATTCACCGAAGGCTACTTCGGTGCCACCTTTGGCCATACCTTTGCGGCCGGGACGGTGCTGTTTGCGATATTTTACGCGACGTGGGATAAGCATTAGCCTTGGCCTCCTTGTGCGCCTGCGCGGGCACCCTGTGGGGCACCACCGCGACGACGGCGTGATCCACCGCGTCCACCACGTCCACCGCGACCGGATGGGGCAGCGGCTTCCTGGGCAGCCAATTCTTGATCGGTGTAGTCGCCTTTGTAGACCCATACCTTGACGCCAATACGGCCGTAGGTGGTCTTGGCTTCGAACTTACCGAAGTCGATGTTGGCGCGCAGGGTGTGCAGTGGCACACGACCTTCACGGTAGAACTCGGTACGACCCATGTCGGCACCGCCCAGACGACCGGATACCTGGATACGGATACCCTCGGCGCCTGCGCGCATTGCTGACTGGATGGAGCGACGCATTGCGCGGCGGAATGCCACACGTGCGGTGAGCTGTTCGGCCACACCTTGTGCTACCAGTTGCGCATCGGTTTCTGGTTTTTTGACTTCTAGAATGTTGAGCTGGATCTGCTTGCCAGTGAGCTTTTCAAGATCACGGCGAATGCGATCAGCTTCTGCACCACGGCGACCGATGACAATACCTGGGCGAGCAGTGTGCACGTCTACGCGGACACGGTCACGGGTACGTTCGATCTCAACTTTGGAAATACCAGCGCGTTCCATGCCGTCTTCGAGTAGGCTACGGATTTTGACGTCTTCTTTGACAAAATCTTTGTAGCGCTGACCTTCGACGTTGGAATCGGCGAACCAACGAGATACGTGGTCTTTGGTAATGCCGAGGCGGAAGCCGTGTGGGTGAATTTTCTGACCCATTTAGTTGGTCCCACCTTTCTGATCTTCATCGATCGCAACAACCATGGTGACGTGGCTGGTGCGCTTGTTAATTTGGAAGGCACGTCCCTGAGCGCGTGGGCGGTAGCGCTTCATGGTTGGGCCTTCATCAACGAAGGCTTCACTGACGTACAGTTCTTCCTCGTTGAAGGCCAGGCCTTCACGGTCTGCTTTGTCCCGGGCGTTTGATACCGCTGATGCGAGTACCTTGTAGACCGGATCTGATGCGCCCTGCTGGGCGAACTTCAAGATGGCCAGGGCTTCATTCGCTTGCTTACCACGAACAAGGTCGACGACGCGCCGGGCCTTCATTGGCGTAACACGCAAGTAGCGTGCAATTGCCTTGGCTTCCATTGCTTAATCCTCTCTAAAGATCAGCCAGCCGCTACTAGCGGCGGCCTTTCTGGTCGTCCTTGGAGTGGCCGCGGAAGGTACGCGTTGGCGCGAATTCTCCCAGTTTGTGTCCGACCATGGATTCGGTAATGAACACCGGTACGTGTTTGCGACCATCGTGGACTGCAATGGTGTGACCCAGCATGTCCGGGATGATCATCGAACGACGTGACCAGGTTCGGATAACGTTTTTGGTGCCCTTATCGTTCTCAGCAAGAACCTTGAGGTACAAGTGCTGATCTACGTAGGGGCCCTTCTTCAGGCTGCGTGGCATCTGAGATCAGCTCCTATCGATTCTTCTTGCTTTTCGGACGACGGCGCACAATGTACTGTTCGCTCGCCTTCTTCGGACGGCGAGTGCGGCCTTCCTTCTTACCGTTCGGGTTGGACGGGTGACGTCCACCAGAAGTACGGCCTTCACCACCACCGTGTGGGTGATCTACCGGGTTCATTGCTGCACCGCGGGTCTGCGGACGTACGCCTTTCCAGCGCATACGGCCGGCTTTACCCCAGGAGATGTTGATCTGTTCGGCGTTGCCGACTTCACCAACGGTCGCGCGGCAGCGAATGTCTACGTTGCGGATTTCACCGGATGGTAGGCGCAGCTGTGCGTGCTTTGCGTCGCGTGCTACCAGCTGGATTGAGGCACCAGCCGAACGTGCCAGTTTGGCTCCTCCACCTGGGCGTAGTTCCACTGCGTGGACGACGGTACCCAGTGGGATGTTGCGCAACGGCAGGTTGTTGCCGGGTTTGATGTCGGCGTTTGGGCCGGACTCAACCATGTCGCCCTGCTGCAAACGAGCAGGAGCCAAGATGTAGCGCTTGGCGCCATCGACATAGTGCAACAGTGCGATGTTGGCCGTACGGTTTGGGTCGTACTCGATGTGTGCGACTTTTGCCGGTACGCCGTCCTTGTCGCGACGACGGAAGTCGACCAAGCGGTACTGGCGCTTGTGGCCACCACCGCGGTGGCGGGATGTGATGCGACCAAGGTTGTTGCGGCCACCGGTTTTTGTCAGTGGACGCAGCAGTGACCGTTCTGGCGCATTTCGGGTGATTTCGGTGAACTCGGATACCGATGAGCCACGCTGGCCCGGGGTAACCGGTCTGTAATTACGAATTGCCATAAATATATTCCTCGATTAAGTGGTCTCCGGCTTAGAGAGCCGGACCTCCGAAGATGTCAATGGAACCTTCCTTCAGAGTGACAACTGCGCGCTTGGTAGCTTTGCGGTTGCCGTATCCGAAGCGGGTACGCTGACGCTTACCCTCGCGGTTCATGGTGTTGACTGAAGACACTTTGACGTCGAAGATTTTCTCGATCGCCAATTTGATTTCAGACTTATTGGAGCGCGGATCCACGAGGAAGGTGTAACGACCTTCGTCCATGTCCGCGTAGCTCTTTTCGCTCACGACGGGAGCTAGGATCACGTCGCGGGGGTTCTTCTCGATGTTGGTAGCCATGTGGTCTCCTCCTATTTGGCGCTTGCAGCGGCCACGAAGGCGTCGTATGCAGGCTTGGTAAAGACCACGTCGTCAGCTTTCAACACATCGTAGGTGTTGAGCTGATCAGCATACAACGTGTGCACATGCTGCAGGTTACGAGTTGACAGTGCTGCGACGTCGTCGGAGCGGTCGATTACGACAAGGAAATTCCGACGTTCATTCTGTACTTCGGCCAGAGCGGCTTTAGCAGCTTTCGTTGACGGAGTGTCTTGAGCGATCAGCGTTTCGATCACATGAATGCGGCCGTTCCGCGCGCGGTCAGATAGGGCTCCGCGCAGCGCTGCTGCTTTCATCTTTTTCGGGGTACGCTGCGAGTAATCGCGTGATTGTGGACCATGGGCGATACCACCGCCGGTCATCTGTGGTTCACGGATCGAGCCCTGACGAGCGCGACCGGTACCTTTTTGACGAAACGGTTTGCGTCCACCGCCGGAAACTTCAGCGCGAGTTTTCGTCGAGTGAGTTCCTTGACGTGCTGCAGCAAGCTGTGCGTTGACAACCTGGTGCATGAGAGCAACATTTGCTTCAACGTCGAAGAGTTCAGCTGGTAGATCCACCGATACTTTCTTGACAGCCATGTGCTAGGCTCCCTTCACTGCATCGCGAACCAGAACAACGCGACCGCGTGGGCCAGGTACTGCACCTTTGATGAGCAGCAGGTTGTTCTCTGCATCGATACCGTGCAGAGTGAGGTTCTGAGTGGTTGTTTTGACGTTGCCCATCCGGCCTGGAAGTTTTTTGCCTTTGAACACACGACCGGGGGTGGCAGCGCCACCGACGGAACCGGGTTTACGGTGGTTCTTTTTGGCACCGTGGGATGCGAAGGAGCCGCCGAAGTTATGGCGCTTCATGGCGCCGGCGAAGCCTTTACCTTTAGATTGAGCAGTGACATCAATTTTCTGTCCTACTTCAAACTGTTCGACGGTCAGGTCCTGGCCGAGTTCGTAGTTAGCGACGTCAGCGGTACGGATTTCGACAAGATGACGACGCGGTGTGACACCGGCTTTGTCGAAGTGTCCGACCAGTGGTTTGGTGACTTTACGGGGATCGATTGCACCGTAAGCGATTTGGACGGCAGTGTAACCGTCAACTTCTTCATTACGAAGCTGGGTCACTACGTTAGGCTCAGCCTGAACCACAGTCACGGGAATGAGGTTGTTGTTCTCGTCCCATACCTGGGTCATGCCGAGCTTCGTGCCCATCAGTCCCTTAATATTTTTTTGGGATGTGGTCATAGTTCTCTCAGCACCTCCCTAGCTTAGAGTTTGATTTCAATGTTGACGTCCGCTGGCAGGTCGAGGCGCATCAGCGAATCAACAGCCTTCGGAGTTGGGTCTACGATGTCGATAAGACGTTTGTGAGTCCGCATTTCAAAGTGCTCACGACTATCTTTGTATTTGTGCGGAGAACGGATCACGGCGAACACATTCTTTTCAGTAGGTAGCGGAACCGGTCCTACTACCTGTGCGCCTGCGCGTGTGACCGTGTCAACGATCTTCCGCGCTGAAGTGTCGATCACTTCGTGATCATACGACTTCAGCCGGATGCGGATTTTTTGTCCCGCCATGGCGTCTGCCTCATTTCCGTACTAGTTGAGTACCTGTCCCTGTGAACATGACGACAGCATTGGCTGTTCATGTATTGTTTTCGCTCATAAGGTCGAATCCGTAAACGGGTTCCTCGGCCAGATGAGACCATCAAGATATATTAGTCCAGACACGGCCTTGCTGTGTCTGTGAAGTTGATGTTTGTGCGCTCACGCGTCACGTGCCTGAAGCCAAATGACCGACTTCTAGGCACAGTTGTTTTGAGCAACCTGTCTATTATGACAGAAATTCCGGCGCATTGCGAATCGAACGCCAGGGGTATCTTCGCCTTGGGCGTTTGATACCGCCCGTATAGCCTAGCAATTTTCGTCGCTGTCTGCAGCTGCTCGACCGGTGGGTGTCTGTGCGGGCTCTCTATAACCATGTTTGAAAACGAAAAACCCCCGGTCTGTTCAGACCGGGGGTTTTCTGCGGGCTAGCGGATTGCTAGACCTGCGAAGGTTTGATCGTCTTACTCGATGATCTTGGTTACACGACCGGAACCAACGGTACGTCCACCTTCACGGATGGCGAAGCCGAGGCCCTCTTCCATCGCGATTGGTTGGATCAGTTCAACGCTCATCTCGGTGGTGTCACCTGGCATGACCATTTCGGTACCTTCTGGCAGGGTGATAACACCGGTGACGTCAGTGGTACGGAAGTAGAACTGAGGACGGTAGTTCGAGTAGAACGGGTTGTGACGGCCACCTTCGTCCTTGGACAGAATGTAGACGTTTGCTTCGAATTTGGTGTGCGGGGTGATCGAGCCTGGGGCCACGACGACCTGACCGCGTTCAACATCTTCACGACGCAGACCACGCAGGAGCAGACCACAGTTTTCACCTGCCCATGCTTCGTCGAGCTGCTTGTGGAACATCTCGATACCGGTAACGGTGGTCTTCTGCGATTCCTTGATACCAACGATTTCAACTTCGGAGTTGATCGCGAGGGTACCGCGCTCTGCACGACCGGTTACGACAGTACCGCGGCCGGTAATGGTGAAGACATCTTCAATTGGCATCAAGAATGGTTTGTCACGGTCACGCTGTGGTTCTGGGATGTACTCGTCAACAGCGTCCATGAGGTCTTCAACGGACTTGACCCATTTTTCGTCGCCTTCGATCGCCTTGAGAGCGGAAACGCGAACGACTGGAGCGTTGTCACCGTCGAAGTCCTGGGAGGACAGCAGCTCGCGAACTTCCAT
>DATBUK010000027.1:0-3520 GCA_036516155.1 Yaniella sp.
CTTCGTGAAGGTCGCTTCGGCTCCCTCAACTTCGGTAGAGCTCAGCGTCTCACAGGCATTAGGGATATCCCGATAGATCGCCATCGGTTCAATCAGGTCAACCGTTTCAAAAATCATGACCTCAACCGCGGCCCCCGATTCGGTCTCCCCGTTATCAGTCGCTTCATTCGTCGGAGTCGCGGGTGCGCCGCGAAGGAATTTAGCGGCAATCCCCCCGACAGCCGGCGCTGTGAAGGAGTTCAGTTCATCGAGTAGGCTCGCACAGCTGCCCGTGGGATCGAATTCGCTGAGCGTGAGATACATCGTGACCGGATCGTCGATAAACCCTTCGACGGGCGGGTCGTGTGCCACGCCCATCAACTCGGGGTTGGTCACCAGAGCGCTCGCGTACTGGTCAAGATCAACCTCAGGCGCAGGCGGGGTCGCCGTCGCAGCAGTGTCGTCAGAGGGGGTCTCGGAAGGTTCCTCGGCATCCTGAGAACTGCATCCAACAACGAGCATCCCCGCGAGGGCGCTGAGGGCAGCGAGCCGAACAGCTTGGCGTTTCACAGACATCACCCCTCTACGATACCGCCTGTCCGCCCCGACACTAGCACTTCAGGGATCGAGCGTGTGGGAGACCACACGCTAAGCTCGATGACATGGCAACCTCAGGCAGCGCTGACATGACGACTTCGCAACGTGGCAAGGCCACAGTATTGGCCAAGTTGCGCCCGAAGCGCCCGACGGTGACGTACCAGCATCCCCGTCCGACGTTGTGGTTTGTCATTCGGCGCACTTGGGCCCGCGCGATCGAACTCCAGGTGTGGGATGTTGCCGCGACCATGACGTTCTATCTGCTACTTTCGGTCTTGCCGGGGCTCATCGCCCTGACCTCAATGGTGTCACTGATCAACTTCACAGAGGAAACAATCTGGACCGTCGCCGGTTTGGTCAATGATTTGATCCCCGCAATCGAGGCGCCCTGGGTGGTCGGGACGTTGTTTCGGCTCATTGAGACACCGGGCGGCGTCGTCGCGTTGACTCTGGGGCTGATCGGGTCGTTGTACTCAGCGTCCAACGTCGTGGCCGCCTTCCATCGGGCCATGAACCGGATTTACGATACCCGCGAGGGACGTCCCTTCCTGTATTTCCGGTTCGTCGTCTTTTTGGAAACGCTCGTGCTCATGATCGCTTCGCTGGCCCTGCTACTGTTGATCATTTTGGGCGGCGACTTCTCCCGACGATTGGGCGAACTGTTGGGATTCACCCAAGAAACCATCGCGACCTGGAACGTTCTGAAATGGCCGCTCATCCTCGTGGTCTTAATTTTCTTGGTGTCGCAGGCGTTTTATCGCGGTCCGAATGTTCTGCGGCCACGGTATCGAATGATCAGCAGTGGCGCGGCATTTACGGTGCTCGTACTATTTACCGCGATCGTGTTCACGGGGTGGTTGATGGAACGTATTGCGCTCTTTGAACAGATCTTCAACACGGTCAACGGGGTGCTCTATGTGATCGTGATGGTATGGGTCGCGTTTATGGTCATGTTGGCTGCTGCAGCATGGGACGCCGAACTGCTGCGGGCCCGCCAACTCGCCTCCGGGTACGCTGCCTCTGACGAACTGCAACTGGCGACCGAGCACACCTGGGTGCTTCGTCAACTGGATGATGAAGCCGCCAATCGGCGCCGAATTTCCGGGATCATTGTCGACAACTATCACACAGGTGACCCCGTCACCATCACCAAGACCCCGCAACTGACCGAAGCCGAAACCTTCTGGGCGGTCACAGAACCCGACTATTCCCCTTCCACGGGGACCCCATTTCACGCAACGACGGCGTCATCGGAGCATCAGGATCATGCCACCGACGACGCCGTCCGTCGTAATTCTTCAAGCGTGAAGGGAACTGCGGGAAGCTAAGCGGCCTTGCGGACCCCCGCGAGCTGCCTTCCGAGCGGCCTTGCGCTCCTGGGCGACTGCTTCACGAGCCTGCTGCAGTGCCTTACGCTGATCTTCGCGAGCCGAGTTGATCGCTTCTACCTTCTGTTCTTTGGCGTCCTGGATCTTGGCCACGCGACGTTTGGCGGCCTTCTTCCGACGCGACGAACTGTTCACTAGCGAATCAACAATCATGCTCGCACCAGCGCCCAACATCCAGCTGTCTTTGGCAACAGAGGTTCCCTCTTGGGTCGGGCGGATGCCGTCCTCCTGGGTCATCCCAGGAGTGTTGAGGTACATGTTGAGCAATCCCGCAGAAAAGGCACTCAGTGCCGAACCTGCCAACCAGCCTGGAACTTTTGGAATCAACTGCAACGCGCCAACACCAATTTCTGTGATGGCGATAAACCGACGGAACGCTTCTGGCGACATGTCAGCCAAGACTGGCACCCCGTTGGCCGCCATTTCCTGAAGGCCTTCGGCTTCCTCGGTGGTCAGGTTTAGCTTTCCGATACCGGAGTTCAACACAAACGCACCGGTGGTTAAACGTAACGGCAACTGAGCCAAGCTCATAAGTCTTCCTTCCCTCGGGGACTAGTTATCCTTAACTGTAATACTTTCAACCCCAAATCCAACATGTCCCACGTGCGCTCAGCAAGTGCTGGAGAAAGTCGAGCCTATGACACCCCCCACCGACCGACACAACCCGCAATCGTCGTCCAAACCTCATGCCGGGCACGTCCCCGACGATGAAGTTCCGTCGGGCTATCAAAAAGTTGAAACCGCCGATGGGGTCAAGATTGTGCGGGAAGGTCCGGTGTCCTTCGTACGACGCGAGCTGGGAATGTCACCAAATCGCCAAAAGTTGTGGGAGGACCACCAGGGCACCACCGTGCTACCGGTGACACGATCATTCGCCGATACCTCGGTCGCTCCGGATTCCTATCTTGATGTGGAAGCAGTATGGGGCCGCTCGGGACCGCTCATCGTCGACATTGGCGTCGGTCATGGCGAGTCAACATTTGCCGGGGCCCTTGCCCATCCGGAGGCAAATTTCTTGGCCGTGGAAGTGTATCGGCCGGGTCTCGCCAAGCTCTTGAATCGCGTCGTCGATGAGGGGGTGACCAATGTTCGGATGGTCGAAGCCAATGCTCCCGAGGTGCTCGATCATATGCTGCCGGAAGCTTCCGTTCAGGAGGTGTGGGTGTTCTTTTCGGATCCGTGGCAGAAAAATCGGTATCACAAACGTCGGCTGATCCAACCAAAATTCTTGGACCGGGTTGCTCGGGTACTCACCGACGGGGGGATGTTGCGGTTAGCCACCGACTGGTCGCACTATGCTGCTCATATGCGTGACGTCGCCGAGGCCCACGCTGCGTTTGAGAACGTGCATCCCGGGCGGTTAGCGGGACCGGATTCACCACTCACAGCCGCCCGAGTGCGCGGTACCGACGACGATGCGCCGATGCCGGAAGCTGAAGTCCTTGATACGACGGGCGGCTGGGCACCCCGGTTTGAGACCCGGCCGGTCACCAGTTTTGAGGCGAAAGCGCAGCGCGCGGGCCGGTATATCTTTGATCTGACGTATCGCCGCGTGC